>DASTYO010000114.1:0-28943 GCA_035764875.1 Acidimicrobiales bacterium | reverse complement strand
GACGTCGCGTTGTTCCCCGCCACACGCTCCGACAACACCCGCGAGATCGCCGCCGTCAACGTCGTCTTCCCATGATCGATGTGACCCATCGTCCCGATGTTCACATGGGGCTTCGACCGATCGAACTTCTCCTTGGCCATGTCAGGCTGCCTTTCGGGTTGACGGGTCCGGGGATGGTGCGCTGAGCAGCGGCCCGGGGGGTCCACGGGGGGCGGAGCCCCCCGTGCGAGTGGCGACGGTCGGAATCGAACCGACGACACCGCGATTATGAGCCGCGTGCTCTAACCGACTGAGCTACGTCGCCAGGTGTTGCCACGCCGGACGGCGTGGCAGCGAGCCCCGTGTCGGAATCGAACCGACGACACCAGCCTTACCATGGCTGTGCTCTGCCGACTGAGCTAACGGGGCGGAACCAGCACCGTGACCCGAGGGCCGTTCCGGCGCGGCGGCAGAGTCTACGCACGGTGGCCGGTCACGCAAACACGGCCGCCCGGCGTCCCGCATCTGTCACGGATTGGGTCTCAAGACCCATGGACGGGGCACCGATACCAAGTCGTGCGCTTGGAACGGCTGGTGATCGGGACGGGGGAACGGACGCTGACCGCCGAGTTCCACCCGGCGCTCACCGTGGTCGCCGGCCTGGAGCCGGCGGCGCGCGAGGCGCTGGCCGGGGAGGTCCTCGACTCGCTCGCCGGCGCCCGGCCCGGGGTGCACCTCGAGCTGCAGCTCGCGGGCCGCAGCCTCACCGTGTTCCGGCCCGAGACCGGTCGCCACCGGGTGGTCGACACCGACTCGGTCGCCGACGTCACCGCCGACCACCTCGGGCCCGACGGCGAGATCGACCTGTTCGCCTCCCTCGGCGTCGACCGGGCCCTCGCTCGGCGGACCATCCGCCTCACCCGCGACGACCTGGTGCCCCGCGGGGAGTCGGACGCGTGGGTCGCCCGGCTCGCGGTGGCCGACCAGGAGGCGCTCTGGGACACCGCGATGCGGGTGCGGGCCGCCGAGCAGCTGCTCGAGCAGGCCTCCGCCGGCGGAGGCGTGTCGGCCGACGACGCCCCCATCGTCCAGGAGATCGAGGAGCGGCACGCCACGCTGGTGGCGGCGACCGACGCCTACGAGCGGGTCCGCCTCATCGCCCTCACCATCGGCACCACCGGCGCCCTCGGCGCGATCGGCGCCACGAACGTGGGCAGCGGGGCGCTCGCCCTGCCCCTCGTGGCGGTGACCCTGTTCGGCATCGCCCTCGCCCTGCGCTTCCGGCGGGTCGTCGACGCCGCCGCCCGGGCCGAGCGCGACGTGCTGCGCCAGGCCGGAGCCGACGACTACTCCTCGTTCCACTACGAGCGGGTCAGCACGCTGCTCGACACCGACCACGAGCGTCGCCGGTTCATGCAGGCGGTGGGCGACCACCGGCGCGCCCTGGCCGCCTGGGCCGACGTCGCCGGACCGGTGCCCCTGCGCTTCGCCCTCGACCACGAGCGCCAGATCCGCGCCGCCGCCGCGGTGCAGGACGGCTTCGACTCCCTGCACGTGCTGTCGGCGGAGTCACCCGAGATCGGCGCGGACGTCGCCGCCGAGCTGGCCCAGGCCGTGCTGGCCCGGTTGGAAGCGGTGCGGGCCCTCACCGGCTCCGGCCAGCACCTGCCCCTCGTGGTCGACGACCCCTTCGACGGCCTGCCCGCCCCGGTGAAGCCGATGCTGCTCGAGCTGCTCGCCGGCCTGGCCGGCGACCCGCAGGTGATCGTGCTCACCGCAGACGAGGACGTGGCCTCGTGGGCGCGCCTCGAGGCGATGACCGGTCGGGTCGCCGTCGTCGAGCCCACCATCAGCGACGGCGCGGTGGCCGCCTCGGCGCACTGAGCGGCGCCCCCGCGCGGGCACCATGGGGGTGTGCTCCTGCGCCCCGCCACCGCCGCCGACGCTGCGGCGACCGCCGCCATCTACAACCACGAGGTCACCACGTCGACGGTCACGTTCGACCTCGTCACCCGATCGGTGGAGGAGCAGGCCGAGTGGCTGAGCGCCCGATCGGGCGTCCTCGAGGTGGTGGTGGCCGAGATCGGCGGGGCGGTGGCCGGGTTCGCGTCGCTGTCGCCGTACCGCGACCGGCCGGCGTACCGCACCACGGTCGAGGACTCGATCTACGTGCACCCCGACCACCGGGGGCAGGGCGTGGGCCGGGCGCTGCTGGGCGAGATCGTCGAGGTGGCCCGGCGGCGGGGCTTCCACTCGGTGATCGGCCGCATCGTCGGCGGGCACACCGCATCGATCCAGCTGCACGCCTCGCTCGGGTTCGAGCAGGTGGGCGTCGAGCGCGAGGTCGGCCGCAAGTTCGGCACGTGGCTCGACGTCGTCGTCATGCAGCTGCTGCTCTGACGCGACAGAACTGGCAGCCACCACGGAACACGGAAGGTCGTGCGTTCCCTGGTGGCTGCCAGTTCCGAGTGTGGGCCGGGTTGGATTTGAACCAACGTAGGCGTACGCCGACGGGTTTACAGCCCGTTCCCTTTGGCCACTCGGGCACCGACCCAGGGGCGGATCAACGTAGCAGCGCGCCCCCGGAGCAACCCAGCCCGCCTGGCTAGCCTGCGCGCCATGCCCAGCTTCGACGTGGTCAGCCAGTTCGACGTCCAAGAGGTCCGCAACGCCGTGGACCAGGCGGCCCGCGAGGCCTCCACCCGCTACGACTTCAAGGGCACCAACAGCGCCGTCGAGCTCAACGGCGAGGAGTCGATCACCCTGCGGTCGGCCAGCGAGGACCGCCTGAACGCCCTGCGCACGGTGCTCGAGGAGAAGCTGGTGAAGCGCAAGGTGAGCCTGAAGGTGCTCGACCCGGGCAAGGTCGAGGAGGCGGCCGGGGGCACGGCGCGCCAGACGATCGCCCTGCGGGCCGGGATCTCCTCGGAGAAGGCCAAGGAGCTGAACAAGTTCATCAAGGGGCTGGGCGTCAAGGGCGTGCAGTCCCAGACCCAGGGCGACCAGCTGCGGGTCACCGGCAAGAGCCGCGACTCCCTGCAGGAGGTCATCGGCGCGCTCCGGGAGGGCGACTTCGGCGTGCCGCTCCAGTTCGAGAACTTCCGCGACTGAGTGTCGCCTTCGGCGACCTCGAGTTCTTCGGCAGCGCCTCAGAACTCGCCCCGTGCCCGCCCTCGGCGCTGACCGCCGAGCTACGGCGCGGCGGCGTCGGTGGCCGGGTCGGCGGGTGCCAGCGGGCCGAGCGCCAGTCGGAAGATCGCGGTGGCCCGCTCCACCATGAGCCGCTGGGTGCGGGCCCGGGCCTCGCGTGCGTCCCAGTCGATGCTGGCCGCCAGCTCGTTCGCCTGGGCCTCGGCGACCGCCAGGCCGCCCGAGGAGGGGTTGCCCACCGCCTCGAGCAGCACGGCCGAGTCGATGCCGCCCGCCGTGCGCTCGTCGATGAGGTCGCGGAGCAAGGCGGTGGCGAGGAGCGAGCGGGGCACCCGGGGTGCGGGCGCCGTGGCCGCCGGGGCCGGGGCGTCGGGCCGCTGGGCCTTCACCTGCTCGACGATGCCGGGCAGGGCGGCCATGGCCTCGGCGAGCCACTGGTCGAGGATGGGCTTCGGGTCGGTGGGCTCACCGCCCGGCGAGTAGATGCCGAGGTGCACGTGGGGCGGGGTGCCCTTGGCGTTGCCGGACGTGCCGACGTAGCCGACGATGTCGCCGGTCTCGACGGCCATGCCGTTCTGGAAGCCGTCGACGATGCCGGACAGGTGGGCCATGTAGAAGTAGGTGCCGTCGGGCTGGAACACCTTGACGTAGAGGCCGCCGAGGTTTCCGCTGCCGGCCGTGGCCGTGCCGTCGACCGGGGACCGCACCGGCGTGCCGTAGGCCGCGAAGACGTCGGTGCCCTCGTGGAACCGGAAGCCCGGACCCCAGCGGGGGAAGTACCAGTCGTGGGTGAAGTTGGCGACGCCCGCGATGGGGAACCGGCCGAAGCCGACGCGGATGGCCTCCTGCTCGCTCAGGCCGAGGGCCACGAGCTGCTGGACGGCCTCGTACAGCGCCTTGGAGCTGTTGGCCGGCGAGCGGACGATGCTGTCCATGATCGCCTGGGCGGCCGGCGGGATGCTGCGGCCGCCCGTGGTGGCCTGGGTGCCGTCACCGCCGTTCGGCGGTGGCGCGGGGTCGCCGCCGGGGGGCGGCGCCTGCTCGCCGGGGGGCGGGGGCGGCGCCGTGGTGGTGCTGCCGTCGCCACCCGACGGCGGGGGCGCCGTCGTGGTGGTGGACGACCCACCCGAGTCGGGGGCGGTGGGGACGGGGCTGCTGTCCGGTGGCGGCGGTGCGGTGGTCGTGGTGGTGGACGGGGGCGGCTCGGGAGCGAAGGGGTCGTCGCCGCCGAACACCTGGGCGTAGGCCGGGGCACCCGCGGCGAGCACCACGAGCGCCACGGCGAGGCCCAGGACCCGTTCCCATCGTCGGCGCGCAACCATCTGTGACCGTTTCGCCACCCCGGGTCCGGATCCCTGCCGAGACGGTCATCGTTCGTTCACGTCCCCGTCATGGACGGGGGCGGCGTGCGCTCAGCGCCAGGAGCCGCTGCGGAGGCGGGCGACCCGCTGGTCGGTGCTCGGGTGGCTGCGGAACAGGTCGGCGAACTGCACCTTGCGGCCGGTGAGCGGGTTGACGATGAACGCCTGGGCGTGGGCGGGGTCGATGTCCATGGGCACCCGGCCGGCGGCGACCTCCAGCTTCTCGAGGGCGCGAGCGAGCGGCTCGCCGGTGCCGAGCAGGCGGGCGCCGCTCTCGTCGGCCTGGAACTCGCGGCTGCGGCTGAGCGCCATCTGCATGAGGCCGGCGGCCACGGGCGCGAGCAGCGCCATGGCGAGCATGCCGATGGGGTTGCCGCCCTCGTCGTCGCTGCGGCCGCCGCCGAACATGGCGCCCCACATGGCCATTCGGGCGATGAAGGTGATGCCCATCGCGATGGCGGCGGCCACGGACGAGATCAGGATGTCGCGGTTGCCGATGTGGGAGATCTCGTGGGCGAGCACGCCCCGGATCTCGTCCCAGGACAGGTTGCGCACCAGGCCCTCGGTGACGGCGACGGCGGCGTGCTCGGGGTTGCGGCCGGTGGCGAACGCGTTGGGCTGCGGGCTCGGCGACACGTAGAGGGCGGGCATCGGCATCCCCGCCAGCTGGGTGAGCTCGCGCATGGTGGCGTGGAACTCGGGGTACTGCGCCTCGGAGGCGGGCACGGCGCGGGCGGCCTTGATGGCCAGCTTGTCGGAGAACCAGTAGGAGCCGCCCACGAACACCAGGCCGAGCAGGAGCCCGATGGTGGCGCCCTGGCCGCCGGCGACGCCCCCGCCGATGACGACGAGGAGCCCGCCGAGGCCGGCGAGGAGGATTGCGGTCTTCGCGGTGTTTCGCATGGTCCTTCGCAGCGGTGCTGCACGCACGGGGCGCCCGGGGCGGGCGCCGCTCACCAGGGAGAACGTATCGTGCCCCGACGGGGTTCCCGTCCGGGTTCCCCGGCCCCCCGAGCATGCGACGCGCCCCGTGAGCACCGGTCCCACGGTCCTCTACGTCGAGGACGAGGCGCCCCTGCGCGGGCTCGTGGAGTTCTGGCTGGAGGACGCCGGCTACCGCGTGCTGCTGGCCGCCGACGGCGTCGAGGCCCTCGAGGTCGTCCGGGCCGAGCGCCCTGCCCTGGTGATCACCGACGCGATGATGCCGCGCATGTCCGGCGACGAGCTGGTGGCGCGCATGAAGGACGACCCCGAGCTGCGCGCCATCCCCATCGTGATGGCCACCGCCGCGGCGAGCCCGCTGCGGGTCGAGCGGATGCTCGAGCGGGGCTGCCACGCCGTGCTCGGCAAGCCGCTCGAGGAGGCCACCTTCCTCGCCGCCGCCGCCGCGGCGCTCGCCGCGGCCGAGGTCGAGCGGTAGTCCGGCGCAGGATCCGCGTCCAGTTCCTAGAGGTGCTCGGCGAGGGGGCCCGGGAGCGGTGCCGCGTGCACGAGCTCGAGCAGCCCGGTCGAGCGGGTCAGCGCGATGTAGAGCGGCGCCGTGCCGGCCACGCCACCCACGAGCTGGGCCGGCTCGACCACGACGACGCCGTCGAACTCGAGGCCCTTCACCGTCTCCGGCGTGTGGACCTCGACGCGGTCGCCGGCGTGGCTGCGGACCGCGTCCACGAGGGCGGGACCGGCGATCACGGCCACCCGGCCCTCCGGCACCTCGGCGCCCATCGCCCCGGCCCGCTGGGCGGCCACGCGGGTGAGGTCGTCGACCGCCACGGCGACGGCGCGGGGCGGGTGGCCGCTGGACCGGACGGCACGGGCTCGTCCCGGGGCGGTCGAGAACGGCGCCGCCAGCGCCATCAGCTCGGTGGGGGTGCGGTAGTTCACGTGGAGCTCGTGGCGGCGGGCCGGGTGCCGGGGTGCGATCCAGCCCACGACCTCGTCCCAGCTGCGGGGCGACCACGGCGCCGTGCCCTGGGCGAGGTCGCCCACGATGGTCATGGCCTGGTTGGGGCAGGAGCGGGCCACCATGCGCCACGCCATCGGCGAGAGGTCCTGGGCCTCGTCGACCAGCACCGTGCCCCAGACGGTGGGCACGTCGGGACGGCGGTCGTCCGGATCGTCGCCGACGCCGGTGTCGGTGCGGATCTCGTCGAGCACGCTGCGCCGGAGGTCGGCCTCCATCACCGGGTCGAGTCCCTGCTGCATCGCCGCCATCGACGCGGCGACGTGCTCCATCACCCGGTCGACGAGGAACTGCTCGTCCTCGGTGGGCTCGGTGGACGCGCCGCGGCCGGCGGGCAGGGGACCGAGCAGGGCGTGGGCCTCGTGGAGCAGCGGCACGTCGGCGTGGGTCCACTCGACGTCGTCCGCTCCGTCGGCGCGCGTCCGGTGGAGCAGCTCCTGCTCGTCCTCGCCCAGCAGGCCGTCGCGGCCGGCGTGGCGCAGCATGGCCCGCGACCCGAACAGGTCGTGCAGCAGGTCCTGGGGCCGCAGGAGCGGCCACACCCGCTCGAGCAGCTCGACGAACGCCGGCGTCGTCCGCAGCAGGTGGCGCATGCCCTCGCGGCCCGGATCGCGCATGCGGTCGACGGTGGCGGTGTTGCGCCGGCGCAGCTCGGCGTAGAGCGCGTCGACCAGGTCGGCCTCGACGAAGCGGCGCCGCTCGTTGTGCGTGCCGTCGAGGCGGCGGGCGTGCTCGACGACGTGGTTGACGACGGTGGGGTCGAGCTTCAGGAGGAAGCGCCCGACCGGCACCACGACGGTCTCCCGCACCCGCCGCTGGCGCATCCGCACGGCGCGACGCAGCACCTGGACCATGCGCAGGTCGGCCTTGACCGCGGCGACGTCGAGGTCGGCGTCGGGAACCGGCCGCACGCCGGGGAACAGGTCGTGCACCGTGGCGAGTCGGGCGTCGTGCTCGCCGAGCGCCGGCAGCACGTCGCGGACGTAGTCGAGGAAGCGGGCGTTCGGGCCGAGCAGCAGCACGCCCTGACGGTCGAGGACGTCTCGGAACGTGTAGAGCAGGTAGGCGGCACGGTGCAGGGCGACGACGGTCTTGCCGGTGCCCGCGGCGCCCTGGACGATGGTGATCCCGGCCATCGGCGCCCGGATGACCTCGTCCTGCTCGGCCTGGACGGTGGCCACCGCGTCCGACATGCGCCCGGTGCGTGGCGCGGCCAGCGAGGCGAGCAGCGCCGCCTCGCCCACCAGGTCGTCGTCGGCGCCGCCCGCCGGGTCGAGCACGACGTCGTCGATGTCGAGCAGGCGGCGGCCCCGGCAGTGGAACGAGCGCCGCCGGTGGACGCCCATGGGCTCGGCCCGGGTCGCCCGGTAGAAGCCCTCGGCGATGGGGGCCCGCCAGTCGACCACGAGCTGGGTCTGGTCCTCGGCGAACACGCCGATGCGCCCCACGTGGAAGCGGTCGTCGCCGTCGACGGGCTCGACCAGGTCGATGCGCCCGAAGACGAGCGGCGGGTCGCCCCAGCGGAGCTCGCCGAGCCGGCGGCGGGCGTCGGCGGTGGCGCGCTCGCGCTGGAAGCGGTCCTGGAAGGTGCCGCCCGCGCCCTCGTCGTCCTCCACCGGCGCGGGCGCGGTGGCCGCTGCGCCCTCACGCAGGCGGTCGAGCGCCTCGTAGGCCCGGTCGATGTGGGCCTGCTCGCGCTCGAGCTCGTCGTGGCGGCTCATCGGGGGAGGTGTCTCAGGTGTGGTAGCCGGAGTGGATGTAGACGCACGGCACGCCCTCGTCGTGGAACATGTCGACGTTGCGCTGGTCGTCCTCGAAGGCGAGGCGCAGGTCGAACCCATACCCACGGAGCTCGCGCACGGTGAGCCGCTTGAAGCTCGGCGCCGCCATGTAGTCACCCCAGTCGCGCATCACCAGCAGGTCCCAACGCAGCTCGTAGCGCTTCAGCCAGCCGAGCGTCTGGGGCTGGACCCGGATCGGGCGGGCCGTGAGGAGCACCACGTTGAGCCCGTCGTCGAGGCACTCGAGCACGCGGGCGACCTCGGCGATGAGGGCGTCCTCGCCGCACTCCTCGAAGAAGGTCTCCCAGTCGCGCCGGGGCCACTCGAGGTAGTGCTGGCGCCGGGTGGCGTCGGACAGCACGCCGTCGAGGTCGAACACCACCGTCTCGCCCGGCGCGACCGGCCCCTCTCGCCAGCACCAGTTGTCGGGGTCGGCCCAGCCGCGCCGGCTCACGACAGCTGCCGATCGAACACGGACGCCAGCGCGAGCTGGCCCCGCACGGCGCCGTCGGGGAACGACGCCGAGTGGATGTTCACGTAGAACCGGTCGGGCTCGGTGGCCATGCGCTCGACCAGCGGCCCGTCGACGGGGACGCACACGTCGGTCCAGGTGGCGCCGCCGTCCGCCGCCGCCGTCGGCGTGCCGATGTCCACCACGGGCGGTCCGGCGGCGCCGGCCGCACCCTCGTGGACGTGGGCGGCGGTGACCTCGCCGGCGAGCGAGTCGGCCGCCATGTCGATGCACAGCGAGCCTTCGACGAGCTCGGCCTCGAACCGGCCCGTGGCCCCGTCGTCGCCCGGACCGGGCACCTCGGCGTCGCCGGTGAGGTCGGCGAGCAGCACGCCGGGGTCGTCGATGCCCTCGGCCTCGTGCACCCCATCGCCCGGCGCGTCCTCGGCGGGCGAGTCGTCGGCCGGCGCGGCCGTGGTGGAGGTCGCGGACTCCTCGTCGGGCTCGTCCGCCGCGGCGTCTCCACCGTCGTCCGCTCGGTCCGCTTCGTCCTCGGCGGCTGGGGCGGCCGTCGTCGTGGGGCTCGGCGTGGCGTCGTCCGCGTCGTCGTCACCGCAGGCGGCGACGAGCAGGGCCAGCGGCACGAGCAGGTGGAGCAGGCGGCGCATCGGGGGCAGGGTACCGGCCGCCCGGCTCGCCCCGAGCTGGGCTGAGACCGCCACCGCGCGGGGTACGGAGGGCGCCGATGCGCCTGCCCCGCCCGCTCCTCGGTGTCGTCGCCGCCGTCCTCCTGGCCGGTGGCGCCGCCGCGACCGAGCCGGACGACGCCGCGCCCCCGGAGCCGCCCGTGTGGGACGACGGCGTCCGCCCGGAGCCGCGGGCCCTCGACGCCCGGGTGGGTGCCGGCTGCGCCACGGAGCCGTCGATCGCCACCGACCCGCTGGTCGCGGCGCCGGGCACGGTGGCCACCGGCGTCGACGCGATGTGCACCTGGCAGGCGCCGCACGGCGGCGGCGGCACCGGCTCGGAGGCCGTGCTCCAGTAGCCGGACCCCGGGCTACTCCTCGCTGCCTCCTGCGGCGCGCGTCTTGATCTCGTCGACCACCCCCTGGTCGGCGAGGGTGGTGGTGTCACCGAGGTCGCGGCCCTCGGCGACGTCGCGCAGCAGGCGGCGCATGATCTTGCCGGAGCGGGTCTTCGGCAGCTCGGGGACGAGCACCACGGTCTTCGGCTTGGCGATGGGGCCGATCTCCTGGGCCACGTGCTGGCGCAGCACCTCGCCGAGGTCGTCGGCGTGGTCGGCCTCGCCCCGCAGGATCACGTAGGCGATGGGGATCTGGCCGGTGGTGGGGTCGGTGGCGCCCACGACCGCGGCCTCGGCGACGGACGGGTGCGAGACCAGGG
Source organism: Acidimicrobiales bacterium (assembly GCA_035764875.1). GTDB lineage: Bacteria > Actinomycetota > Acidimicrobiia > Acidimicrobiales > Salinilacustritrichaceae > Salinilacustrithrix. The sequence continues at coordinate 18,857 of DASTYO010000114.1, read as the reverse complement.
CGGACTCGATCTCGGTGGTGGACAGCCGGTGGCCCGACACGTTCATGACGTCGTCGACGCGCCCGAGCACCCACCAGTAGCCGTCGGGGTCGATCTTGGCGCCGTCGCCGGCGAAGTACCGCCCCTCGAACCGGGACCAGTAGGTGTCGCGGTAGCGCTCGTCGTCACCCCAGATGCCGCGCAGCATCGACGGCCACGGCTCGGTGATGGTGAGGTAGCCGCCGCCCTCGGCCACGGCGTTGCCCTCGTCGTCGACCAGCTCGGCCGAGATGCCGGGGAGCGGGTGGGTGGCCGACCCGGGCCGCGTGGTGGTGACGCCGGGGAGCGGGCTGATCATGATGGCCCCGGTCTCGGTCTGCCACCAGGTGTCGACGATGGGACAGCGCTCGCCGCCGATGACCTCGTGGTACCACATCCAGGCCTCGGGGTTGATGGGCTCGCCGACGGTGCCCAGCAGCTTCAGGCTGGACAGGTCGTGGCCGTCGGGCTCCTGGCGGCCCCACTTCATGAAGGTCCGGATGGCCGTGGGCGCCGTGTAGAACTTCGTGACCCCGTAGCGCTCGATGATGTCCCAGAGCCGGTCGTTGCCCGGGTGGTTGGGCACGCCCTCGTACATCACGCTGGTGACGCCGTTGGTGAGCGGGGCGTAGACGATGTAGCTGTGGCCGGTGACCCAGCCGATGTCGGCGGCGCACCAGTACACGTCGGTGTCGGGGTGGATGTCGAAGACGTACCGGTGGGTGAACGCGCACTGGGTGAGGTAGCCACCGGTGGTGTGCATGATGCCCTTGGGCTTGCCGGTGGTGCCCGAGGTGTAGAGCAGGTAGAGGAGGTCCTCGCTGTCCATCTCCTCGGCCGGGCAGTCGGTGGAGGCGTCGGCCATGAGGTCGTGCCACCAGTGGTCGCGGCCCTCCGTCATCGGCGGGTCGGTGTGGCAGCGGTCGACCACCACGACGTGCTCGATGGTGGAGGTGTCGGCCAGGGCGACGTCGGCGGCCGGCTTGAGCGTGGACGGCTCGCCGCGGCGGTAGCCGGCGTCGGCGGTGATGAGGACCTTGGCCTCCGCGTCGTTGATGCGGTCGGCGAGGGCGTTCGAGGAGAAGCCGCCGAAGACCACCGAGTGCGGGGCGCCGATGCGCGCGCACGCCAGCATGGCGACGGGCAGCTCGGGGATCATCGGCATGTACAGGCAGACCCGGTCGCCCTTGCGCACGCCCAGGCCCTTCAGGACGTTGGCGAAGCGGCACACGTCGTCGAGCAGCTCGGCGTAGGTGATGGTGCGCGTGTCGCCCGGTTCGCCCTCCCAGTGGTACGCCACCTTGTCGCCGCCGCCGGCCGCGACGTGCCGGTCGAGGCAGTTCTCCGACACGTTGAGCGTGCCGCCCACGAACCACTTCGCGTAGGGCAGGTCCCACTCGAGGACGGTCTGCCACTCGCTGCGCCAGCTGACCAGCTCCCGCGCCTGGCGCTCCCAGAACCCGAGGCGGTCGGCGTCGGCCTCGTCGTGCAGCGAGCGGTCGCTGACCAGTGCCTGCTCGCGGAACCCCTCCGACGGCGGGAACGTGCGGGTCTCGGCCCCCACGACCTCGATGGCGGCTCCGGACTGGGTCTCGGTCATGGCGGCAGATCCCCCTGGGCTTCGCAGACGAGCGGTGCGGCGACCATAACGCGCCCCTCGGCGGGCCCGCGCCCGGCCGCCAGCGCGCTGGGCGCGAGGTCGGCCAGGCTGTGCCGATGCCCGACACCGACGCCTTCGACCTCGCCGAGGTCGACCGCCTCCTCACCACCACCAAGCAGGTCCGCAAGCGGCTCGACCTCGAGCGACCCGTCCCCCGCGAGCTGCTCCTCGAGTGCATCGACATCGCCCAGCACGCGCCCATGGGTGGCAACCTCGAGCGCAACCGCTGGCTCGTCGTCGACGACCCCGACCTGAAGGCCGCCATCGCCCCCCGCTACCAGGAGGTCGGCCGCCCGTACCTGGCGGCGAACGCCGCCGGCGAGCTCGACCGGGCCCAGCAGCGGGTCATCGACTCGGCCACCTACCTGGTCGACCACATCGCCGAGGTGCCGGCGATGGTCATCGCGCTTCGCCTCGACCGGCTGCCCGCCGGCGCCTCCAACGCCGACGTCGCCGCCTACCACGGCTCGGTGGCGCCGGGCGTCTGGAGCTTCCAGCTCGCGGCCCGGGCCCGCGGCCTGGGCTCGGCGTGGACCACGTTCCACCTCGCCCACGAGGCCGAGATCGCCGAACTGCTCGGCATCCCCGACACGGTGACCCAGGTGGCGCTGCTGCCGGTGGGCTTCTACACCGGCAGCGGGTTCACCCCGGCCCGCCGGCGACCGGCCCGGGAGATCACCTACTTCAACCGCTGGAAGGTCACGGTCTGATCAGGTCGGCGCGGCCTCGTCGAGGCGCCGCAGCAGGGTGCGGGGCGCCTTGAGCCGGTAGCTCTGCTCGAGCACGTCGGCGAGCAGGTCCTCGTCGACCTCGGCCAGCTTCACGAGCATGGCGCCGTGGCCCTGGTAGTGGGCCTGGTCGAAGAGCGCGCCGTCGGAGGTCTCGATCCACGCCCGCTTCTCGGCCAGGTCGACGAACACGACCAGCACCTCGCCCTCGACGTCGGGCCCCTTGCGCGCCTGCTCGTCGGGGGCCCACAGGCGACAGAACGCCTTGCCCCGGACCTTCAGCGCGGGCGTCCCGTACGACGTCGACGCCTCCACCTCGGGGAGCGCGGCCCCGATGCGGATCACGTCGTCGAAGTCCACCGCGCAGACGGTAGTGGTCGCGCTTGACACCAACCTTGAACGTCGTTCAGAGTCTGAACGTGGTTCAGCTCTCAGCCGTCCCCGATCCTGCCGGCCCGGCCGCCCCGACCGGCGCCCGGGAGCGGAACCGCCTGCGCCGGCACCGCTCCTACCTGCAGGCCGCGCTGCACCTGGTGTTCGAGGAGGGCCTCGACGCCCTCACCATGCAGCGCCTGGCCCGCGAGGTCGGCGCGGCGGTGGGCAGCGTGTACACGTACTTCCCCTCGAAGGGCGCGCTGGTGGCCGAGGTCCAGCGAGAGGCGATCGAGCGCCTGGCCTCGTCCGCGCTCGTGCTCGGGGCCGACGTCGACCGTGCCGTCGCCGCCGAGCGCGACCCCGCCGTGGCCCACCTCGCCCCGGTCGTCGCGTTCGGCCGGTTCTGGCTCACCGCGGCCGGCACCTACCCCGAGGAGATGCAGCTGCTCCTGCTGCTGCTGTCCGACCTCACCGAGACGGTGCCGGCCGAGGAGGGCGGCCGGGTCGTGCCCGCCGCGCTGCGGCTGCTCGGCCTCGCCGAGGTCCGGCTCCGGACCGCTGCCGAGGCCGGCGTGCTCGACGCCGGCGACAGCGACCGGCGCACCATCGCCCTCGCCGCCGCGCTCACCGGCTGCGTGCAGCTGCGTGTGGTCCAGCGCTGGGACGACGAGCTGCTCGACCCGGTGGGCACCGGTCGCCACGTCCTCGACGCCCTGCTCCTCGGCTGGGGCGCCGACCCGGAGGCGCTCGCCGGCGCCCACGCCGTCGTCGACCGCCTCGAGGCCGACGCCCCGCTCGCCCGCCCCCTCCCCGAAGGGACCGACTGATGCCCTCCCCCCACCACCTCCTGCCGTTCCTGCTCGGCCTGCCCGCCGGCGTCGTGCTGTGGAGCTTCATGGAGTACGTGCTCCACCGCTTCGCCTTCCACGAGGCGCGAGGGAAGAACTACGGCTCGCGAGAGCACCTGCGCCACCACGGCTCCGACGACACGGTGCTCGAGAGCTGGTACCTGTCCTGGACGGGTGTGCTCCTCGTGTCACTCGGGCTCATCCCGCTCCTCGGCCGGCTCGCCGGCCAGCCCGACCTCGGCTGGGGCCTCGGCATCGGGTACCTGGTGGCCTACGGGTTCTACGACCTCATCCACTGGCGGGCCCACCGCCGGCCGTACCGCAACCGGTACGAGGCCATGGTGCGCAAGCACCACTTCGTGCACCACTTCCACGCCCCGTTGAAGAACCACGGCGTCACCACCCCGTTCTGGGACCACGTCTTCGGCACCTACGTCGCGGTCGACAAGGTGGTCGTGCCCCGGCGCATGGCGCTGCGCTGGCTGGTGGACGAGACCGGTGAGGTCCGCCCCGAGTACCGCGACGTCTACGAGCTGCGGGGCAGCCGGCCCCTCGACGACGCCCAGCGCGACACCGACCGCGAGCTGGCCTTCGCCAACCAGGCGCCGCCGCTGTAGCCCGCTCCGAACCCGTTCTGGCCTACGCATCCCCTCGCATGGCGGGGGATCTCTGGGCCAGAACCGGGGTCAGGCGGTGGCGGCGAGGGGCTCGTCGACGGGTCGGCCGGTCTCGTGGGACGGCGCGACTCGCTCGGCGAAGCGAAGGAGGTGCTTGGTGGTGCGGCCCGGCACCTCGACCTGGGCGAGGTGGCCGACGCCTGGCAGGGCGACGAACTCGAGGTCGGCGCACTCGCGCTCGAAGCGCTCGCGGCTGGTGATGAGCGTGAGGCGGTCGCGCGTGCCCCACAGCGCCAGCACCGGGACGCGGATGGCGGCGAGCTCGATGGGCTCGACGTGGAAGTACTCCCCGGGGACCCGGGCGGCGAGCTCGTGCAGGGCCCGGCGGCGGGTGGGGTCGTTCCAGTGCTGGGACCACGTCTTCAAGAACCCGCCGGGCGCCCGGTGCGGTGCGCCGAACACCACCGCGCGCATGGCCGGACCGGCCAGCGCCCGGCTGACCACGGTGGACACCGGGTTGCCGGCGCTGGCGTGGAAGCGCTGGTTGTCGAGGATGCGGAACCAGCCCGGGTGGTCGAACGCCGCCGGCGAGATGGGGACGACGCCGTGGACCAGCTCGGGGTGGTGCTGGGCGAGGAGCAGGGCGTGGGCGCCGCCGAGGGAGTTGCCGACGACGATGACCGGGCGGCCGTCGTCGGTGGCCCGGGCGGCGGCCGCGGCGAACGAGACGAACTGCTCGATGACCGGCCGGTCGGGGTGGAGGGGGTCGGCGTGGCCGTGCGAGGGCTGGTCGACGGCCAGGGAGCCGTGGCCCGCCGCGGCGAGCCGCTTCTGCACCCGTTGCCAGCAGTCGGCGCTGTCCGAGAAGCCGTGGAGGAACAGGAACCGGACCTTGCCGGGCTGGCCGTCGGCCTGGACGATCCGGGTGGGGACCCCACCGATCGTCATCTGGACCGTACGCAGGGTGTGGGGCACCCGGCCTCTATGTCCGGTTCAGGCCTCGAGCAGACCATCGAGGCGCTGGACGGCGTCGATGAACTCCTCGACCATGTCGAGCACCACCCGGGCGGCGGGCTGCACGGTGTTCATCGACCCCACGATCTGGCCGACGAAGTAGGTGGACAGCCGCCGCGCCGCCTCGTCGCTGGCGGCGACGCGGGCGATGCGGCGCTGGGCCTCGGCGACCAGCAGGGACTGCAGCGGCATGCCGAGCGGCCCGGGCGACTCGCTCGACTCCCAGGCGTCGGTCCAGTCGGTGCGGATCATGCGGGCCGGCTTGCCGGTGAGGGAACGCGAGCGCACGGTGCCCGACGACGGCGCGGCGAGGAACTTGTCCTTGACCACGTCGGAGGTCTCGGCCTCCTGTGTGGTGAGCCACACCGACCCGCACCACACGCCTTCGGCGCCCAGGGCGAGGGCGGCGGCGACCTGCCGGCCACGCCCGATGCCGCCGGCGGCGAGCACCGGCGCCCGCACCGCGTCGACCACCTCGGGCACCAGCACCATGGTGGCGACCTCACCCGTGTGGCCGCCGGCCTCGGTGCCCTGGGCGATGATGAGGTCGGCGCCGGCCTGGTCGTGACGGATGGCGTGCTCGAGCGACCCGGCGAGCGCGGCGACGGGCACCTCGCCCTCGGCCTTGGCACGCTCGACGAGCCAGGCGGGGGGCGGCCCGAGCGCGGACGCCATGAGCGACACGCCCTTGGCGAAGGAGATGTCGACGAGCGGTGCCATCGACTTGGGGTCGACGCGCATGCCGCCGAAGCCCCGGACGGCCTCGGCGTCGTCGGCGGGCAACGGCGGGATGCCGTTCTGGGCGAGGAGGCCGTCGAGCCACTCGCGGTGCTCGGCGGGGATGAGGTCGCGCAGGCTCCCGACCTCGAGGCCGCCGTCGTCGGCGCCCACGAACTTCTGGGGGATCAGCAGGTCGACGCCGAACGGCTTGCCCTTGGTCTCGGCGGCGATCCAGTCGAGGTCGATCTCGAGCTGCTTCGGGCTGTGGGCGACGGCGCCGAGCACCCCCATGCCGCCGGCGTTGCTGACCGCGGCGACGACGTCGCGGCAGTGGCTGAAGGCGAGGATGGGGAACTCGATGCCGAGTCGCTCGGTGACGGCGGTGCGCATGGTGGTCGAGCGTAGGCGCGGCTGGCCACACCCGTTGCCAACCAGCGCCGCGCCTCAGCCGGCGGCGAGGTCGCGCTCGCCCAGCGCGCGGACGCCCACCGCCACCAACCCCGCGGCCACGACGGTGAGCGCGAGCAGGGGGAGCACCCGCACGGGCTCGGCGGGGACCCCCGGGAGGTGGTGCAGCGGCGACACGGCCCGGGTCCACTCGGGCAGGCGGAGCAGCTCGCCGAACAGCTCGACCAGCACCGCCACGGCCAGCCCGGCCCAGGCGAACAGGGCGAGGCGAGGAGCAGCACCGAAGAGGGCGACGGCGATGGCGGCGAGCACGAGGACGCCGGGCACGGTGGTCAGCGCGGCGCCGGTGAGCCGGACGACCTCGCCGACATCGCCCGAGACGGCGGCGTAGCCGACGCCCATGCCCAACCCGCCCGCGCCCACCACGACCACGGTGCCGACGGCCGCGACCAGGAGGTGGCCGGCGGCCCAGCGGACCCGGCTCACCGGAGCGGCCAGCACCGGCTCGGCGCGGCCGGCGCCCTCCTCGCTGCGGACGCGCAGCGCGGCCGACAGGGCGAACCCGGCCCCGAGCAGGGCGAGCTGGGTGGTGGCGGTGGCGAAGAACGAATCGGTGATGTCGATGCCCTCGAGCTGGGCGAGGAAGTCGGCGTAGGTCGGGTTCTCCTCGATCATCTCCTCCACGTCGTCACCGATGGAGCCGTACACGAGGCCGGTGAGGAGCAGCCCGACGGTCCACCCGAGCAGCGCGCCTCGCTGCAGCCGCCAGGCGAGCGCGAGCGGGCCGCCCATCCACGCCGCGGCCCGCCGGGGCCCGGGCCGCTGGGGCAGGATCCCCGATCCCAGGTCGCGGCGGCTGGCCACGGCGAACGCGCCGGTCACGGCGAGCGCGCTGAACGCGAGCCCCAGCGCCGCGGGCCACCACTGCTCGCCCGCGTAGGCCCGCACGCCCTGGGCCCAGCCGATGGGCGAGAGCCAGCGCACCGGGTGCTCGGCGATGTCGCCCACGGCTCGGACGACGAACGCGACGCCGAGGGCGGCGCTGCTGAGGCCGAGCGTGGAGCGGCTGCCAGCCGCCACCTGGGCGGCGAGGGCCGTGATGGCGGTGAAGGCGAGACCCGCCACGGCGAACGAGGTGGCCAGGGCGAGCGACCCGACCACCGCGTAGCCCATGGCGACGAACACCGCCGCCAGCACGGCGGCGAGCACCAGGTTGGCGCCCGCGACCACCACGACCGCCGCGGCGGTGGGCGCGTGCCGTCCGATGACGCTGGCGCGGAGGAGCTCGGTGCGCTCGGCGTCCTCCTCGAGCCGGGTGTGGCGGTTCACCAGGAAGATGCTCATCAGCGCCACGCCGATGCACGCCCACAGCTGCGTCTCGTTCACCAGGATGACGCCGAGGTTCGGGTCGTCGAACCCGTAGCCGGGGCCGGCGAAGGCGACGAGCGCCGGGTTGTCGCCGAAGAGCCGCGCGTAGTCGTCGATGGACTCCTGCGTCGGGTACAGGGGCCGGAGCGATGCGGCCGAGGTGGCGACGGTGCCGCCGAGGGCGACCAGCCACACGGGGAGCCGCACCCGGTCGCGCCGCAGGACGAGCCGGACGAGCAGCCCGAGGCCGTGGAGCGTCCTCACGGCACCGGCTCCACACCGGCCTCGGACAGCTCGTCGCCGTAGTGCCGCAGGAACAGCTCCTCGAGCGTGGGCGGGTGGCTGGTGAGCGACAGGAGCCCGGACGACACGAGCAGGGCCACCGCGTCGTCGAGGGCATCGGTGTCGACCTGGAAGCGCACCTGGCCGTCGAGGGCCTCCAGGTCGTGGACGCCCTGGAGGTCGTGGAGCCGGGGCACCGGCTGGCGGGTCTCGGCGATCACGGTCGTGCGGGTGAGGTGGCGCAGCTCGGCGAGCGTGCCGCGCTGCACGGTGCGCCCCTGGCGGATGATGGTGACCCGGTCGCAGAGGCGCTCGACCTCGGCGAGGATGTGGCTGGACAGCAGCACGGTGCGCCCCTCGGCCTTCGCGTCGAGGATGCAGTCCTGGAACACCGCCTCCATGAGCGGGTCGAGCCCGGCGGTTGGCTCGTCGAGCACCAGCAGCTCGGCGTCGGAGGCGAGCGCGGCGACGAGGGCGACCTTCTGGCGGTTGCCCTTGGAGTAGGTGCGGGCCTTCTTGCGCGGGTCGAGGTCGAACCGGTCGACCAGCTGGTCGCGCCGGCGGTCGTCGAGGCCGCCGCGGAGCCGGCCGAGCACGTCGATGATCTCGCCGCCGGTGAGGTTCGGCCACAGGTTGGTGTCGCCGGGCACGTAGGCGAGGCGGCGGTGCAGCTCGACGGCATCGGCCCACGGGTCGCCGCCGAAGAGGGTGACGTCGCCGGAATCGGGGCGCAGGAGCCCGAGGACGATGCGCATCGTCACCGTCTTGCCCGAGCCGTTGGGCCCGAGGAACCCGTGCACCTCGCCGGCGGTGACCTCGAGGTCGAGGCCGTCGAGCGCGACCGTCGATCCGAAGGTCTTCACCAGCTGCGAGCAGGAGATGACCGCCATGGGGCCGACCGTACTTCCGGCCGCCGGAGCGCCGATGGAGGTTCCGGGCCGCGTGGGACGCCGCCGGAGGCGTGGCGAGCGTCCCCGTCCGTCAGGGGTTGGCCCGCCACTCCCCCACCCAGAAGGCCCCGAGGCCATCCGGGTCGAGCAGGGCGTCGGCCTCGCGGAGGCGGCTGCGCATGCGCATGGCGGTGAGGTCGGGGGCGGCGGCGTGGGCCTGCCAGTGCGCGGCGCCCTCGGTCACGAGCTGCTCGATGCCGTGCTCGCGCAGCCAGGCCGCCTGCGTGGTGGCGCGGTCGGGCATCGGGAGCTGGTCCCAGGGCACGACCACGGTGATGTCCCGCGTGCCCGGGTCGGCGAAGGGGTCGTCCAGGCGCTCCTGGCCGGCGAAGGCCCGCACCCAGTCGGTCCACGGTCGGGCGGCGAGGGCGGCGGTGGTGTCGGCGTAGTCGAAGCACACGAGGCGGCCGCCCGGGCGGAGCCGGCGTCGGGCGGCGGGCACCCAGGCGGCCGCCGCAGCGGCCACCGGGATCCGCGTGCCCCCGGTGTCGGGCGCGGTGGCCCCGCCGTCGCCCACGTGGACCGGCTCCCACCCCATCCCGGTGCGCTCGAGGAGGCCGAAGGGCAGGTTGTCGAGCAGCTCGTTCGCCACGATGACGTCGGCGACGTCGGGCAGCGCGTCGGTGGAGGTGACGCCCTCGGGGTGCTGGGCGCGCTGGGCCGCGGTGCGCTCGACGCACACCAGCTGGAGCGCGGCGGCGCACGCCGGCTCGGCCGCCAGCACGGTGCGGGCGAGCGTGCCCGGGCCGGCGCCGGCGTCGACCACCACCCACTCGCCCGGCTCGCCCGCCTCGCGCCACCAGGCGTCGAGGGCCCGGGCGAGCACGGCACCGAAGAGGGGGCCGGTCTCGGGGCTGGTCACGAAGGAGCCGCCACGGCGGCCGGCCCGGCCGCCGGTCTCGTAGAAGCCGCCGGGCCCGTACAGGGCCCGCTCGACGAAGACCTCGACCGGCGGGCCGGCCACGTCGGCTCCTAGAACGCCAGCAGGAACGTGGCGTTGTCGCCGAGGCGGGTGGCCAGGTCGGACACGCCGAAGGCGAAGGTGGCGACGACGCTCAAGGCGATGGCCGCGCTGATGGAGAACGGCACCAGGATCGGTGTGCGGTCGCCGTCGGGCACCGGCTTCATCCACATCTCGCGCGCCACGTTGGCGTAGTAGTAGAGCGCGATCACCGAGTTCACGGCGACGAACGCGCCCATCACGTACCCCGAGGTGGTGTTGGCGTCGGCGAGCGAGCGGAAGACCACGAACTTGGCGAGCCACCCGCCGAGCGGCGGGATGCCGGCGAGGCTGAAGAGGAAGAGCGACAGCATCACCGTGAGGCCGGGCGCGTACTCGAACAGGCCGCCGAAGCTGTCGATCTCGGCCGACCGGGTCTTGCGGGCGATGCCGATGACCGCTGCGAAGGCGCCGAGGTTCATCGCCGCGTAGATCACCAGGTAGGTGATGACCGCCCGGGCCGACAGGTCGGTCTCGACGGCGAGCGGGGCGAGCATGAAGCCGGCCTGGGCGACACCCGAGTAGGCCAGCAGCCGGATCACGTTGGTCTGGCGCAGGGCGATCATGTTGCCGATGGTCATGGTCGCTGCGGCGAGCACCCACATGAGCGGCCGCACCACGTCGCCCCGGTCGGGGAAGGCGATGAAGATCACCTGGAGCAGGGCCACGAAGCCCGCGGCCTTCGACGCCACGGCGAGGAAGGCGGTGATGGGCGTCGGCGCGCCCTGGTACACGTCGGGGGCCCACGTGTGGAACGGGACCGCCGACACCTTGAAGGCGAAGCCGACGATGACGAACACGATGGCGAGCGTGACGATGGGCGTCTCGCCGGCGGCGCCGGACACGGCCTCGCCGATGGCGACCAGGCGGGTGTCGCCGGCCAGGCCGAACAGCAGCGACATGCCGTAGAGCATGATCGCCGAGGCGAACACACCCATGAGGTAGTACTTCACGCCCGCCTCGTTGCCCATCAGGTCGCGTTTGCGCCAGCCGGCGAGCATGTAGGCGGGGATGGACAGCAGCTCGAGCGCGATGAACACCGTGATGAGGTCACGGGCGCTGGCCATGAGCAGCATGCCCAGCAGCGACGACAGGAGGAGGAAGTAGTACTCGCCCTCCGCGTAGTCGCCCTCGGCGATGTAGTTCGTGGACATGAGGACCACGATGTACGCCGACACCAGGAACAGCGCCTTGAGCACCAGCGAGAAGTTGTCGACCACGTAGGCGCCGCCGAACATCGCCCGGTCGGCGCCGTCGGTGGCGAGCGTGATCACGGGGATCAGGGCGCCCAGCACGCCGAGGCCGGCGAGCGACGACACCAGCGGGTTGTTGCCCTCGGGCTTGAGCAGGTCGACCAGCAGCACGACCACCAGCGCGCCCACGAGGACGAGCTCGGGGCCGAACGCGTGGTAGTCGAGCTCGGGCTGGACCCACTCGCTGACCTGGGCGAGCACGGCGAGCACGATCAGTTCCCCGTGGCCGCGGCGATGGACTCGGCCACGTTGACGATGGTGCCGTCAGTGACCTTGAAGAGCAGGTTCGGGTAGACGCCGAGCACCAGGATGAGGACGAGCAGCGGCGACCAGGACAGCCACTCGGGCGTCTCGACGTCGTGGATGTGCGGGTCGTCGACGAACTCGTCCTTCGGGACGCCGAAGGCGGTGCGCTGGTAGAGCCACAGCAGGTAGCCGGCGGCGAACACGGTGCCGATGGCGGCCACGACCATGTACACCCGGAACAGCTCCTCGGAGAGGCCGCCCATCGGCTGGTACGCCGCCAGGATGGCCGGGAACTCGCCCCAGAAGCCGGCGAGGCCGGGCAGGCCGAGCGAGGCCATCGTGCAGAAGCCGAGGATCCAGCCCATGCGGGGCGCGGAGACGAGGAGGCCGCCGAGGCGCTTGATCTCGAGCGTGTGGTAGCGCTCCTTCACCGAGCCGGCGAGGAAGAAGAGCATGCCGGTGATGAGGCCGTGGGCGACCATGCCGAACACGGCGGCGTTCATGCCGAAGTCGGTGAGGGTGGAGATGCCGAGCATCGTGTAGCCCATGTGCGCCACCGACGAGAAGGCGATGAGCCGCTTCATGTCGGTCTGGGCCAGGCAGCCGAGGGCGCCGTAGATGATGCCGATGACGGCGAGCAGGCCGATCCAGGGGGCCCACGCCTCGGCGGCCTCGGGCAGGATCGGCAGGGCGACCCGGATGAAGCCGTAGGTGCCCAGCTTCAGGAGCACCGCGGCCAGGATGACCGAGCCCTGCGTGGGCGCCTGGGTGTGGGCGTCGGGCAGCCAGGTGTGGAACGGGAACATCGGCACCTTGATGGCGAAGCCGAGGAACATGCCGCCGAACACGAGGATCTGCGTGGCGCGTGCGATGTCGCCGGCGGCGACCAGCTCGTTGAGGCCGGCCATGCCGTCGATGGGCTGCATGAGGAACGTCTCGGCGCCGGTGAGGAAGAACAGCGCGAGGAAGCTCAGGATCATGAACGCCGAGCCGAACAGCGTGTAGAGGAAGAACTTGATGGCGGCGTACATCCGCTCGGGCCCGCCCCACACGCCGATCAGGAAGTACATCGGCAGCAGCACGATCTCGAAGAAGACGAAGAACAGGATCAGGTCCTGGGCGACGAAGCTGCCGAGCATGCCGGTGTGCAGCACGAGGATGAGGGCGAGGAACGCCTTGGGGTTGTGCGGCTCGGGGAAGTGGTTCCACGAGTAGACGATCACCAGCGGGACGATCAGCAGCGTCAGCGCGATGAGCGGCACGGACAGGCCGTCGATGCCGATGGCGAACCGGGCGTTGATGACCTCGATCCAGTCGTTGTTGCGGACGAACTGGAGCGTGCCCGTGTTGTCGTAGTCGAAGTCGGCGAAGACGGCGATGCCGAGCCCCGCGCTGACCAGCGAGGCGATCAGCGCCAGCCACTTGTGCGTGTCTTCAGCGTCCTTGGGGAACAGCATCATGAGCGCCACGCCGGCGATCGGCGCGAAGACCATGGCGGTGAGTCCCCAGTCCTGGATGAAGTCCATGTCGGTACGTCTCTCTGGTGATCTGCTGAGCGGCTGAGTGGCTGACTTGGTGCTTTACAAGACGACGATGAACACGCCGGCGAGGACCACGGTGGCGGCGAACAGGATCGCGCCGTATTGCTGGACCTTGCCGGTCTGCATCTGCCGGAAGACCTGACCGCCGCCCTCGGCGGCGAAGCCCGACCCGTTCACGGCGCCGTCGACCAGGCCCTGGTCGATCTTGTCGTAGACGAACCGGCCGCCGACCACGGCGCCCCGGCCGACGCCGTTGACCACGCCGTCGATGCCCCGGTTGTTGAACCAGTTGGCGGCCCGGGCGATGGGGCCCTTGAACCCGCCGGCGATGATGCCCGTGTACAGGTGGTCGAAGTAGTACTTGTTCACGAGGAACGTGTGGCCGGCCCGGGCGAGGCGGTTGCGGGACGTGATGCCGTGGGGGCCGAGGCCCTTGAAGTACCAGGCGTAGGCGAGGCCGATGCCGAGCAGGCCGAGCGCCGTGGACACGAGGGCGATGGCGATGTCGAACTCGGGGTGCGACAGCGCTCCCTCGATCGCACCGGCCGTCGGGAAGTAGGCGCCCTTGGGCTCGAAGAGGTGCTCGAAGCGCAGGGCGAGGCCGTCGGGCACCCAGGACAGGGCGCCGCTGTTCGGGATGTTCGTGAAGCCGGCGACGACCGCGAGTCCGGCGAGGATGTAGAGCGGCACGAGGATGCGCGGTCCGGACTCGTGGGGCAGGCCGTGGTCGTGGGCGTGGGGGTCGTGGGCGGCCTCGAGGTCGTCGCCGTGGCCCGAGTCGGCGGCGAGGTGGTCCTCCTCGACCGGGTGGTCCTCGGTGCCCCCGCTGACCTCGCCGTGGTGGGCGCCGCGGAACTCGCCGAAGAAGGTGAGGTAGATGCAGCGGGTCATGTACGCCGCGGTCATGAGGGCGCCGATGGAGCCCACGACGAGGAAGGCGGTGTAGCTGCCGTCGCCGCCCAGCTGGCTGGCGCCGGCGAGGATCTCGTCCTTCGACCAGAAGCCGGCGAAGGGGAAGATGCCGATGAGGGCGGCCGTGCAGATGGCGAAGGTCCAGAAGGTCTTCGGCATGAACTGCTTCATGCCGCCCATGTCCTTCTTCATGTCGAAGCTGTGCACAGCGTGGGCCACCGAGCCCGAGCCGAGGAACAGGCCCGCCTTGAAGAAGGCGTGGGTGAAGAGGTGGAACAGGGCGGCCGTCCAGGCACCGACGCCGAGGGCCATCACCATGTAGCCGAGCTGCGAGACCGTCGAGTAGGCGAGCACCTTCTTGATGTCGGACTGCACGAAGGCCAGCCCGGCGCCGCCGATGACGGTGAGGCCGCCGACCACGGCGAGGGCGTTGACGCTGGAGCCGCCGATGACCAAGCCGTTCCAGAAGACGCCGTACATGCGGGCGACCATGAAGATGCCGGCGACGACCATCGTGGCGGCGTGGATGAGCGCCGACACCGGCGTGGGGCCGGCCATGGCGTCGGGCAGCCAGGTGTGGAGGATGAACTGGCCCGACTTCGACATCACGGCGGCGATCAGGCAGAGGCTCGCCACCAGCAGCGCGGTGTGGGTGATGTCGCCCGCGTTGGCGAGGGTGTTGATCTCGAGGATGTCGAAGGTCTGCCCGGCGGCGAAGAACAGGACGATCATGCCGACCAGCAGGCCGACGTCGCCGACGCGGTTGGTGAGGAAGGCCTTGAGCGCCGCGTCGGAGTTCGGCTTCTCCTCCCACCAGTGGCCGATCAGGGCGAAGGAGCACACGCCCACGAGCTCCCACATGGTGATGAGCTGCAGCGTGTTCTGGGCCATGACGAAGCCGAGCATCGCCGCGGAGAACAGGCTCAGGAAGGCGAAGTAGTGGGTGTAGCGGCGGTCGCCGGCGACGTAGTCGGTGGAGAAGATGTGCACCAGCAGCGAGATGAGGCTGACGACGAACAGCATCATCACCGCCATGCCGTCGAGGAGCATGCCGACCTCGAACTCGACGGTGCCGTTGGTCCACCAGGTCCAGCTCTTGGTGATGGGTTCCACCTCGTACTCGAGGTGGGCCTCGCCCTCGCCGCCCTCCTCAGCGACCGGGGCCAGCGGGCCGGCGGCGACCTCGCCTTCGGCGGCCGGGGCGAGCGAGTGCTCCTCCTCGTCGGCCGCGGGCTCCTCGGCGTGGGAGTCGGTCTCCTCGGACCCGGGCTCCTCGGCGTGGGAGTCGGTCTCCTCGGCGTGGGAGTCGGTCTCCTCGCCGTGCCCACCGGACTCCTCCGCGGCGTGCTCGGAGTCGTTGACGTAGTCGTACCACTGGACGTTGGCGCCGACCGCGAACAGGAAGCTGAACCCGATGGCGGCGATGCCGATCCAGGACGCGTTCTTGCCGAGGCGCTTGCCGACGGCGAGCGTCAGCGCGAAGGAGGCGGCCATGACCAGCGGCACGATGTAGGCGTGCTCGAGGAGGAACCCGGGATCGACGCCCCCGGTGGCTTCGGCTGCGAACACGGATCAGCCCTTCATCTGCGCGACCTCGTCGAGGTCCACGCTCTTTCGGTTGCGGTAGATGAGCAGCACGATGGCCAGGCCGACGCCGACCTCGGCGGCGGCCACGGCGATGACGAACAGGGCGAACACCGCGCCGGAGACCGTGCCGTGGTGGGCGCCGAACGCGACCAGGTTGATGTTCACGGCGTTGAGGATCAGCTCGATCGACATGAGCACGATCACGGCGTTGCGCTTGGCCAGCACCCCGTACACGCCCGCGGAGAACAGGATCGCGGACAGCAGCAGGAACTGGTTGAGCATCAGGTCGTCCACGTTCAATCCTTCCGGGCGAGCACGATGGCGCCCACGAGCGCGGCGAGCAGCAGGACGGAGACGGCCTCGAAGGGCACGACGTAGGTGCTGAAGATGGCGTCGGACACCTGCTCGGTGTTGCCCACCAGCTGCGTGCTGGCGTTGGCCTGGTCGAGCGGCTCGTCGTCGAAGGCGTCGAGCAGGGCGTAGGCCATCACCGAGAACAGGATGATGGCGGTGAACGCGCCGACGTACCAGTAGTCGTTGGTGAGGTTCACCTGCTGGCCGAGCTTGGCCCGGGTGAGCATCACGCCGAACAGCACGAGCACGACGATGGCGCCGATGTAGACGAGCACCTGCGTGGCGGCGAGGAACTCCGAGGCCAGCAGGATGTACTGCGCGGCCACGCCGGCGAGCACCACGACCAGGTACATGGCGGCGTGCACCACGTTGCGCACGGTGACCACCCGCAGGGCCGAGAAGGCCATCGCCGCGGCGATGACGTAGAAGAAGATGTTCTGCGCCATCAGCGGGGCACCTTCTTCACCTTCTGCTCCGAGCCCGCTTCATACGGCTCGAAGTCGGGGACGGTCTCCATCCACTCGCCGAGGCGCTCCTTGTCGTGGAGCAGGTCGGCGATGCGGGGCTCGGAGTACTCGAACTCGGGGCTCCAGAACAGGGCGTCGAACGGGCAGACCTCGACGCAGATGCCGCAGTACATGCAGAGCGCGTAGTCGATGTCGAAGCGGTCGAGCTTGGAGACGGTGCGCGGCTTGCCGCCGGGGCGGCGGGGCGGCGCCTTCTCCTTGTGGCCCTCGATGTAGATGCACCAGTCGGGGCAGCTGCGCGCGCACAGCATGCAGACCGTGCAGTTCTCCTCCTTGAGGGCGATGACCCCGCGAGCCCGCGTGGGGGGCGGCTCCTTCTCGCGCGGGTACTGCACGGTGACCTTCGGCTGCAGCATCTCCTTGAAGGTGACGCCGAGCCCGGTCACGACGCCGGGGAGCTTGGGCTTGCGGGGCATCAGAACACCACCTTCAGGACGCCGGTGGCCGCGATGTTGACGAGCGCGAGCGGGATGAGCACCTTCCAGGCGAAGCGCTGGAGCTGGTCCTCCCGGAACCGGGGGTAGGTGAAGCGCACGAAGAAGATGAGACCGCCGAAGAGCATCATCTTGGCGAGCAGCACCAGCGGCCCGACCACGTTCATGTAGTCGGCGTCGAGGTCGAGGCCGGGGAGCCACCAGCCACCGAGGTACAGCGTCGCGGCGATGGCCGAGAAGGCACCCGCCGACGCGAACTCGCCGATGAAGAACAGCAGGAAGCGCAGGCCCGTGTACTCGGTCATGTAGCCGGTGACCAGCTCGGACTCGGCGACCGGCATGTCGAACGGGGTCTGCGCGAGCTCGGCCTGCATGGCGATGAGGAAGATCAGCAGGCCGATGCCCTGGGTGAGGAAGAACGGGTTGCCGAGGGCGCCCCAGCCGAAGATCTCCCCCTCGGCCTGCGCGATCACCATGCGCTGCAGATCGAGGGTGCCGGCCTGGATGACCACGCCCACGACGGACAGCACGAGCGGGAGCTCGTAGGCGATGAGCTGGCCGGCGGCGCGCAGCGCGCCGAGCAGCGAGTACTTCGAGGCCGAGGCCCAGCCGGCGACGATGATGCCGATGACCGAGATCGACGAGACGGCCATGACGTAGAAGATGCCGGTGCCGAAGACCTGGTTGTCGATGAACACCATGTCGGGGCCGAAGGGCACCACCACGTAGGTGAGCAGCACGGTGCCGACCACGAGGTACGGCGCCATCTTGAACAGCTGGCGGTCGGCCCGGTCCGGGACGACGTCCTCCTTCTGGAGGGACTTGCCGACCTCGGCGAGGAGCTGCAGCGAACCGTAGGGACCGGCCTCCATGGGGCCGAGCCGGTTCTGCATGAAGCTCACCATCTTGAACAGGAACACGTAGACGAACGTGCCTGCCGGGAGCAGGACCGCCGCCAACACGCCCAGGCTGCGGAGAACCGTCTCCTGCCAGTAGGCCAGCTCGAGGCCGAAGATCATCGGTCGATGTCTCCCAGGATGAAGTAGAGCGAGCCGAGGATCGTGATGATGTCGGGCACGTACACGCCGCGCAGCAGCCACGGCGTGATGGAGATGTTGTTGAAGCTGGCCGTGCGGATCTTCACCCGGAACGGGCCGAGGTCGCCCTTCGAGACGACGTAGTAGCCCATCTCGCCGAGCGGGTTCTCGGTGGCGACGTAGGCCTCGCCGGCCGGCACCTTGATGACCCGGGGGACCTTGGCCATGATCGGGCCGCTCGGCATGCTCTCGCAGAGCTGGATGACGATCTTGCAGGCCTCGCGGGTCTCCTCGAGGCGGCACCAGCTGCGGGCGAAGGCGTCGCCGTCGGTGTGGGTGATGACCTTGAAGTCGGCGTGCTTCCACGCCATGGGGAGGTCTTGGTCGCGACGCAGGTCCCAGTCGATGCCAGAGGCGCGCAGGTTGGCGCCGGAGAGGCCGTAGAGCTGGGCGACCTCGGCGGGGATGATGCCCACGCCCCGGGTGCGCTGCTGGAAGATCTCGTTCCCGAGGAGGAGGTCCTCCATCTCGTCGCAGAACTTCTCCATGGTCCGCATGATGCGGATGGTCTCGTCGAGCCAGCCCTTGGGCAGGTCGTCCTTGAGGCCGCCGATGCGGTCGAAGTTGGGGTGGAACCGGCCGCCGGTGACCGCCTCGATCTGGTTCAGCACGAACTCGCGGTCGCGCATGGCGTAGAACATCGGCGTCAGGGCACCGATCTGGACGCCCATGTCGCCGAGGAACATCACCAGGTGGGAGATCCGGCCCATCTCGTGGAGGATGGTGCGGATGTACTGGGCCCGGGGCGGGGCCTCGACGCCCATCAGCTGCTCGGCCGCGAGGATGAAGGGCACCTCGTTGCAGAAGCTGGCCAGCCAGTCGATGCGGTTCACCAGCGTGGTGACCTGCGGGTACGTGCGCACCTCGACGAGCTTCTCGTAGCCCCGGTGCATGTAGCCCATGATCGGCTCGGCCCAG
>DASTYO010000113.1:0-36543 GCA_035764875.1 Acidimicrobiales bacterium | reverse complement strand
TCGGTGCCCACCGAGGTGATGCGGTCGCCCTCGACGCACACGTAGGCGTCGTCGATCAGGTCGCCGGTGTCGATGTCGAGTACGGCGCGGGCGTGCAGGACGGTGGCGGTCGGCTCGGCCATGGCGTCGGTCTAGCAGGGGTCGCTCAGGTGGCCTGACCGGCGAACTGGGCGGCGTGGAGCGCGGCGTACGCGCCTTCCCGGCGCAGCAGCTCGTCGTGCTGACCCTGCTCGACGATGCGGCCGCCGTCCATCACCACGATGACGTCGGCGTGGCGGATCGTGGACAGCCGGTGGGCGATCACGAAGCTGGTGCGGGAGGCCCGCAGCGCGTTCATGGCGTCCTGGATGAGCACCTCGGTGCGGGTGTCGACCGAGGAGGTCGCCTCGTCGAGGATGAGGATCGCCGGGTCGGCGAGGAACGCCCGGGCGATGGTCAGCAGCTGCTTCTCGCCGGCCGAGAGGCTTTCGCCCTCGTCGTCGACGACGGTGTCGTAGCCGTCGGGCAGCGAGTGCACGAACCGATCGACGTAGGTGATGCGCGCCGCCTCGAGGATCTGCTCGTCGGTGGCGTCGGGGTTCCCGTAGCGCAGGTTCTCGCGGATCGTCCCGCCGAACATCCACGTGTCCTGCAGCACCATGCCGAACCGCGAGCGCAGCGCGCGACGGGGCATCGACGCGATGTCGTGGCCGTCCAGGGTGATGCGGCCCCCGTCGAGCTCGTAGAAGCGCAGCAGCAGGTTGACCAGCGTGGTCTTGCCCGCGCCGGTGGGGCCGACGATGGCCACCGTCTGGCCGGGCTCGGCCACCAGGTCGAGCCCCTCGATCAGCGGCTGGTCGCGCCGGTACGAGAACGACACGTCCTCGAACGTGACCCGCCCGCGCACCGTGGCGGGCGTCGGGCTCGCTGGCGGGTCGGGGTCGATCTCGTCGGCGTCGAGCAGCTCGACCACCCGCTCCAGCGACGCCAGGCCGGACTGGAAGGTGCCGGTCATCGAGGCGACGGTCTGCAGCGGCTGGGCGAACTGGCGGACGTACTGGATCATCGCCTGCATCCCGCCGATGGTGAGCGCCCCGGCCGAGATGCGCAGGCCGCCGACCACGGCGATGGTGACGAACTGGAGGTTGCCCAGCAGCATCATCAGCGGCTGGATGAGGCTCGACGCGAACTGGGCGTCGCGGCTGGCGTCGTGCAGGCGGTCGTTGTCGGCGTCGAACCGCTCACGCACCTCGCGCTGGCGGCCGAAGGCCACCACCACGGCATGTCCGCTGCACACCTCCTCGGCCTGGGCGTTGAGCTCGCCCGTCGACCGCCACTGCTCGAGGAACCGGGGCCGGGCCCGCCCGGCGATGTACTTCGTCAGCCACAGCGCCACGGGAACCGTGGCGAACGCCACGAGCGTGAGCAACGGCGAGACGGTGAGCATCATGATCGCGACGCCCACCAGCGTGAGCAGCGACACCAGGATCTGGCTCGTGCTCTGCTGGAGGCTCTGGGCGAGGTTGTCGATGTCGTTCGTGACCCGGCTCAGCAGGTCGCCGCGGGAGCTGCCGTCGACGTAGGCGAGGGGCAGGCGGTGCAGCTTGGCCTCGACGTCGCGCCGCAGCCGCTGCATCGACCGCTGGAGCGCACCGGTCATGAGGTACGACTGCGCGTAGCCGGCCGCCCAGGCGACGAGGTACACGCCGGCGATGACCGCCAGCCGTCGCTCCAGCCGGCTGCGGTCGAGGTCGCCCGCCAGCACGCCGTCGACGATGATGTCGGTGGCCGTGCCGAGCAGGTACGGGCCGAGCACGAGCATGGTCACCGCGACGACGGCGAGGGCGATGCACGCGGCCACGATGCGCTTCTCGTCGCCGAGGATCGTGCCCAGGCGGCGCAGCGACGTGCGCAGGTCACGGCTGCGCTCCCCGGGCAGGGCGGCGTTCCAACCGGCCGGTCCCCGACGGGCCTGCTGGGCCGCCGTCTGCAGCAGGTGCTGCTCGTCGTCGTGGTCGGTGGGCTCGCCGCCCCGCTCGTCGTGGACCTCGGTCACGCCGCCGCCTCCTGGCCCCGCTGGGACGCCACGATCTCGGCGTAGGTGGGGCAGCTCGCAACCAGCTCGTCGTGGCGCCCGATGCCGACGACCTCGCCGTCCTCGAGCACGACGATCTGGTCGACGTGCTCGATGCTGCTCACCCGCTGGGCGACGAGCAGGACGGCCGCGTCCGTCGTGTGCGGGGCGAGCGCGGTGCGCAGCCGGGCCTCGGTGGCCACGTCGAGCGCCGAGAAGGAGTCGTCGAAGAGGAAGACGTCGGGCCGGGTGACCAGGGCGCGGGCGATCGAGATGCGCTGGCGCTGGCCGCCCGACACGTTGGTGCCGCCCTGGTGGATGGGGCTCTCGAGGCCGTCGGGCATCGCCTGCACGAACCCGGCCGCCTGGGCCACCTCCAACGCCTGCCACAGCTCGTCATCGGTGGCGTCGGGCCGCCCGAAGCGCAGGTTCGACGCCACCGTGCCGGAGAACAGGTACGGCCGCTGGGGCACGAAGCCGATGGCGCCCCACAGGCGCTCGGGGGCGAGCTCGCGCACGTCGACACCCCCCACGCGCACCGTGCCCGCGGTGGCGTCGGCCAGCCGGGCCGCCAGCGTGAGCACGGTCGTCTTGCCGGCGCCGGTCGAGCCGATGAGCGCGGTGGTGGTGCCACGCGGCACCCGGAACGAGACGTCGGACAGCACGGCGTGCTCGGCGCCCGGGTAGCGGAAGCCAACGCCGTCGAGCTCGAGCGTGCCGGGGTCGGGCAGGTCGGTGATCGGCTGCGCCGGCGGGCGGACGGAGGGCTGGGTGTCGAGCACCTCGAGGATGCGCTCGGACGCCACCGCCGACCGGGGGATCAACGACAGCATGAACGTCGCCATCACGACGGCGAACAGGATCTGCAGCAGGTAGGTGAGGAAGGCCACCAGCGAGCCGAGCTGGGCGTCGCCCGACACGACCCGGTCGGCGCCGATCCACAGCAGGGCGACGCTGGCGCCGTTGACGACGAGCGTCGCAGTGGGGAAGGTCGCCGCCATGAGTCGAGCGGCCCGCATCGAGACCTCGGTGAGGTCGTCGTTCGCCTTCGCGAAGCGGGCGCCCTCCTCGGGTTCGCGGGTGAACGCCCGCACCACCCGCACGCCGGTGATCTGCTCGCGGAGCACGGTGTTCACCCGGTCGATGCGCTCCTGCATCTTCTGGAACGCCGGCACCATCCGGGCGACGATCGACCCGAGGAGCACGACCTGGACCGGCAGGGCGACGAGCAGCAGCCGGGACAGGCCGGCGTCCTCCCGGACGGCGAGGATGATGCCGACCACCATCGTGAGGGGCGCGGCCAGCAGCATCGTGGCGACCATCACCAGCAGCAGCTGCACCTGCTGGACGTCGTTGGTGATGCGCGTGGTGAGCGAGGACGCGCCCAGCTGGGCGACCTCCCGCTGGGACAGCGCGGTGATGTGGCGGAACAGGGCGGCCCGGACGTCACGGCCGAAGCCCATGGCCGCGCCGCTGCCGAACCACATGGCGGCGGCGGCGAAGCAGACCTGGAGGACGGAGACGCCGAGCATGAGCCCGCCGAGCCGCCAGATGACGTCCTGGTCGCCGGCGAGGATGCCGTCGTCGATGAGCGGCGCGGTGATGGCCGGCAGCAGCAGGTTGCCCGTGGTCTGCAGGCCCTGGAGCACCACCAGCGCGACGAGCGCCCCGCGGAACGGGGCGAGGTGGGTGCGGAGCAGGCGCCAGAGGCTCATCGGCACCGGAAGGTAGTGGGCCCGGTCAGCGGCGGTTGCCGAGCACGTCGCGCCCGGCACCGGCGGTGCGCTCGCCTGCGATGGGCACCGCCGGCTGGTCGAAGCGGTCGAGGTCGACCACGTCGGCCAGCGGGCGTCGGCGCACCGGGCCGTGCTTCCCGCGGGGCCACCCGACGACGACGTGACCGGCGAGCAACCAGTCGTCGGGGAGGCCGACGGCCTCCCGCATGAGCTGCTCGCCGCCGTACGACGCCCAGCTGGTGACGCACGTGCCGAGGCCCTGTGCCCGGGCGGCGAGGAGGAAGTTCTGCATCGCCGGGTAGATCGACCCGCCGAGCAGCAGCTCGGAGGCGGTGTCGTAGCGGTACGTCGCGAACAGCACCGAGGTCCGGTCGACGGCGCGGTCGTGGAGCTCGTAGGTGGCCCGGTTGCTGCGCGCCCGTCGGCTCTGGTCTTCGGGGTCTGGGCGGGTCATCCCGTAGACCGGCTCGATGATCTCGAGCGCGCGGCGGGCGGCCTCGGCGACGACGGCGCGCTGCTCGGGCGAGCGCAGGACGATGAACCGCCACGCCTGGGCGTTCGCTCCGTTGGGGGCCCACGTCGCCGCCTCGAGGCAGCGGCGGAGCGTCTCGTCGTCCACCGGGTCGTCGGTGAACCGCCGGATCGTCCGTGCCGTGGACAGCACCTCCCAGACGTCGGTCTGCGCGTCTGCCATCAGAGGTCCTCGTACTCGACCTCGACGTGCCGGCCGTGGGGCAGGCCCTGGCACGTGAGCACCCAGCCCTCCTCGACCTCGTCGGGCGTCAGGGCGTTGTTGGTGCGCATCGTGACGGATCCCTCGTGGACCAGCGCCATGCACGTGGCGCAGTTGCCGGCCTCGCAGGAGAACGGCGCCTGGAGGCCCCCGGCGCGGGCGGTCTGCAGGATGGTGTCGCCGGCGTGGTACTTCACCTCGATGCGCCTGCCCTTGAGCACGATGGTGACGGTCTCGGTCGCCTCGTCGTCGCCGGTCGCGGCCTCGTCGGCCTCGTCGGGCTCGACGTGGGGCTCGCCGACGGAGGGGCCGGGCTGGTCGCCGAAGCGCTCGAGGTAGATGCGCTCGGGTGGCACGCCGTGGTCGAGCAGCGCCTGCTCGACGAGGTCCATGAACGGCGCCGGGCCGCACAGGAAGCACAGGGCCTCGCCGGCGACGCCGGCCACGAACTCCTTCACGTCGGTGGCCTCGAGGTAGCCGCCCGAGGTGTCGAGGTGGTGCTGCACCTGCAGCCGGTCGCCGTGCTCGGCGGCGAGGCGGTCGAGCTCGCCGCGGAAGATCACCGAGTCGGCGTCGCGGTTGGCGTAGAGCATGCGGACGGCGCGCTGCGTGGACGTGAGCACGTGCTTGGTGATGGACAGCACCGGCGTGACACCGCTGCCACCGCAGAACGCCACCACCGGCTCATCGCCGTCGTCGGGCACGCAGAACACGCCGGCGGGCGGGGTCACCTCGAGCACGTCGCCCACGCCGACGTGGTCGTGGAACCAGTTGGACACGGCGCCGCCGGGCACCCGCTTCACGGTGACCGCGAGGTGCGGGTCGGTCTCCGGCGCGCTCGACATCGAGTAGCACCGCAGCAGCTCGTCGCCGCCCACGTGCGCCCGGAACGTGCAGAACTGCCCGGGCCGGTAGGCGAAGAGCTCGCGGTCGGCCTCGGGGACGTCGAGCACGTAGGAGCGGGTGTCGGCCGTCTCCTGCACGACCTCGCGCACCGTGAGCGGGTGGTACCCGTGCCGGTGCCGGACCTCGTCGTGCATCGGTGCGACGATAGCGGAGATCGTCGTTCTGATCCACGGGAAGTAGGGTTCTCACCCGTTCGCCATCGAGGAGGAGCCATGAGCGAAGCGGTGATCGTGTCGACGGCGAGGACGCCCATCGGCACGGCGATGCGAGGGGCCCTGGTCGACGACGTGGTGCTCGACGTCCCCGCCTGAGCTGTTCCGTGGTCGCTGCCAGAAGGATCTGGCAGCGACCGCGGAACACCGGCATCAGCTGGTGCGGACGGGGAGGCGCTCCCAGCCCCGCACGGTGGAGGTGCGGCCCTGCACGGCGCCGTCCCAGTCGACCTCCCAGTCGGGAAAGCGCTGCAGCACCTCGTCGAGCGCGACGCGGGCCTCGAGGCGGGCGAGCGCGGCGCCCAGGCAGAAGTGGACGCCGTAGCCGAAGCTCAGGTGGTGGTCGATGCGGCGGTGGATGTCGAAGGAGTCGCCGTCGGGGAACCGGCGGTCGTCCCGGTTCGCCGAGGCGTTGATGAGGATCATGGCGCTGCCGGCCGGGACGAGCTGGCCGTGGAGCTCGACGTCGGTGGTGACGTGGCGGGCCTGGGCCGGCGACGGCGGCTCGTAGCGCAGGACCTCCTCGATGGCCTGGGGGATCAGGCCGCGGTCCTCGACGATGGCCCGCCGCTGGTCGGGGTGCTCGCCGAGCAGCAGGCCGGTGAAGCCGATGAGCCGGGTGGTGGTCTCGTTGCCCGCGGCAGCGACGAGGCTGACGTAGTTGAGCACCTCGTCGCGCGTGAGGCGGCGGGTGGTGCCCGTCTCGTCCACGAACTCGGCGCGCAGCAGGTCGGTCATCAGGTCATCCGAGGGGTTCGCGGCCCGCCAGTCGATGTAGTCGGCGAAGGCCTGGGTCTGCTCGGAGGCCCGGAGCATCGATGCCTCGACGTCGGGCATGGCGCTGCCGTCGTCGAGGCGCAGCCCCTCGTCGATGCGGTCGCGCAGCGCCTCCTGGTCGGCTTCGGGGATGCCGAGCAGCATGCCGATGACGCGCATGGGCATGTCGGCGCCGAGGTCGCGCACGAAGTCGAAGCCGCCGGCACCCACCAGGGGATCGAGCGTGCGGGCGCAGAACGCCCGCACCTCGGGCTCGATGGCGGCCATCTTCTTCGGCGTGAACACCCGGGACAGCACGCTGCGGTGCCGGTCGTGCCCGGGTGGGTCTTCGAAGATGAACATGCCCGATGGCATGTCGATGTCGGCCTTGATCAGCTCGAGCAGCGTGCCCCTCGCCGAGCTGAACGTGCGCCAGTCCTTGAGGCCGGCCTCGACGTCGTCGAAGCGGCTCAGCGCCCAGAAGTCGTACTTCTCGTTGCGGTAGAGGGGCGCCTCCTCCCGCATCCGTCGCCAGATGGGGTACGGGTCGGCGTCGATCTCGAAGTCGTACGGGTCGTAGTACAGCTCGGCGGCCGGCTCGGTGGCGGTCATCGATCCCCCTGGTGCGTCGTGGGCGGCGGCGACACCGCCCCCGCGGTGCGACAACACGCTAGCGCGAGGTTGCAACGTTCTTCTCGCCGACCAATAATGGAGTTCTCATCCGCCCGAGGGGAGGCACCTGGATGCCATCGCGCACCGACGTCGTGGTCTTCGACGCCGACAACCACTTCTACGAGACCACCGAGTCCCTGACCCGGCACCTGCCCGACAGGTACCGCAGCGCCATCCAGTACGTGAAGCTGGAGAACGGCCGCACCAAGCTGGCCGTGGGGGGCAAGATCAGCGAGTACATCCCGAACCCCACCTTCGACGTCGTGGCCCGCCCGGGCGCGCAGGAGGAGTACTACCGGGTGGGGAACCCGGAGGGGAAGAGCCGGCGCGAGCTGTTCGGCGAGCCCATCAAGTCGCCGCCCGCCTTCCGCACGCCGGCCGCACGCCTCGAGCTCATGGACGAACAGGGCCTCGACCGCACGCTCATGTTCCCCACGCTGGCCAGCGTCATCGAGCAGCGGATGAAGGACGACCCGCACTTCCTCCACGCCGCCATCCACGCGCTGAACGAGTGGATGTACGAGGAGTGGCAGTTCGATTTCGAGGGTCGCATCTTCTCCACGCCGGTCATCACGCTGCCCATCGTCGAGAAGGCGATCGAGGAGCTCGAGTGGGTGGTCGAGCGCGGCGCCAAGGTCGTGCTCATCCGGCCGGCGCCGGTGCCCGGCTTCCGGGGCACCCGCTCGTTCGCGCTGCCGGAGTTCGACCCGTTCTGGAAGCGGGTCACCGAGCTCGACATCCTCGTCGCGCTCCACTCCTCCGACAGCGGCTACGACCAGATCGCGAACTGGTGGGAGGGCAGCGACCAGGAGATGCTGCCGTTCCAGCCGGCGGCGTTCCGGATGCTGTCGTCGTGGCGGCCCATCGAGGACTCGGTGGCGTCGCTCATCGCGCACGGCGCCCTCACCCGGCACCCCGAGCTGAAGATCGCCGTGGTCGAGAACGGCGCGTCGTGGGTCGAGCCGCTCCAGAAGGCGCTCAAGGACACCTACAAGAAGATGCCCCAGGACTTCCCCGAGGAGCCCGTCGCCGCCATGCGGCGCTGCATCCACATCAGCCCGTTCTGGGAGGAGGACTACGGCCACCTCTCCGAGCTGCTCGGTGAGGACAACGTGCTGTTCGGCTCCGACTACCCGCACCCCGAGGGCCTGTCCGACCCGCTGAGCTACATCGACGACCTGAGCCACCACAGCGAGGAGCGCATCCGCAAGTTCATGGGCGGCAACCTCGCCCGGCTCATGAACATCGAGAACACGCCCATCGCACCGCGGTCGGCGGTCGCCGCCGGCTGATCGCGCCGTGACGTCGACGCCGGAGGGGACGGGCAGATGAGCGCGGCCGGCGACGGCCGGTGGCACACGATCCCGGCGATGACCGCCGGCGCAGCCGAGCGGGTCGGCTCGCAGCCGGCGGTGGTCGACGGCGGCGTCCGCCTCACGTACACGCAGCTGCTCGACGAGGCGCGCGCCTTCGGCGCCGGCCTCGTGCACGCCGGCATCGCCCCCGGCGAGCGCGTCGCCATCTGGGCGCCCAACAGCGCCCGCTGGATCGTCGCGGTCCTCGGCCTCTGGCAGGCGGGGGCGGTGCTCGTCCCCATCAACACCCGGTTCAAGGGCCCCGAGGCCGCCGACATCCTCGAGCGCAGCGGCGCCCGGGCCCTGGTGTCGGTCACCGACTTCCTCGGCGTCGACCACCTCGCCATGCTGCAGGGCACCGGCGCCGAGCTCCCCGACCTCGGCCTGCTCGTCGTCGCCGACGGACCGGTGCCCGAGGGCGCCACCGCCTTCGACGACCTGGTGGCCGCCGCCACCGGCGCCGACCGGGCCGAGGTCGAGCGCCGAGCCCTTGCGGTGGGCACCGACGACCCGAGCGACATCCTCTTCACCTCCGGCACCACCGGCAAGGCCAAGGGCGTGGTGCAGACCCACGGGCGCACCCTGCAGGTCGCCACCGACTGGGTGGCGATGACCGGCCTCACCGAGGGCGACCGCTACCTCATGGTCAACCCGTACTTCCACATGTTCGGGCTGAAGGCCGGCATCCTCGCCTCCGTGGTCGCCGGCGCCACCATGTACCCCGAGCCGGTCTTCGACGTCGACCGCGTGCTCGACCGGGTCTCCGCCGAGGCCATCACCGTGCTGCCCGGGGCACCCACCATCTACCAGGCCATCCTCGACGCCCCCGGCCGCGCCGACCACGACCTGTCCAGCCTGCGCGTGGCGGTGACCGGTGCGGCCGACATCCCCGTCGAGCTCATCCGGCGCATCCACCAGGAGCTGCCGTTCGAGGTCGTCGTCACCGGGTACGGCCTCACCGAGGGCGGCACCGCCGCCGCCACCTCGCCGGGCGACGACCCGGAGACCATCGCCACCACGGTGGGCCGGCCCCGGCCCGGCTTCGAGCTGCGCATCGTCGACGCCGACGGCGGCGAGGTGCCCCGGGGCGAGCCCGGCGAGATCCTCCTGCGGGGCGGCAGCATCATGTCGCACTACCTCGACGACCCCGAGGCCACGGCCGCCACGCTGTCCGACGACGGCTGGCTGCGCACCGGCGACCTCGGCGTCATCGACGAGCGGGGCTGCCTCCGCATCGTCGGCCGGTCGAAGGACATGTTCATCGTCGGCGGCTTCAACGCCTACCCGGCCGAGATCGAGAACGTCCTGCTCGGCCACCCCGACATCGCGCAGGTGGCGGTCATCGGCATCCCCGACGAGCGCCTCGGCGAGGTGGGCATGGCCTTCGTGGTGCCCCGCGCCGGCGCCGCGCCCACCGAGGACGAGATCGTGGCGTGGAGCCGCGAGCAGATGGCGAACTACAAGGTGCCGCGCCGGGTCGAGCTGGTCGACGCGCTGCCCCTGAACGCCACCGGCAAGGTGGTCAAGGACGAGCTGCGCGCTCGCGCGCTCGGGACCTCCGCCTGATGGCGAGCATCCCCCTCCTGCACGAGGGGCTGGCCGACGCGGCCGAGCGCTTCGGCGACCGCGACGCCCTCCGGATGGGGGAGCGCCGCCTTTCGTTCACCGACCTGCACGCCATGGCCGTCGAGTGGTCGCAGCGGCTCGCGGCCGCGGGCGTCGGGCGCGGCCAGCGGGTGGCGATCATGTCGTCGAACCGGCCGGAGCTGTATGCGCTGGTCCACGGGGTCAGCGCGCTCGGCGCAGCCGCCGTCCTGGTGAGCCCGGCGTGGAAGGCGGGCGAGGTCGCCCACGCCGCCTCCATCACCACGCCGGTGTGGGGAGTGGGCGACGGCGCCGGCACCGACGTGCTGCGCAGCGTCCTCGGCACCGACCGGGTCACCGACCTCGACGACGCACCCGCCGGACCGTTCCCTGCGCGTGGATCGACCATCAGCGGTCGATCTGCGCGTCAGGAACCGGGGGAGGAGGGCGTGGTCGGGGTGGACGACGAAGCCGTGCTCGTGTTCAGCTCCGGCACCACCGGCATGCCGAAGGCGGTGCGCCACACGCACGCCTCGATCCACCACGGCACCCGGCACTGGGTGGAGGCGCTCGGCCTCGGCCCCGACGACCGGTTCCAGGTGGCCACGCCCCCGTCGCACATCCTCGGCCTGCTCAACCTGCTGGCGGCCACGGCCGCCGGCGCCACCGTGCGCCTGCACCCCCGATTCGACCTCGACGAGGTGCTGCGCTGCATCGAGGCCGACCGCATCACGCTCGAGATGGCGGTGGCGCCCATCGCCCTCGCCATGGCGGACCACCCCGACCTCGAGCGCCACGACCTCTCCTCGCTCCGCTACATCATGTGGGGTGCCACGCCGGTCACCGAGTCGGTGGCCCGGCGGGTCACCGAGCGCACCGGCGTGCGGTGGCTGTGCGCGTACGGCGCCAGCGAGCTCCCGGTCATCACGTGCAACCCGGTGGACCGGCCCGACGAGTGGCGCCTCGACTCGGCCGGCCTGCCGCCGGCCGGGGTCGAGCTGCGGGTCGCCGACCTGACCACCGGCGCGGTGCTGTCCCCGGGCGACGTCGGCGAGATCCAGGTGCGGAGCCCCTCGGCGATGGCCGGCTACCTCCCCGACGAGGCCACCGCCGACGCGTTCGTCGACGGCTGGTACCGCACGGGCGACGTGGGTTGGCTCGAGCCCGAGGGCTGGGTCCACCTCACCGACCGCTCGAAGGAGATGATCAAGGTCAAGGGCTTCCAGGTGGCGCCCGCCGAGATCGAAGCGGTCCTGCACGGCCACCCGTCCGTCGTCGACTGCGCCGTGTTCGGCCTCGCCGACGAGGCGGCCGGCGAGGTCCCGGTGGCCGCGGTGCAGCTCGACCCGGCGCACCCCGTCACCGAAGGCGAGCTCGAGGCACTGGTCGCCGAGTCGCTCGCCACCTACAAGCACCTGCGACACGTCGTGGTCGTCGACACCATCCCCCGGCTGCCGTCGGGGAAGGTGCTCCGGCGGACGTTGCGCGACGAGTGGACCCCGTCGCTGCTCGCGGCGGAGGAGGGAACCTGATGGACGTCCGCCTCTCCCCGGAGCAGGTCGCGCTCCGCGACGCCGCCGCCCAGGCGGTGGCGCGGCTCGGGCCTGGCACGGTCGCCGGCCTCGACGACGCCGACCGGGCCGCGAGGCTCGACGCGGCGGTCGTCGAGTCCGGCTGGCGCGAGCTGCGGGCCGGCGACGACGGCGGTGCCCCGTGGGCATCGGCCGTCGAGGTCGCCCTCGTCAGCGAGCAGCTGGGACGGGGCTGCGCGGACGCCGCCTTCCTCGGCCCGGTGCTGGCCGCCGACCTGCGCCGGCTCGCCGGCGCGCCCGAGTCCGATGAGTCCGAGACCGTGGCCCTCACCCCCGACCTCGGCGCCCCGGCCCGCGCCGGGGGTGCCGCGGTGGCGGTCGACGCGTTCGGCCCGTCCACCGCGCTGCTGCTCGCCGACGGCGACGGGGGCACCACCCTCGCCACCGTCGACGTGGCCGGGCGGGGCGCCGGCGCCGACCTCACCCGCCCCACCACCAGCGTGGCCACGGCCGAGGCCCGACCGGTCGAAGGTGCCCGCCCGCTGGCCGAGGACGACCTCGACCGCTGGACCGCCCTGACCCTCGCCGTCACCGCCGCCGACCTGGTCGGCGCGATGGCCGGCGCGGCACGGCTCACCGTCGAGTACGCGAAGGAGCGGGCCCAGTACGGCAAGCCCATCGGCTCGTTCCAGGCGGTGCAGCACCTGCTGGCCGACACGCTCGTCCACGTCGAAGGGGCGCGCAGCAGCGCGCTCCACGCCGCCTGGGCGGTCGACGCGCTGCCCGCCGCCGACGCGGTCGCCGCGGCGGCCACCGCCAAGGCGTACGCGTCGCGCGCGGCCCTCGCCGTGTGCGAGACCGCCGTCCAGGTGCACGGCGGCATCGGCAACACCTGGGAGTGCATGGCCCACGTGTTCCTGCGCCGCTCGCTGCTCTCCACCGACGTGCTCGGCGGCATCGGACCGAACCTCGATCGAGTGCTCCGCCATGCCGGCATCGGAGGCCGCTGATGGACTTCGCCGATTCCCCCGAGGAGGCTGCGTTCCGCGAGCGCCTCCGGGCCTGGCTGGCCGACAACAACCCGAAGCTCGGGGCGTCGTCCACCACCGACGAGTACTGGGAGGCCCAGCCCGAGTGGCACCGGTCGCTGTACCAGGGCGGCTGGTTCGGCCTGTCGTGGCCCGAGGAGTACGGCGGCCACGGCATGCCCAGCGTGTACGACGTGATCCTCGACGACGAGCTCGCGAACGCCGGGGCCCCGCCCCGGCCGAGCCTCGGGTACCTCGTGCAGGGCATCCTCCACCACGGGAACGACGACGTGAAGGCCCGGTTCCTGCCCGCGCTCATCAGCGGCGACGACCGCTGGTGCCAGGGGTTCAGCGAGCCCGACGCCGGCTCCGACCTGGCTTCGCTGCGCACCCGCGCCGAGCGCGACGACGACGACTACGTCATCACCGGCCACAAGGTGTGGACCAGCTACTCCGACCTGGCCGACTGGTGCTTCCTGCTCGCCCGCACCGACCCCGACGTTCCCAAGCACAAGGGCCTGTCCGTGTTCGCGGTGCGCATGGACCAGCCGGGCGTCGAGCAGCGTCCGCTGAAGATGATCAACGGCATCACCCGGGAGTTCGGCGAGGTCATCTTCGACGGCGCACGCGTGCCCGCCGAGAACATGATCGGCGCGCCGGGCGAGGGCTGGCCGCTGGCCATGACCATCGTCAGCCACGAGCGCGAGCCCCACGAGCTCGGCTTCGCCAGCCGCTACCGCAAGACGGTGAACGAGCTGCAGCGGCGGGTGGCCGCCGAGCCCGAGCGCTACGACGCCGAGCAGCGCCGCGCCCTGGCCTGGGCGATGGTCGAGGCCGACATGCTGCAGCGGCACGTCAGCCGGCGGCTGTCCGATCGGCTGGGCGGCATCGAGCACGGGCCGGAGGGCTCCATCGACAAGCTGCTCATGACGTGGGTCGAGCAGGCCGTGGGCCACGCCGCCCTCGCCGTCGGGGGCGCCGCCCACGACGGCAGCGACGACACCGACCTGCGCACGTACCTGTACAGCCGCGCCCAGAGCGTCATGGGGGGTACCTCGCAGATCCAGCGCAACCTCATCGCCTGGCGCATCCTCGGCCTGCCGGCGTCATGACCCGTCGGGCGGGGGCGTGCTCGGGCACGGCTCCCCTGTGAGGGCGCATCCTGCCCGGGCAGGCGCCGGAACGGATCGCCGCGTCAGCTCGCCGGTGTCGGCCGGCTCGGGTCGTGCGGGCGGCCGGAGTCGCGGGAGCCGCTCTTGCGCAGGAAGGTCATCCGCCGGGTGCGGAGGCGCCAGCCGTGCTCGGTGCGGCGGTAGGTGTCGGTGTACCAGCCGATGCGCATGTGGTGGGTGGTCTGGTCGACGAAGCACAGCGGCTGCTCGCCGGTGCCCTCGTCGCCGTCGAGCTCGACGGCCGGCGTGCCGACCATGAACAGCCCCTTGGGTGCGGCGGCCACCAGGGTGGGGAAGTCGCCGAGCGAGTACGTGTCGCCGAAGGCGCTGTAGGTGCCGTCGGGGGTGAACACGGCCATGACCGACTCGATGTCGTCCTTGGTCATCCCGACGGCGTACCGGGCCAGCAGCTGCTCGATCTCGACGATGTCCTGCTCCGGCGTGGATGCGGCCATGGGCGGCGACGATAACGTAGTTCTCGCTCTGCGGCAACGGTGCTCACGGCCGTCGGGCGACGAGCGGAAGTGGCGCTCGCGGATCTCGCGATGGCGATGTTCGCAGGGTAGGATGCCCCTCGATGGCAAGGGCTGACGAGGACGAGGTGGAGGCCGGCGGCGACGCGGTCTGGCGTGAGCGGGCCATCGAGCGATCCACCCGCGGCGCCCGTGAGCGGGCCGCCATGCGGGTGCAGCAGTTCCTCGACGCCGCCCGGGAGATCATCTCCGAGAAGGACTCCATCGAGTTCACCGTCCAGGAGATCGTCGACCGCTCCAAGCAGTCGCTGCGCAGCTTCTACCAGTACTTCGACGGCAAGCACGAGCTCCTGCTCGCGCTGTTCGAGGAGGAGATGGCCGACACCGTCGCCCGCATCCGCGAGGCGAGCGCCGACGGCGACCCCCTCGACCGCCTCGAGCAGGCGGTCCTCATCCTCTACGACATCTGCTCGCCCGAGCGTCGGTCGTCCATCCAGCCGCTGTTCTTCGAGTTCGCCCAGCTGCTGCTGATCAGCCACCCGGACGAGGTGTCGCGTGCCTACACGCCGCTGTTCGAGTACCTCGTCGGCATCGTGGACGACGCGGCGAAGGCCGGGTTCCTGCGCCCCGGCAAGCCACGGCGCCAGGCGGCCATCGTCCTGCAGGCGTCCACGACGACGGCCGGTCGCAGCGGCGGCGGGACGCACCCCATCACCGGCGAGGAGATGTGGGAGTTCTGCCTCCACGCCATCGTCCCCGACGACGTCGCGGCCGCCCGCTCGAAGCGCACCTCACGCTCGAAGTCGACCTGAGCCCGTGTACGACGTCCCCGACGAGATCGTGGTGGAGGCCGACGGCCCCATCCGGATCGTCCGCCTGAACCGGCCTGACGACCTCAACGCCGTCAACCACGACCTCCACGAGGGCCTCGCCGACCTGTGGCCCCAGATCAGCCTCGACCACGACGCCCGGGCCGTGGTGCTCACCGGCAACGGGCGGGCCTTCTCGGCCGGCGGCGACTTCGCCTACCTGCGCGAGCAGACCACCGACACCGACCTGCGCCGGGTGTCCCTCGCCACCGGCAAGCGCCTGGTGCTGAACATGGTGCAGTGCCGGGTCCCGGTGGTGTCGGCGGTCAACGGCCCGGCCGTCGGACTCGGGTGCAGCCTGGTGGCGCTGTCCGACGTCGTGTTCATGAGCGAGAAGGCGCACCTCGCGGATCCCCACGTGGTGGTCGGCCTCGTCGCCGCCGACGGCGGCCCCATCACGTGGCCGCTGCACACCAGCCTGCTGCTGGCCAAGGAGTACGCCTTCACCGGCGACCGCATCACACCCGAGCGCGCCCACCAGATGGGCCTGGTCAACCACGTGTGCGCCCCCGACGACGTCTTCGACCGGGCGATGGCGTGCGCGCAGCGGATCGCCGGCCTGCCCAGGTACGCGGTGGAGACCACCAAGCGGGTGATGAACATCCACCTCGAGCGGGCCGTGCTCGCCACCATCGACTTCGCCCTCGCCGGCGAGTACGAGTCCTTCGGCACCGACGACATCAAGGCGTTCCTCGAGCAGCACGCGCCGGGCTGAGACGCGGCTCGACGGCCGGCGGTCAGCTGCCGGCCGGAGCGCCGGCGTCGGCCTGGACCTCGAGGAAGCGCTGGACCCGCTCGCGGGCGTCGGCGCTCGGGCCGCTCCACGACACGTGCCCGTGCTCCATCACGACGACGCGGTCGCAGAGCTCGAGGGCGTGGGACACGTGCTGCTCGATGACGAGCAGGGCGGTGCCCGCCCGGTGGAGCTGGGCGAGCGACTCGTAGGTCTGGTGCACGATGCGCGGCGCGAGGCCGAGGGAGAGCTCGTCGGCGACGAGGATCTTCGGGGCGTCGACCAGCACCCGGGCCATGGCGAGCATGCGCTGCTCGCCGCCCGAGAGCGTGCCCGCCACCTGGTTGCGCCGCTCGGCGAGGCGGGGGAACAGCTCGTACGCGGCGGCGAGGCCGTCGCGGACGCCCTTGCGTCCCCGGATCCGCTCGATGGACAGGACGAGGTTCTCCTCGACGGTGAGGGTGGCGAACACCGAGCGCCCCTCGGGGGCGTGGGCGACGCCGGCTCGGGCGAAGCTGTGGGCGGCCTTGCCGCTGAGGTCCTCGCCGTCGACCAGGATGCTGCCGCTGCTGGGCGCGATGAGGCCGGACGCGACCCGGGCGATGGTGGTCTTGCCCGCGCCGTTCGGCCCGACGATGGCCACGGCCTCGCCGGGGGCGACGCTGAGCGTCACGTCGAACAGGGCGCGGAAGACGCCGTAGCCGGCGTCGACGTGGCGCAGCTCGAGGGCGGGGTTCGTGGCGGGGCTCATGCGGGCACCTCCGCGTCGCCGAGGTAGGCCTGGCGCATCGCCGTCGACGACATCACCTCGGTGGTCGGGCCGGACAGCAGCACCTGGCCGAAGTCGAGCAGGTAGCTGCGGGTGGTGAACGAGCCGACGAGCTCGATGTCGTGCTCGACGAGCAGGATGGCGAAGCCGCGCTGCTCCTGCACCTCGCGCAGCGTGGCGGCGAGCGCCGAGGTCTCCCGCCGGTCGAGGCCCGACGACGGCTCGTCGAGCAGGAGCAGGCGGGGCTGGGTCATGAGGGCTCGGGCCACCTCGACGAGGCGACCCTGGCCGAGGCTGAGCCGCTCGATGGGCTCGTCGGCGAGGTCGCGCAGGCCGAGCAGCTCGAGGACCTCGTCGCAGCGGCGCACCTCCTCGGGGTCGGACTGCACCCAGCGGCGCACGTCGGGCAGGAACCGGCGCTCGCGGCGGCTGACCCGGTCGGCGATCACCAGGTGGTCGCGCACGGTGGAGTCGGGGAACAGCTCGATGCGCTGGAACGTGCGGCCGATGCCGCGTCGGGCCCGCTCGTGGACCCGCAGGCCGGAGATGTCCTCGCCGCCCAGGGTGACGTTGCCGCGGTCGGGCCGGAGGAAGCCGAGGATGCAGTTGAAGAAGGTGGTCTTGCCGGCCCCGTTGGGGCCGATGAGGCCGACCCGCTCGCCCTCGTCGACGTCGAGGTCGACCTCGCAGAGGGCGGCGATGCCGGCGAAGCGCTTGGTGATGCCCCGGGTCTGCAGCAGCGAGCTCATGCGACGGGCTCCTCGATCTCGGCCTTCGCCGGTTCGTCGGAGGGTGCAGGCGGGTCGGCTTCCGGCGGGCCGGGCCGGCGTCGGGCGGCTCGCTTGGCCCGGCGGGCGGCGATCTGGGCGCGGTTCATGTCGATGACGCCCTCGGGGTGCTTGGCGTACTGGATGGTGCCCAACCCGAAGAGGATCATCATCCAGTTCGGCGAGATCGGGAACAGGTCGGGGATGCGGTCGGGGCTGCGCAGGATCCAGCCGAACACCTCGCCCTGCAGGACCAGCTTGTCCATCAGCGAGAAGGCGGCGGCGCCGAGCACGGCCGCCATCGGCTTGCGGACGCCGAAGGTCACCACGAGCACGAGCCAGAACATGGCGCCGAGCGGGGCGAAGTTGCGGTCGTAGGACACGGCCTCCTGGTGCATCGCCACCATGGCCCCGCCGATGGCGGCGACGAAGGAGGCCACGCCGAAGGCGATGACGCGGCCCTTGGCCGGCGAGATGCCGATGGACTGCGAGGCGACCTCGCTCCCTCGGAGCGCCCGGAGCACCCGCCCCGTGTCGCTGCGGCCGAAGAGGGTGACCCCGCCGGCCACCACGGCCAGCACGACGATGGCGAGGACGAGGAACGCCCGGTCGTCGACGAAGTCCCACGGGCCCAGCACCGGCCGGGGCACGCGCTGGGTGGCCGAGCCGTCGGCGGTGCCGCCCGCCCAGGAGAACTTCACGATCACCGAGTGGTAGAAGAACGCGAACGCCAGGGTGGCGATGGCGATCCAGATGCCGTTCAGCCGCATGATGAGCAGCGAGAGCAGGGCGCCCACCACGGCGGCGATCAGCCCGCCGACCACGGCACCGGCGAGCACCGACACCTCGTAGCGGTCGGCCAGCTGGAACGCGGTCATGCCACCGATGGCGGCGAACGCGCCCTGAGCCAGGGAGATGTGGCCGGCGAAGCCGGTGATCACCGTGAACGACAGGTAGACGATGGCCAGGGTGACGGCCTGGGTGACCAGGTAGGTCCACACGCCGTCGGCCCGGGTGTAGACGACCCCGGCCACCACCAGCAGCGCCGCGACGGCGACGACCCGCCGGACCAGTGCCCGGCGCGGGTCCTCCTCGAGCACCGGCACCAGGGACGACGGTGGTGGGTCGACCCCGGAGAGGGGGTCGGACGCCCGCTGGGACCGCCGGATGGCCGGGACGAAGATCAAGATCCCGAGCAGCACGATGAACGGGATCGCCGGGGTCACGTTCTCCTGGATGGGCCGGAGGAACGAGAGGTCCTCCGCCCACTTGGGGACGAACGTGGTGAACACCGCGATGAGCACGCCGAGGCCGAGGCCGCCGGCGAAGGCCCGGGGCAGGCTCACCAGTGAGCCCACCGCGGCTGCCGCGATGGCGATCACCACGATGTTGAGGAACTCGCCCGACGACAGCGTGCTGAACCGCGGGGCGATGAGCACGCCGGCGAGGCCGGCGAAGAACGACGACAGCGCCCACGCCGCCGCCGACACCCGGTTGGCGTCGATGCCGTTGAGCTCGGTCATCCGCGGGCTCTCGACGACAGCCCGCATCCGCAGGCCGGCCACCGAGAACCGGAACAGGGCCGCGAGCCCGAGCACGGCGATGCTGGCCGCCACCATCGCCACGAGCTCGTTGCGGCTGAACGAGTACACACCGAACACGTCGTAGAAGACGCTGTTGCCGTCGGGCGCGACGCCCTCCGGCCGCGTGCCCACCGGTTCGAAGCCGAGCACCACGTCGGCGAGCGCGGGCAGCGCGACGGTCAGGCCGATGGCGACGACCAGGCCCGAGACCGGCGGCGCGGTGCGCAGGTGCCGGAAGACCAGGTACTCGAGCAGCACGCCGAGCAGCGGCGCGATGACCACCACGGCGAGCAGGAACGAGGGGAGCGCCCCCCATCCCCACTCGACGTGGGCCGTGAAGTACACGACCGCGGACACGTACGCCTGGGCGCCGAAGGCCAGGTTGAAGACCCCCGACGTCTTGTACGCCAGGACGAAGCCGATGGCGACCAGTGCGTAGACCGTCCCGGGCGGCGCTCCCTGGAGCACCGCCCGGAGCAGATCCTCACCGACCGAGCCGAGCAACATGGTGTGGGGTGTGCGCTGCGGTCACGGGTGCGTCCTTCCGTTCAGCCGGCCGTTTCGGGCTCGGCCCACTCGTCGAGCGGGGTGTCCCAGCAGAAGAACGGCTCTGCCGGGTCGCCCTGGAGCTCGAGCGCTCCCCCCTTGACGATGAGGTAGGCGGCGCAGGTCCGCCGGGCGTCGTCCGGGGCGCCGGCGTCGTGCGCGGTGGTCCAGTCGACGGGTGGTGCGAGCAGGCCGCCGGCGGTGTAGTCGGTGACCTGGTTGAACGCCTCGATGACGCTGGCCTGGTCGAACTGCGGGCCGGCGGCGAGCAGGGCGGCGATGGCCATGTCGCCACCGATCCAGCCCTGGATGGCGTAGTCGTTCATCTGCACGCCGGTCTGCTCCAGCCACTCCTGCATCGTCTCGAGCATGGAGTCGCCGGCGTCGGCCTCGAAGGGCCGGTAGCGGACGGAGAGGATGTCGCCCTCGAGCAGGTCGGCGTTCGCCTGCAGGTACTCCTGGTCGCCGTAGCCCTGCGGCAGGGCGACCACGGCCTCCATGCCCTGGCGAGCCATCTCCTGCTTGAGGGTGACGACCGAGGTCTGGTCGATGCAGGTGGAGATGTAGTCGACGCCGGCCTCCTTCATCGCCGTGACCTCCGGGCCGACGCCGTTCGGGAAGCCGTAGGCCAGCTCGTCGTTCTCGTAGGCGAACTCGATGCCGACGCCGGGGCCGTACAGCTCGAAGTTCTCCTTCGTGGACGCCACGCAGTCCTTCGAGGCCTGCGACACGCCGAAGCCGAGGGACGCCGCCTTCGTGGCGCCGGCCAGCACCGCGCCCTGGACCGCGGGCGGCGAGGGGCAGTCGAGGCAGAGGGTGCCGCCGGCGACGTAGATGTTGTCGAAGCCGTCGGCCTCCGGCGAGGCCGGGAAGGTGGTGTAGAGCGGGACGTCGGTGTTCCCGACGTCGGAGTAGCCGGCGTAGATCAGGGGAGCGCCGAGGATGCCGAAGACGTCCGGGGCCTCGACGAGCTCGAGGAGCTTCACCTGGGTGTTGCCGAGCTCGTCGTCCTCGGTGCGGCTGACCACGATGTCGCGGCCGTGCACGCCGCCGATGCTGTTCTGGTAGTCGAAGCGGGCCTTGACGCCGGCCGCGTAGCACTCGAGCAGGCAGTAGCCGAGCGGGTTCGCCGGCCCGGTGCCGAGCACCGCGTACTGGATCTGGTCGTCGGTGACGCCGTTGACGCCTTCGATGGGCTGGAACTCGCCGACGTCGCCGCCGTCCGTGCCCGCACCCTCGCCCTCGCCCTCGCCACCGTCGTCGGGTGCGGCGGTGGTGGTGGTGTCACCCGCAGCGGTGTCATCGTCATCGCCGGAGTTCCCGCACGCGGCGACGAGGACCGCCGAGGCAGCCAGAAGGGCGAGCAACCGCCGTCGCAGCAGGGTCCGGTGTGGCGTGTGGCGCATAGGTGACCTCCGAGGTCCGGTGTGCGGATGACGACCGGCATCGGACCCCCCGTGGTTCCCCCCACCGGCTTCGGCCCCCCGATCGATTGTGAGAACTCTACTTCCGCTCAAGGAGAGCGCAAGTCGCGTGCGACCCGTTGCGTTGAGAGCGGGCGTTCGCTCAACTGTGCCAGGGTGCCGGCCGCTGTCGGGCGTCGGAGCGGCCTCAGTACGACTTCGGCAGCCCGAGCACGTTCGCACCGATGTAGTTGCAGACCATCTCCTGGCTGACGGGCGCGATCTTCATGAGCCGGGCCTCCCGCCAGTACCGCTCGACGTGGTACTCGCGGGCGTAGCCCATGCCGCCGTGGGTCTGGATGGCGCGGTCGCAGGCGAAGAACGCCGCCTCGGCGGCCAGGTACTTGGCGGTGTTCGCGGCCTCGCCGCAGGGCAGCCCCTGGTCGAAGCGCCAGGACGCCTCCCGCACGACCAGCTCGGCTGCGTGGAGCTTCATGTG
The DNA here is from genome assembly GCA_035764875.1 of Acidimicrobiales bacterium. Taxonomy (GTDB): domain Bacteria; phylum Actinomycetota; class Acidimicrobiia; order Acidimicrobiales; family Salinilacustritrichaceae; genus Salinilacustrithrix. The sequence goes on along the minus strand of DASTYO010000113.1, from coordinate 15,162 downwards.
CGCCTCGGCGAGCGGGAAGGCGATGCCCTGGTTCTGGCCGATGGGCCGGTCGAACACGACCCGGTCCTTCGCGTACTGCACGGCACGTGACATCGCGGCGCGCCCGATGCCGAGCGACTCCGAACCGAGCAGGATCCGCTCGGGGTTGAGGCCGTCGAGCAGGTAGCGGAATCCCTCGCCCTCCTCGCCGATGCGCCGGCTCACCGGCACCCGCAGTCCGTCGTAGCGGACCTCGCACGACACGACGGCGTTGCGGCCCAGCTTCGGGATGGGGGTGATGTCGACCGCAGGGTCCTGGAGGTCGACGAGCAGCAGCGTCATCCCCTGCGTGGGCTTCTCGCACTCCTCCCGAGGCGTGGTGCGCACCAGCAGCAGGCACAGCTCGCAGTACGGGGCTTTGGTGGTCCACACCTTGGCGCCGGTCACCACGTACTCGTCGCCGTCGCGCGCGGCCCGGGTGCGGATCGAGGTGGTGTCGGTGCCGGCGTCGGGCTCGGTGACGCCGAACGCCACGTGCAGGTCGCCGCTGGCGACCCTCGGCAGCACCTCCGCGACGAGCTCGGGCGAGCCGTGGCGGCGCACCGGCTCCATGCCGAAGATCGACAGGTGCACGGCGGAGCAGCCGTTCATCGCCGCGCCCGAGGCGGCGATCTCCTCGAGCATGATCGAGGCCTCGGTGATGCCCATGCCGCCGCCGCCGTGCTCCTCGGGGATGGCGATGCCGACCCACCCGCCCTCGGCGAGCTTGTCGTAGAAGGCCCACGGGAACTCGTGGGCCTCGTCGACCTCCGACCAGTACTCGTCGGGGAAGTCGGCGCAGATCCGCCGGATTCCCTCGCGGATCGCCTCGTGGTCGTCGGATCGGGTGAAGTCCATCTACTCGTCGCTCTCGTTCGTGGAGGTCGTGGCGCGCGCCCGCAGCTCGGCTCGCAGGTCGATCTTGCGGATCTTGCCGGACGGCGTGCGGGGAAAGTCGTCCACGACCTGCAGCTCCTCGGGCCACTTCTGACGGGCGATGCCGACGTCGCCCAGGTGCGCGGTCAGCTGGTCGAGGTCCAGCGGACCGGCCCCGGGCTGGAGTCGCACCACGGCGCAGGCGTGCTCGCCGAGCCGCTCGTCGGGCGCCGCAACCACGGCGACCTCCGCCACGCCCGGCACGGTGGCGATCGCCTCCTCGATCTCGGCCGCCGAGAGGTTCTCCCCGCCGCGGATGATGATGTCCTTCACCCGGTCGGTGATGGTGAGGCAGCCGCGCTCGTCCAGCACGCCGATGTCGCCCGTGCGGTACCAGCCCTCGTCGTCGAAGGCGTCGCCCAGGGCGGGGTCGGTGTAGCCCAGGCACAGCTCGGGGCCGCGGGACACGATCTCGCCGGGCGTGCCGGCGGGGACCTCCTCGCCGTCGGGGCCGAGCAGTCGCAGCTCGACGCCCGGCATCGGCGGGCCGTCGGTGGCATGGCGCTGGTCCGGCGGGTCGTCGAACCGGCTGCCGGTGATGGACGGGTGCTCGGTGGAGCCGTAGGCCCGGATGATCTTGATGCCGAGCGCCTCGGCCCGGCGGCCGAGGGCGACGGGGACGGGGGCGCCGCCGAGCCCGACCCGCTCCATGCGGGCGGCGTGCGCCGGCGTGAAGTCCGGGTGGTCGAGCAGCGTGGCGAGGAAGACCGACGCGCCCGTCCCGCCGCCGATGCCGTGCTCGGCCATGACCTCGAGGGCATGGCCCGGGTCCCAGCGGTCGATGAGGTGGATGGCGCTGCCCCGCTGGAGGGGGCCGAGCACGGCGCCGAGCATGCCGGTGGCGTGGGTGACGGGGGAACCCATCAGGTTCGGGCGGTCGGTGGCCCAGTCGGCCATGTGGCGCAGCTCGCTCAGCAGCGTGCGGTGGTCGTGGATGACACCCTTCGGGTCGCTCGTGGTGCCCGACGTGTAGGCGAGCACCACCACGTCGTCGGCCGCCACCTGCGGGAGCTCGGCGAGCGGCTCGTGGGCCGCGACCTCGGTCCAGTCGACCCGGCGGATGCCCGCCGGCGCCGGCACGTCGGCGCCTTCGCCGACCACCACGTGCAGGCGCAGGCAGGCCGGTGCCGCCTCCTGGACGATGGCCAGGTGGTCGACGTGGCCGTACCCGGCCGGCGAGATGTAGGCGTCGGCGCCGCACTCGTCGAGGATGAAGCCGACCTCCTTGCGCCCGTAGATGTGCACGATGGGCACGAGCACGTAGCCGCCCATCGCCAGGGCGGCGAAGGACACCACGGCTTCGCGCCAGTTCGGGATCTGGAACGCCACCACGGCGCCCGGCTCGATGCCCTCGCTGCGCAGCAGGGAGGCGAGGCGGCGGGCTTCGTCGGCGACGTCGGCGTACGTGCCGTGCCAGGATCGCGTGCGCGAGTGCACGTGCACCGGCGTGTGCGGCGCCGCGGCCAGCCACCCGGCCACGCTGGCGCCGAGGGTGGCGTCGGTCCACCACCCCTCCGCCCGGTAGCGCTCGGCCAGTGCCGGCGGGATCGTGCGGCTCCGCCAGCGACGGGCAGGAGGGGGTGTGTCCGACGGTGCCACGGCTACAGCTCCACCAGCCGGGGTGCGCTCCTGCGGCGGAGCAGCTCGGCGCCGATCTCGGGGGGCAGCGAGGCGGTCGAGCCGAGGGCGACGTCCAGCACCGCGGCCCGCTTCATCCAACGGTGGAAGGGGTGGTCGGTGGTGAACCCGATGCCGGCCAGCACCTGCTGGGCGTGGGCGGAGGTGGTGCGGGCCGCCTGGCCGGCGAGCGACTTCGCCAGGGCGGCGAGCAGGGGATCGACCTCGTCGCCGACCGCGTCGACCACGGCGGCCGCGCCCTCGATGGCCACCAGCGACTCGGCGAGCTTGTGGCGCACGGCCTGGAACGACGACACGGCCCGGCCGAACTGCACGCGGTCGACTGCGTGCTGGCGGGCCTGGTCGAGCATCGTGCGGGAGGCGCCGACGAGCTGGTGGGCGAGCGCGACGCGGCCGGAGGCGACGGCGGCGGGCCAGGCGCCCTGGATGTCGACGGGCGTGGCGTCGGCGATGTCGACCGTTGCGCGAAGTCGGACGAGGGCCTGGTCGGTGTCGAGCGCCGGCGATGCCTCGGTGCGCACCCGGTCGGCGTCGACCGCCAGGACCTCCACGCCGTCGACCGCAGCGACCGGCACGAGGACCGTGGCGGCGTGGTGCAGCCGGGCCGAGGCCATGCCGTCCACCACGATGCGGCCGCCGTCGCGGGTGCCGGGAGGCGCCGAGCGAGCGGGTGGGGGCAGGGCGACCGCCGTGCCGGCGTCGGGTGCGATGTCGAGGGCGTGGGCGACGACGTCATCGACGAGCCCGGCCACCGAGCCGGTGGTGCCGAGCGCGCCGAACGCCGTGGCGACGGCCTGGGCGGGCGAGGCGGCGAGCAGCTCGATCCACCCGAGGTCGACCAGGGCGGCCGTGGTGGAAGCCGGGTCGGGGGCGTCCCGCATCGCCGCCTCGAAGCCGGTGGCGAGCATCGCCAGGTCGTCGACGTCGATGGCGGTCATGCCTCGGCTCCCAGGTCGAGCAGGCGGCGGGCGACGATGTTGCGCTGGATCTCCGCCGTGCCGCCGTAGATGGTGGCGGCCTTGGCGTACAGCCAGTCCTCGCGCCACGCCTCGGCCTGCGGATCGTCGTCGAGCTCGATCACGCCGGGCAGGAGGTCGCGTGCGGTGTCGAGCAGCCGCTGCTCGGCGCCGGCGATGAGGATCTTGTCGATGGAGGTCTCGGCCCCGAGCGGGTGGCCGGCGGCGAGGCGGTGCTGCGTCGCGCGGGAGCGGAGTCGGAAGGCGAGCACGGCCTGGTACGCCTCGCCGAGCGACTTCGCCGCCGTGGCCGGGACGTCGTCGGCCTCGGCCACCGCACCCACCAGGTCGCTGCAGCGCTGCAGCAGGTGGGCGCCCCGGTGCCAGAACGTGGTGGACCGCTCGTAGGGCAGGACGTCCATGGCGATCTGCCACCCCTGCCCGACGTCGCCGAGCAGGCGGTCGGCCGGCACGAACACGTCGTCGAAGAACACCTCGCAGAACTCGGGGCGGCCGTGCTGGGTCTCGATGGGCCGGTAGGTGAGGCCGGGGGAGTCGACGTCGACGAACAGGGCCGTGATGCCGCGGTGGGCGCTGCCGGGGTCGCCGGTGCGGGTGAGCAGCACGCACCGCTGGGCGAACTGGGCGTAGCTGGTCCACACCTTCTGGCCGTTCACCCGCCACCCCCCGTCGACCGCGGTGGCCTTGCACGTCAGCGACGCCAGGTCGCTGCCGGCGTCGGGCTCCGAGAAGCCCTGGCACCACAGCTCGTCACCCCGGAGCAGCGGCGGCACCATCGCCTGCACCAGGGACTCGGGGCCGAACGCCAGCACGGTGGGTGCCAGGACCTCGATCATCGACCAGCAGCCTGGGTCGGCCAGCCCGCGGGCGGCGACCTCCTCGCCGACGACGGCCCGCAGGAGGGCGGGCCCGCCGAGGCCGTCGACGTGCTCGGGCCAGCCGCAGCGGCCGAAGCCGGCGTCCCACAGCGCCCGCTTGACCCGGAAGTACTGCGCCATCTGGTCATCGAGCGTGCCGCGGCCGGCAGTGGAGGGTGCGAGGTCGGCGGCGTCGAGCCACGCCACCAGGTCACGGCGGAACGACGCCACGTCCATCGGGATCTCGGCCACTCGATCTCCTGCCCCCAGAGAGCCTGCTTCGTGTCGTCGGAGAATAGGGTTTCCAACCGCCGCCGCCAAGCGCCCACCACCCGCTTCTGGCACCACTTCGCCCGGTCGTCGACCGGTGGTCGTGGGGCCGGAACGGTGCGGTCGACGCTTCTGGCACCACTCCGTTCGGTCGCGGACCGGGTGTGGTGGGCCCAGAACGGTGAGGGCGGGCGGTTCAGCGGGTGGCGGCGGCGCCGCCGAGGACGAAGGCGGTGATCCGGTCGACGTCGGCCTTCGACGGGCGGGTGCCCGCCCAGAGGTGGTCGGCGAGGGCGCCCACTGCGGCGTGGCCTGCGAGCGATGCGTGCAGCTCCGGGTGGTCGCTGCCGACGGCGGTGAGCGGTTCGACGAGCAGGTCGCCGAGCGGGGCGCTGGCGGCCGAGGAGCCGAGCCGGTCGCCGGTGCCGCCGGCGTTCCACAGCACCGCCATCGTGGTGGCGGCCACGTCTTCGTCGCGCGCCTGGGCGAGGATGCCCTCGACCCAGCGGCGCACCTGGCCGGCGGGGTCGTCGGCCTTGGCCATCTGGTGCACGAGGTAGCTGCGGAGCCGCTCGGTGCCGTCCTCGAGGATGGCGGCCACGAGCACGTCCTTCGACCGGAAGTGCCGGTAGAAGGCCTCGTTCGACAGGCCGGCGGCGGCGACGATGTCGGCGACCTTGGCCCGGGACGCCGTGCCGTTGCGCCGCATCACCTCCCGGCCGGCGTCGAGCAGCCGCCGCACCTCGCCGGAGTAGTCGGGAGCGCGGGCCGCCAGGGTCTGCTGGGCGATGCGTGCCGCCACATCGTTCTCGGGTTGCGGAACAGCGCTCGGCATGCTCAGAATCCTATTCTGTCAGCGTGGCCGACGACGAGAGGAGGGGGATCCGATGTCGTGGGACTTCGAGACCGACCCCGAGTACCAGGGGAAGCTCGACTGGGCCGACCGGTTCGTGCGCGAGGAGGTCGAACCGCTCGACCACCTCTTCCCCCACCAGCAGTTCGTGCCGCTCGACGGTGCCCGCAGGAAGATCATCGACCCGCTGAAGGACGAGGTCCGCCGCCAGGGGCTGTGGGCCACCCACCTCGGCCCCGAGCTCGGCGGCCAGGGGTTCGGCCAGCTGAAGCTCGCGCTGCTGAACGAGATCCTCGGCCGGTCGTCGTGGGCGCCCGTCGTGTTCGGCACCCAGGCGCCCGACACCGGCAACGCCGAGATCCTCGCCCACTACGGCACGCAGGAGCAGAGGGACCGCTACCTCCAGCCGCTGCTCGACGGCGAGTGCTTCTCGACGTTCTCGATGACCGAGCCCCACGCGGGCGCCGACCCCACCATGTTCAAGACCCGAGCGGTCAAGGACGGCGACGAGTGGGTCATCAACGGCTACAAGTACTTCTCGTCGAACGCCCGCACCGCCTCGTTCCTCATCGTCATGGCGGTCACCAACACCGACGTCAGCCCGTACAAGGGCATGTCGATGTTCCTGGTCCCGAGCGACACGCCGGGCGTCGAGATCGAGCGGAACGTCGGCCTCTGGGGCGAGCCCATCGGGGAGGGCTCCCACGCGCTCATCCACTACCAGGACGTGCGCGTGCCCGAGTCGGCGATGCTCGGCGGTGAGGGGCAGGCGTTCGCGGTGGCCCAGACCCGGCTCGGCGGCGGGCGCATCCACCACGCCATGCGCACCATCGGCCTCGCCCAGCGGGCGCTCGACATGATGTGCGAGCGGGCGCTCAGCCGCGAGACGCAGGGTTCGCTGCTGGCCGACAAGCAGTTCGTGCAGGGCTACATCGCCGACTCGTGGGCCCAGCTCGAGCAGTTCCGCCTCCTCGTGCTGCGCACGGCGTGGCGCATCGACAAGCTCAACGACTACCAGAAGGTCCGCAAGGACATCGCCGCCGTGAAGGTCGTGATGCCCACCGTCCTGCACGACATCGCCTGGCGGGCCATGCAGGTGCACGGCGCCCTCGGCACCACGAACGAGATGCCGTTCTTCGGCATGATCCTCGGGGCCGGCGTGATGGGCCTGGCCGACGGGCCCACCGAGGTCCACAAGGTCACCGTCGCCCGGCAGGTGCTGCGCGAGCACCGGCCCACCGACGGCATGTGGCCCACGCAGTGGATCCCGGGGAAGATCGAGGCCGCCAAGGCCAGGTACGCCGAGCTGCTCGAGCTCGAGGAGGGGAACCTGTGACCGCACCCGACACCGCCGCGCCAGCGCTCGACGCCGGCCAGACCGAGCGCCTCGTGGCGTGGATGGACGCCGAGGGCCTGCCCGGCGCCGGCGCCCCGCTCACGTCGCGCTTCATCTCGGGCGGCAGCCAGAACGAGATCTACGAGCTGCGCCGGGGCGAGCTGCACTGCGCCATGCGCATCCCCCCGGCCACCGCGCCGGCCGACCGCGACAAGGGGATCGTGCGCGAGTGGCGCATCATCGAGGCCCTCGACGGCACCGACGTGCCCCACACCTCGGCGGTCGCCGTGTGCACCGACACCTCGGTGCTCGGTCGCACCTTCTACCTGATGGGCTTCGTCGACGGCTGGTCCCCGATGGACCTCGCGTCGGGCCCGAGCGGCCGGCAGTGGCCCGAGCCGTTCCACTCCGACCACGAGGCCCGGCGCGGGCTCGCCTTCCAGCTCGTGGAGGGCATCGCTCGGCTCGGGAACGTCGACTGGCGGGCCCGTGGGCTGGAGGACCTCGGTCGGCCCGAGGGGTTCCACGAACGCCAGGTCGACCGGTGGACGGCCTTCCTCGAGCGCATCAAGGGCCGCGAGCTGCCCGGCTTCGAGGAGGCCGCCGCATGGTTGCGGTCCCACCGGCCGCTCGACTTCGTGCCCGGGATCATGCACGGCGACTACCAGTTCGCCAACGTGATGTTCGAGCACGGCGCCCCGGCCCGGCTGGCAGCCATCGTCGACTGGGAGATGGGCACGGTGGGCGACCCCAAGCTCGACCTCGGCTGGGTGGTGCACTCCTGGCCGGAGGAGACCGACACCGGCGAGGGCGCGGTGGGCGGCTACGTCGACATGACCCACATGCCGAGCCGCTCCGAGGTGCTCGCCCGCTACGCCGAGGTGTCGGGCCGCCAGGTCGACGACATCGACTACTACTGCGTCCTCGCCAAGTGGAAGCTGGCGGTGGTGCTCGAGCAGGGCTACCAGCGGGCCACCGACGCCACGCCGGCGCTGCAGGCGTTCGGGCCCATCGTGCTCGACCTCATGCAACAGGCCGCGGACCTGGCCGAGACCACCACCTACGGCTCGTGACCCTGGCCCAACCCCCGTTCCTGACGCGCAGATCGACGTGTGGCGGTGGATCTGCGCGTCACGAAGTGGGGGCGTGACGGTGCGGGCGGCGATGTGCCGGGCGCTCGGGCCGCCCGAGGTCGTCCGGGTGGAGGACGTGCCGCCGCCGGCGCTGGGCGACGGGCAGGTGCGCATCGCCGTCGAGGTGGCCGCCGTCAACTTCCCCGACGTGCTCCTGGTCGCCGGCCGGTACCAGATCCCGGTCGAGCCGCCCTTCGTGCCCGGCAGCGAGCTGGCCGGCGTGGTCACCGAGCTCGGCGCCGGCGTCGGGGACCTCGCCGTCGGCGACGCGGTCACCGGCACCGGGCTGGTCGGCGCCTTCGCCGAGGAGGCCGTGCTCGGCGCCCACGCCGTGCACCGCCGTCCCGCTGGCGTGAGCGCTGCGGTGGCTGCGGCGTCGGGCGTGACCTACAAGACGGCGTACCACGTGCTGCGGTCCGTCGCGGCGGTCCGGCCGGGCGACCAGCTCGTCGTGCTCGGTGCCGGCGGCGGTGTGGGCTCGGCGGCGGTGCAGCTGGGCGCCCACCTGGGTGCGGTCGTCACCGCGGTGGCGTCGTCGCCGGAGAAGCTCGACGTCGCTCGCCGCCTCGGGGCCACGAACGTCGTCGACCACCGCGTCGCCGACCTTCGCCAGGCGCTTCGCGAGCTGCTGTCGGACGGCGCCGACGTGGTCGTCGACCCGGTCGGCGGCGCGCTCGCCGAGCCGGCGCTGCGCTCGGTGCGCTGGGGTGGGCGGTTCGTGACGGTCGGCTTCGCGTCGGGTGAGATCCCCCGCATCCCGTTGAACCTCGTGCTCCTCAAGGGCGTGCAGGTCCTGGGCTTCCAGTTCATCGACTTCGCCACCCACGCGCCCGAGGAGCTGGCCCGCAACGAGGCCGAGCTCGCCGAGCTGCTGAGCGCCGGCACCGTGCAGCCGCACATCGGGGCCACCTACCCGCTCGAGCGAGCGGCGGAGGCGCTGCGCCTGGTGGCGGACGGCCAGGCGATCGGCAAGGTGCTCATCGAGATCCAGGGACAGGAGTGAGATGACATCCGCAGAGCTGTTCGACCTGACCGGCAAGGTCGCCGTCGTCACCGGCGGCAGCCGGGGCATCGGGCGAGCGGTGGCCGAGGGCCTCGCGGCCGCCGGCGCCGACGTCGTGATCGCCAGCCGCAAGCTCGACGCGTGCGAGCGAGCGGCGGCCGCGATCGCGGAAGCCACCGGGCGGCGGGCGCTGCCGGTCGCCTTCCACGCCGCGCAGTGGGACGACAGCGAGCGGCTCGCCGACACCGTCCACGCCGAGCTCGGCCGGTGCGACATCCTCGTCAACAACGCCGGCATGTCACCGCCGTACGGGTCCCTCGCCGAGGTCACGCCCGAGCTGTACGACAAGGTCCACGCCGTCAACGCGCGGGGCCCGTTCCGGCTCAGCGTCCTGCTCGGTGAGCGCATGGCGTCCGGCCACGGCGGGTCGATCATCAACGTGAGCACGGCCGGCACGCTGCGGCCCGGCGTGGGCGAGCTGCCCTACGCCATGGCCAAGGCCGGGCTCAACGCGCTCACCCTGGGCCTGGCCGGGGCGTGGGCGCCGAAGGTCCGGGCGAACCTCGTGCTGCCGGGCGCGTTCGACACGGACATCACGCTGGCGTGGGGGGCGGAGATGAAGGCCCAGGCCGGCGCCATGAACCCGATGGGCCGCATCGGGCAGCCCGTCGACATGGTGGGCCTCTGCGTGTTCCTGGCCAGCGACGCGTCGTCGTACGTCAACGGCGCGCAGGTGCTCGTCGACGGCGGCCTCTTCCGGAGCCTGTGAGGAGGACGAGGTGAGCGACCGGGTGCGCAGGATCCGCGTCCAGTTTCGAAGGCGGCGGGTCAGGGGGTGAGGTGGGCGAGGAGCACCGGGGTGTCGCCGATGGCGGCGAGCACGTCGTTGAGGTGCGTGCACGTGGAGGTGCCGCGGAACGTCTCGCGCACCTGGGCGCGCAGGTCGTCGATCGACGTCCCGACCACCCGACCGGCGCTGGCCAACGCCCGGGGGCACTCGTGCCACGGGAGCACACCGTGGCGGGCCTCGATGGCGGCGATCGTGCGGGTCGGCCGGTCGACCACCGCCCGGACCGCGTACTCGTGGAACGAGCGCTCGACGCCGTCGGGGCCGAGGTGGCTGTCGCGGAACAGCGCCTCCACCACCACGGACGCAGGGTCGGTGGACCGCACGTCGAGCAGCCGCCGGCGACGGGTCGCGACTGGCGGCGGCAGCGGGGCGTCGTGCCAGGCGAGCGGGTCGGCGGGATCGTCGAGCGACGGCGACGGCACGGACACCGGGGTAGGGCTGCGGCCGCGCTCGAGCGCCGCCTGCACCATGCCGGAGTCGCGGGCCCAGCCGGCGCAGATGTCGATCTGCCCCTCGAAGCCCGAGCCCGACCCGGCGGGCACGTCGGCGTAGGCGTCGCCGGCCAGGTAGGCGAACCCCGACACGAGCAGCGCCGGCGGCAGGTCGTCGAGCAGCAGGCGAAGCGGCGAGGGCGAGCCGTCGAGGTCGGGCAGTGCGTCTCGGGTGGCCGAGCGGAACCCGCGGAAGGTCCACGTGCCGACGAGCTGCTGCAGCCGGTCGTCGGGGCCGTCGAGCCGGCTCAGCGTCCGGTCCGGCGCGACCCGCGCCCGCAGCTCCGCCTCGTCCAGCACCTCGATCCCACCGTCGAGGTCGGTGCGCAGGTCGCGGGCCCGCCCGTGCACCACGGCGTCGCCGGTGAAGCCGTCGGGCCACGTGGTGTCGACGGTGGACGTGCGGCGCACCGAGCCCGGCCGGCGCGGCGGGGCCGTCCGGAGCGGCTCGGTGGGACCGCGGTGCTCCGGTTCGACCATCACCTCGGCACGTACCCCTTCGGGAGGGGCAGCGGCAGGTCGTTGTAGGTCACGATGCCCGGCGGGGCCGCAACCACCGCAGGGATGGCGTTCACCGCCGGCAGCGCCGTCATGATCATCCCGATCACCAGGAAGTCGGCGAACGTCGTCGCCTCGAAGTCGGGCGGCGGCAGGTACTCCACCCGGGTCCGCACGGTGGGCAGCCCTTCGACGGTGATCGTGTGCCCCTCGGCGATGGTCCAGTCGGGATCGAGCGTCTGACCCTTCTTCCACCGCACGTTCAGCTCGACGACCGTGCGGTCGCCCACCCGGCCCTGCCAGCTGGCGGCCACCCCCGCGACGTGGCCCGCCGGGATCGTCCACGAGTCCATGACGACGTCCTCGGTGGTCTGGGCGTACTCCGGCTCGCACACGATCTCGTCGAGCTCCACGCCGAGCGCATCAGCCACCATGGCGACCGCCTCGCCGAACACGGCCGTGCCCTGCGCGGCCATGGGCTGGAGGTCGGGGTCGTCGATGGGTCGGCCGAACCCGCACGGCAGCTCGGTCTCGGGCGAGTCGTACATCGTGGTGTCGGAGGCCTCGTCGACCACGACCTTGTCGATGCGGTCGCAGATGCCGGCGGTGACCATGGCGAGCATGTCGATCCAGCCGGGGCTGATGCCGGTGCCGAAGATCGTCGACCCTCCCCGCTCGCACGCGTCGGTGATGCGGGCGCGATCGGCACCGAGACGGTTCCCGTTGATGAAGGCCGCGGTCGATACCACGTCGACGCCCGCCTCGAGGATGCGGACCACCTCGTCGACGTCGGGCCACATCGGCGTGTAGACGACGCAGTCGGGCGCCAGCGCCAGCAGCGCGTCGACGTCGTCGCTGGCCGTGACGCCGATGGGGTCGATGCCGCACAGCTCGCCGACGTCGCGCCCGACCTTGTCGTCCGACCAGGCGTAGCAGCCCACCAGCTCCAGGTCGGGCCGGTGCACGACGGCCCGCACGGCCCGCTTGCCCACGTTGCCGGTGGTCCACTGGACCACCCGGATCGGAGCGCTCACCGGGGGAGCCCGAGCACCCGCTCGGCGATGATGTTCCGCTGGATCTGCGACGTGCCGCCGGCGATGGTGCCGGAGAAGCTGCGGATGTAGCGGTCGAACCAGCCCTCGCCGTGGACCTCGCTGTCGAGGTGGTACAGCGGGATGGTGCGTTCGGTGGGGTCGAGCGCGTCGGGGCCGAGCGCCTCGAGCACCTGCAGCGTGGCCCGCTGCACCGCCTCGGAGCCGAACAGCTTCAGGATCGACTGCTCGGTGGCCTCCATGCCCTTGCGGGCCTTGGCGAGCGTGCGGAAGCCGAGGAGCCGGATGGCCTCGGCGTCGATCGCGAGCGATCCGAACCAGTCGAGCGACGCCGTGTCGTCGCCGAGCCCGTGGTCGACCAGCGCCCGCCCGCCGGTCTGCACCAGGTCGTCGAGCGTGTCGCTGTAGTTCAGCCACAGCATCGCCCGCTCGTGGCCGAGCGAGCCGGTGGCGACCTTCCATCCCTCGTGCAGCGGGCCGACGAGGTTCTCGGCGGGCACCTCGACGTCGTCGAAGAACACCTCGTTGAAGTCGGTGTCGTCGGGGCTGATGAGCGAGCCGAACGGGCGGCGGGTGACGCCGGGGGAATCGGTGGGGATGAGGAGGCAGCTGATGCCCTTGTGCTTCGGCGCCTCGGGGTCGGTGCGGACGAAGGCGAGGATCACGTCGGCGTGGTGGGCGCCCGAGGTCCACACCTTCTGGCCGTTGACGATGAACCGGTCGCCGTCGAGCTCGGCCCGGGTGCGCAGGCCGGCCAGGTCGGAGCCGGCGTCGGGCTCGCTCATGCCGAGCGCGGCGGTGATCTCGGCCCGCAGGATGCGCCGGGCCCAGCGCTGCTTCTGCTCCTCGGTGCCGAACGTCAGGATCGACGGGGTGATGATGCCGAGGCCCTGGGGGTTGAAGCTCGGGTAGATGCGCCGCCGGTGCAGCTCCTGCTGGTGAACGAACTGCTCGAGCACCGACGCGTTGCGCCCGCCGTACTCAGGTGGGTTGCCGGGCACCAGCCAGCCGGCATCGAACATGGTGCGCTGCCAGCGGCGGGCCCACTCGGGCACGTGGGCGCTGGACGTGGCCCGCTCCGTGGTCTCCTCGGGGCTGGGGGCGTTCGCCTCCAGCCACTCGATGAACTCGGCGCGGAACGCCTCCGTCTGGTCGTCGAACTGGAGCCTCATCGGGCCAGGACCTCCTTCGCCACGCGCACCCGGTGCTCGGCCGAGGTGCCGAGCAGCAGCTCGCCCACCTTCGCCCGGCGCACGTACAGGTGCAGGTCGTTCTCCCACGTGAAGCCGAGGCCCCCGAAGAACTGGATGCCGTGCTGGGCGGCGATGCGCTGGGCGTCGCCGGCCGCGGCCTTCGCCATCGAGGCGGCGAGGAGCCGCCGGGGGTCGCCCTCGTCGATGGCGAGGCCGGCGAACTGGCACAGCGCCCGGGCTCGCTCGATGGCGACGAAGACGTCGGCGGCCATGTGCTTGAGGGCCTGGAACGACCCGATGGGCACGCCGAACTGCTTGCGCTCGCGGATGTGCCCGAGCGCCAGCTCGAACGCCCGCTGCGAGGCGCCCACCATGGTGGCGGCGAGGCCGGTGGTGGCGGCGGCCCGGCCGGCGGCGATGCCGTCCTCCCCGCCGGCGAGCAGGGCGCGGTCGGCGCCGATGCTGACGCCGTCGAGGCGGAGGTCGGCCACGTGCATCGTGTCGTCGAAGGTGGTCTGCCGGGTGGCGGCGACGTCGGTGCGGGACGTGACGAACACGCCCGGCCCGTCGTCGGTGCGGGCCACGACGGCGACCTCGTCGGCCCGATCGCCGTCGACGACGTTGCGGGCCGTGCCGCGGAGCGTCCACCCGTCGCCGGAGCGGGAAGCCGTGACGTCGCCGTCGAACGCCGCCGCACCCGTGCCACCGGCAGGGATCGCACCGAGCAGGGCGGCCTGCTGGGCGTCGTCGCCGCACGCCCGCACCAGCGCCAGGTACTGGCTGGTGGTGGCGAGGAACGGCGTGGGGTCGGACACCCGCCCCAGCTCCTCGAGCACGAGCACGAGCTCGACGGTGCCGAGCCCCATGCCGCCGGCCGCTTCGGGCACGACCAGGCTCGGCCAGTCCAGCTGCACGTAGGTCTTCCAGAGCGCGTCGGCGTCGTCGGTGCCGGCGATGACCGCCCGCACGAGCGCGGCGGGGCACTCCTGCTCGGCGACCTCGCGCACGACGCGCTGGAGCTCCAGCTGGTCGTCGGTGAGCTCGAAGTCCACACCATCCCCCTTCGATCGATGTGGTGGTGGAGCGACGTGGTCGCCCCTGCCGGGAAACGTTGTTCTCGTCAGGGGAGACTGTCATGCTCTATCATGCCACCCACCGCCGGACGCTCGCACGAGGAGCACGCCATGGCCACCACGCCGCTCGGCACCACCAGCCCGCAGCTCGCCGTCACCCCGGTGGCCGGGGCCGTCGGCGCCGAGATCGGCGGGGTCGACCTGGCGGCCGACCTCGACGATGCGGTCGTCTCCGAGATCCGCCGCATCTGGCTGGACCACGGGGTCGTGTTCTTCCGCGACCAGGACTTGAGCCCCGAGCGGTTCCTCGCCTTCGCCCGTCGCATCGGCGAGCCCGCCGAGTACCCCTTCGTGCCGGGCATCGACGGCCACCCCGAGATCATCGCGGTCACGAAGCTGCCCCACGAGACGGTGAACTTCGGCGGCATCTGGCACTCCGACACCGCCTACCTCGCCGAGCCACCCATGGCCACGCTGCTGCTGGCCCGGGAGGTGCCGCCCGCCGGCGGCGACACGATGTACGCCTCGCAGTACGCCGCCTACGAGGCGCTGTCGCCCGCGATGCGAGCGCTGCTCGATCCGCTGCGCGCCGTCAACAGCTCAGCCCTCGCCGATGTCAGCAAGACCCGCGAGGACCGCCGGCGCGACGCCGGCACCGACATCGACGACCGGGTCTACGAGGCCGTGCACCCGGTGGTGCGGACCCACCCCGAGACCGGCCGCAAGGCGCTGTACGTGAACGTCGCGCACACGGCGCGCTTCGACGGGATGACCGAGGAGGAGAGCCGGCCGCTGCTGCAGTTCCTCTTCCAGCACCAGGTGAAGCCCGAGTTCACGTGTCGGTTCCACTGGGAGGTCGGCTCGCTCGCCATGTGGGACAACCGCTGCGTGCAGCACAACCCGGTGAACGACTACCACGGCCACCGCAGGGTGATGCACCGCATCACCCTGCACGGCGACGTCCCCGCCTGATTCACGGTTCTG
>DASTYO010000112.1:0-2889 GCA_035764875.1 Acidimicrobiales bacterium | reverse complement strand
TGACCGTGCGTGGGTCGAGGTCGAGACGCCCGGCCATCAGGAGAGCCTGCTCTCGAAGAGACCCCGGACGCCCGCATCGTCGCGCAGCAGCTCCAGAGCATGGGCGGCGTGACCGGGGACGTAGCCGTTGCCGACGAGCATGGTGACGTCGGCCGCCAGGCCCTCGGCGCCCAGCGCGGCCGCGCTGAACGAGGTGGCCATCGAGAAGAAGATGACGGTCCCGCCGGCGGCGGTGGACAAGATGGCGCCACCCTCGCAACCGGGTACGTCGACGCACACGACGGTCACGTCGGCCGGGCCGCCGGCCGCGGTCACGGCCTCGGCGAGGGCCACCGGGTCACGGGCGTCGGCCAGCGCCACCTCGTCGGCCAGCCCGGCGCCGCCCAGCAGGTCCGCCTCGGCGGCCACCGGCACGACGCCGATGGTGCGCGCCGCCCCCGCGTCCCGGGCGGCCGCCAGCGACAGCGACCCCGACTTGCCGGCGGCGCCGACGACGGCCACCACCGGGTCGTCGTACCGGCCGACCACCCGTGCGGTCAGGGCCGGCGCACCGCAGACGTCCATCACGGCGAGGGCGAGCTCGGGGGCGAGGTCCTCGGGCAGCCGGGCGGCGATGGACCGGCCGAAGAGGATGGCGTAGCCGTCGGCGGGGACCTGCTCGCTGCGGCCGTCCCACCCGGCGAGCCCGTCCTCGATGACGAGCGGCGTGAGTGTCAGCGAGACGAGCGTCGCGACGCGGTCGCCCACCCTGAGCCCGAGGGGTGACCGCTCCCCCACCTCCTCGACGGTGCCGACCAGCATCCCGCCCGAGCCCGTCTCCGGGTTCTGCATCTTGCCGCGGGCCGCGACGATGGCGAGCACCTCGTCACGCACCGCGTCTCCGTTGCCGTCGTGCTTGCGCTCGAGCTGGCGGAACGAGGCGGCATCGAGGTTGAGCCGCTCCACGCGGACCCGCACCTCGTCGGGCCACAGCTCCCGGCGGGTGTCGAGGCGGGTGGCCGCCTGCGGCAGCACGCCGGCAGGCTCGAGGACGCGGTGCAGGCCGACCGGGCTGGCGGCGGTCATCGTGGTCCCGAGGGGGTCACTCACCGCTACTCCTCCGTAACTCCGTCTTGATTTCCGCAATTCTTCCGGCGCGTGGTTGGACTCACCGGAGATCCTTTGCGTACTCTGGCATGAGAGATCGGTCGGGGACAAACGACACGCCCCGACCGCCACGACGACCCCGTCGACGACGACGATCGCCTGCAGGAGCCTTCATGAGCATCGAGACCGCCATCGGCCTGGACACCGGCCAGCCCTACGCCTACCACCGCGCGCCACTGGTGGAGCCGGACTGGACGCGGTTCCCCGGGTGGAAGGACGTCACCGAGGAGCAGTGGCGCTCGGTGCAGTGGCAGCGCGCGCACTGCATCAAGAACGTCAAGCAGCTGCGCGAGCTGTGGGGCGACCTCGTCGACGACCGGTTCTACGCCGACCTCGAGCGCGACCAGGCCGAGCGCGCCACGATGTCGATGCTCGTGCCGCCGCAGATGATGAACACGATGGCGCCGCGTGAGGTCCCGAGGGGCGCAGGGAGCCTCACCGAGGCGATGTACGCCGACCCGGTCCGGCGCTACATGCTCCCGGTCTTCTCCGACCGCCGTACCGACTGGCCCTCGCACCCGCACGCCACCCGCGACTCGCTGCACGAGCACGACATGTGGGTGGCCGAGGGGCTCACGCACCGCTACCCCACCAAGGTGCTCGCCGAGCTGCTGCCCACCTGCCCGCAGTACTGCGGCCACTGCACGCGCATGGACCTGGTGGGCAACTCCACCCCGGTCGTCGACAAGCTGAAGTTCCTCGGCAAGCCGGTCGACCGGCACGCGGAGATGCTCGAGTACCTGCGCCGCACGCCGTCGGTGCGCGACGTCGTGGTCTCCGGCGGCGACGTCGCCAACATGCCGTGGCCCCGGCTCGAGGAGTTCCTCACCAAGCTCCTCGAGATCGAGAACATCCGCGACATCCGGCTGGCCACCAAGGCGCTCATCGGCCTTCCGCAGCACTGGCTGCAGGACGACGTGCGCGCCGGCATCGAACGCGTGGCGCAGGTGGCTCGGCAGCGTGGCGTCTCGCTCGCCATGCACACGCACGCCAACCACGCCGCCTCGATCACCCCGATCGTGGCCGAGGCGTCGCGGGCGATGCTCGACGCCGGGCTGCGCGACGTGCGCAACCAGGGCGTGCTGCTCAACGGCGTCAACGCGGACCCGGAGGCGCTGCTCGACCTGTGCTTCGCGCTCCTCGACGGCGCCGGGATCATGCCGTACTACTTCTACATGTGCGACATGATCCCGTTCAGCGAGCACTGGCGGGTCTCGGTCGCCGACGCCCAGCGGCTGCAGCACCACGTCATGGGCTACCTCCCGGGGTTCGCGACCCCGCGGATCGTGTGCGACGTCCCGTTCGTCGGCAAGCGCTGGGTGCACCAGCTCGCGGAGTACGACCGGGAGCTCGGGATCAGCTACTGGACGAAGAACTACCGCACCTCGATCGAGGCGGCCGACCCCGAGGCGCTGACCCGTACCTACGCCTACTACGACCCGATCCACACGCTGCCCGAGGCGGGTCAGGCCTGGTGGCGCGAGCACGCCGGTCCCGGCACCGCGTTGGGTGACGGGGCGCTGCTCGCCGCCGAGCGCGCCGCGCACGCGTCCCGCTCCGCGGCCGAGTCCCAGAAGCCCGAGGCCGCCGCGTTCAGCCTGTCCTGACTCAGCCTCGGTTGGTGAGGGCCTCCACCAGGCGCGCCGCCGGGCTGTCCAGCCCCCACTGCTCGGCGAGCGCCAGCACGGCGTCGGGGTCCGCCGGCGTGCGCGGCAGCGTGAGGTCGGGGCTGCCGAGGTCGAG
>DASTYO010000111.1:0-3288 GCA_035764875.1 Acidimicrobiales bacterium | reverse complement strand
CGAGGTCATCACCGCCTCGCAGCTGGCCGTCCGCTCGCTGTCCAACATCTCGGTGCCCGAGGGCTTCGACGGGGTCGCCATCACGCTGCCCTACACCAACGGCGGCGCGGGCTACGTCGCCCCCGGGGACACGGTGAACGTCTACGGCGTCTACGGCGCCTCCGACGAGGCCGCCGGCCTCGCCACGCCTGCCGGCTCAGAGGTGCCGCTCCCCCGCACCGAGCTGATCCTCACCAACGTGCGGGTCCTCGACGTGGACGACCAGGAGGGCGCCTCGTTCCAGACCGCCGAGCAGGGCGGCACCACCGGCACCACGAACACGAACGCCAACCCCGGCCGGGCCACCGACAAGGGCACCCTCACCTATCTGCTCGCCCTGCGCCCCGGCGACGCCGAGCGCATCGTCCAGGTGTCGAGCTTCGCCAACCTGTACTTCAGCCTCACCGCCGACGACGCACCGCCCGCCGGCGACACCGAGGGCAGCGACGGCACCTCGGTGAACGGTCCCGTCTCCTCCGACAGCGCTGCGGCAGCCCAGGGCTGACCCGGCCTGTCGTACGATCCGCAGGTGGATGAACGAGTGAGCAAGATCCTGGTCCTCGATCGAGGCGACACGCTGGCGGAGCAGATCCGGGGCCTGTCCGACCAGTTCGACGAGGCGCCGAAGATCACCAGCTGCACCCGCATCGGTGCCGTGGGCGAGGTGCTCGAGGAGGACGGTCCCTTCGACGTCCTCGTCGCCGGCCCCAGCCTGGGCACCCGATCCGGGCTCGCCCGTCTGCGGATCATCTCCGAGGAGCTGCCGGAGATGCGCATGGTGCTGGCGTTCTCGCGGCGGCCGGACGCGTCGCTGCGCGACATCGTGCGCACCGGTGCCATCGACCTGCTGCAGCTGCCGGTCGAGGACGCCGAGATGGTGGAGTCGCTGGAACGTGCGGCCTCGCTGGCCCGCCTGGCACCGGAGCCCGTCGTGCTCGAGCCGGCGGTTGCGCCCGAGCCGGCCGCCGTCGATGTGCACCCCAACCGGCCGGGCATCGTGTACACGATCGCCTCGGCCACCGGCGGCTGCGGCAAGACGTTCTACGCCACGAACCTCGCCTGGTTCCTGCACAAGTGGACCGGCAAGCGGGTTTGCATCGTGGACCTCGACCTGCAGTTCGGCGAGGTGTCCACCGCCTTGCGGCTGCGGCCGAAGTACACGATCTTCGACGCCCTCCAGCGCGAGGACGCCGACGAGGCCGACCTCCAGGCGCACATCGAGGAGTACACGGTCGCCCACGACACCGGCGTCCACGTGCTCGCTGCGCCTCGGGATCCGAGCGAGGCCGACCGCATCACGCCGCCGGACGTCACCCGGATCCTCGAGGCGGTCCGCAACCGGTTCGATTACGTGCTGGTCGACACCCCGCCGGCGCTGGCGGAGACGGTGCTCGCCGCCTTCGACCTGTCCGACCTGCTGTACGTCATGGCGACGCTCGACCTGCCGAGCGTGCGGAACATGAGCGTGTTCCTCTCGACGCTCGACCGGCTGCGGATCGACACCGCCAACCTGCGCCTCGTGCTGAACAAGGCCGAGGACGACGTCGGCATCGACATCGACCAGGTGACCAAGCTGTTCCCGCAGGGCTTCGAGTCGATCCTTCCGTACGCCAAGGAGGTGAGCCGGTCCATCAACCTCGGCATGCCGGTGATGGCGGCCTCCCCCGACGCCGAGATCAGCCGCCTCATGGCCGGCGGCATGAAGTACGTGCTGCCCGAGGAGATGCAGCTCCAGATCGACCAGGAGACCGCCCAGAAGAAGACCGGCATCCGTCGGTTCTTCGGCGGCAAGTGACCAGGAGGTCGCCCGCATGAAGCTGTCCGAGAAGCTGGCCGCCCTCGAGGAGATGGAGGGCGGCGCCGACGCCGCCGCCGCTCCGGCGAAGGCGGCCAAGGCACCGGCCAAGAAGGCCGCGCGCCTCGCTCCGCGCGACAGCGGCACGTCGAACTGGGACGCCATGAAGCGCAAGGTGCGCACGCTCGTCCTCGACGAGATGGCCGATCGGATCCGCGAGCTCGACGCCGACGCGCGTGAGGTCGAGCTCCGTGAGGCCCTCGACCGGATCCTCCAGCGCGAGGACATCTCGGTCACCCCGATCGAGCGGCGGCGGTTCGTCGCCGAGATGGTGTCGGACACGCTCGGCTACGGACCGATAGACCCGTTGCTGGCCGACGACGACATCACCGAGGTGATGTGCAACGCCTACGACGACATCTGGGTGGAGCGCGGCGGTCGCATCGAGCGCACCGAGACCAAGTTCATCGACGACGCCCAGTACCGGCAGGTGATCGACAAGATCGTCTCGTCGGTGGGTCGTCGTGTGGACGAGTCCTCCCCGATGGTCGACGCCCGCCTCCCCGACGGCTCCCGCGTGAACGCCATCATCCCGCCGCTGGCCATCAACGGCCCGGTGCTCACGATCCGGAAGTTCGCCAAGGACCCGTTCACGGCGAAGGACCTGATCAACTTCGGCACCTGGACGCTCGACCTCGTGTCGGTGATGGAGGCGGCCGTCCGGGGCAAGCTCAACATCCTGGTGAGCGGCGGCACGGGCACCGGCAAGACCACGAACCTGAACGTTCTCTCGAGCTTCATCCCCGACGGGGAGCGCATCATCACGATCGAGGACTCGGCCGAGCTCCAGCTCCAGCAGCCCCACGTGATCACGCTGGAGAGCCGCCCGGCCAACGCCGAGGGATCGGGCCTGGTCTCGATCCGCGAGCTGGTGAAGAACAGCCTCCGGATGCGGCCGGACCGCATCATCGTCGGCGAGTGCCGCGCCGCCGAGGCCCTCGACATGCTCCAGGCCATGAACACAGGCCACGAGGGCTCGATGACCACCGTCCACGCCAACCAGTCGCGCGACGCCATCAGCCGCCTAGAGACGATGGTGCTCATGGCCGGCTACGAGCTGCCGGTGCGGGCCATCCGCGAGCAGATCGCCGCCGCCATCGACATCATCCTGCAGGTGTCCCGCATGCCCGACGGGCGCCGTGTCATCACCGCGGTCACCGAGGTGCAGGGCCTCGAGGGCGACACGATCCTCCTGCAGGACATCTTCAAGTACCGCCAGGTCCCTGGCGCCGGCGGGAAGGCCACCGGCGAGCTCGTCGCCACCGGTCTGCGTCCGAAGTTCCTCGACAAGCTCACCGAGGGCGGTGTCGAGGTGCCGGCGTCGGCCTTCAAGGCGCCCGCCGGCGGCGTCCCCGGGCGCGCTCCGCAGCCCACCACCACCCGTGGCCGCAAGG
>DASTYO010000110.1:0-2985 GCA_035764875.1 Acidimicrobiales bacterium | reverse complement strand
CCGCGGTGCGGGCGGGGCACCCGGGCCTCGCCTCCATCGGGTTCCCCGCCCCCGACGCCGACGGGCTCTGGCGCTTCCCCGACCACTCGTACGGCCGGCCACTCGCACGACCGCACGCGGCCACGACCCGGGGCGGGCATCCGGCATGAGGGCATCCGGCTGATGGCGGTCGAGACCGCCGACGTCGTGGTGATCGGCAGCGGCTTCGGCGGCGCCATCCCCGCCTACCACCTCGCGGCCGGCGGCGCCCGGGTGATCATCCTCGAGCGCGGCCCGCGCCTCGCCACCGAGGACTTCACCCACGACCTGCAGCTCGGCACCTACACCCGCATCGTCGACCTCATCCGGGGCACCGGCGTCGACGTCGTCGCCGGCAACTGCGTGGGCGGATCCAGCGTCGTCTACTTCGCCGCCTCGTTGCGGGCGCCGTCGTTCGTCTTCGAGCGGCAGGGCTCCCTGGGCCGGCGTCTGTGGCCCGAGGCCATCGACCGGTCTCGCCTCGACCCGTTCTACGACATCGTCGAGGAGACCCTGCCCGTGGCCGAGCAGCCCTGGGACGAGGTGTCCTACGCCGGCGGCGTCTGGGCCGCCGCCTGCGACCGGGCGGGGCACACGTGCAACCCCGTGCCGCTGGCGGTCGACCTCGACGCGTGCACGAGCTGCAACTGGATGCTGAACGGCTGCCGCTTCGGGGCCAAGCGGTCGATGCTGCTCAACTACCTGCCGGCCGCCGAGGCCCACGGCGCCGAGGTCCGTCCGCTGCACGAGGTGCAGGCCATCGGCCGGGCCGTCACGGCCGGGTACCGCTACTCGATCTCCTACACGCAGGTGGACGGGGACGACCACCGAGTTCCCGCTGGGGCAGGTGTCATCGACGCGAAGGTCGTCGTGCTCGCTGCGGGCGCCATGGGGACACCGGTGATCCTCCAGCGCTCGGCTCCGCTGCTCGGTGGCGTGCCCGACGCCGTGGGCAAGCACTTCTCGCCCAACGGCGACCGGGTCAGCCTCGCCCTGCTCGACGAGGACCGGGTTCGCGACCTGCTCCACCTCCGGCGCGGTCCCGAGGTGGCGTACGAGGGGTACCCCATCGGCAAGCCCATCGGCTCGATGACGTTCGACCACCTCGACCCGTCGCTGCCGGAGTTCGACCGGTTCTCCCTGCAGCAGATCTACTTCCCGACCATCACCAACCTGCTCCCGGCGGACGGCGCGCCGGGTGACCCGAACTGGTTCGGCATCGACAAGCGCGACGTGACCTCCCGCTGGCGGTCGTGGCTCACCGTGCTGGCGATGACCGAGGACGACAACGAGGGCACCTTCGGGCCACCGCCGGCCACCGGCAACTTCACCCGCATCGCCTCGGCGGCCTCGCTCGGGCAGACCACCTACCGGCCCAACGCCCGCACCCAGCGGGGCTGGGACCGGTCCGACCAGGCCATCCGGTCCGTCATCGAGCGGGACGGGCTCGGGCAGCACCTGCTGTGGGAGCAGACCGAGAACGCGCTGAGCGCCCATCCGCTGTCGTCGTGCCGCATCGGCGACGACCCGGCGACCTCCGCGCTGGACCACCGCCACGAGCTCCGCGGCCACCCCGGGGTCTTCGTCACCGACGGCGCCGCCGTGCCGACGTCGCTGTGCGTGAACCCGTCGCTGACCATCGCCGCCCTCGCCGAGCGGGCGTCGCGGCTGCTGGTGGCCCGCGACGACCTCGGCCTCGCCGTCACGTCCGGCGCACCGCCGCCCGGGAACGAGTCCGGCGGGCCGCCGCCTCGTCCGGGCCGCCGCGGCGGGCGCATCACGGTGCTGCCCGCCACGGGCGGCGACGCCGCGCTCGGCGGGGCCGTGGCGCTGGCCGCCGCCGGCCTGGGCGCGCACGCTGCCGGCCGCCGCCGCAACCATCCGCTCGTCGCAGACCGACCCGATGTGGTCGATGCTGGAGGCGCGGACCAGGAGGGAGCCCCATGACCGCCACCCCGCTCGACCACGACGCGCTCGGCCCGCCCCGGTGGCGGGGCCAGGCCGGCCGCCTCGAGGTCTGGTACCTCACCGCCACCGACCCCGCCACCGGCACCGGCCTGTGGCTCCACCACGAGGTCGTCGCCCCCACCGACGGCAGCCCCGCCCACCCCCACGGCTGGATCGCGCTCTTCCCGCCCGACGGCGAGCCGCGCTGGCGCCGCTTCGGCACCCCGCCCCCCACCGCCCCCGGTTCTGGACGCGGATCCAGCGCACCAGCCCCCAGTTCTGGACGCGGATCCAGCGCACCCCCCACCGGTTCTGGACGCGGATCCAGCGCACCAGCCCAGTGCTGGTTCGAGGGTGGCGGGGCGTGCGTCGAGCCCCGACGCATGTGCGGCGCCACCGAAGGCGCCACCTGGGACCTGGCCGTCGAGCCGTCTGACCAGCCACCGATGTGGACCTTCCCCGCACCGGTCTGGCAGCGCGAGCTGCTGCCCGCCGCCCAGGTCCTCGCCGGCGCCGGCGCCGCCATCACCGGCACCGTCGAGGTGGACGGCCTCCGAGTCGAGCTCTCGGCCGCCCCCGCTGGATCCGCTCGGATCTACGGGCACGGCAACGCGAAGCGGTGGGGATGGCTGCACGCCGATCTCGGCGGCGGCGACATCCTCGAGGTGGTGTCGGCGGTCTCGACGCGACCGGGTCTGCGACTGCTCCCCCCGGCCACCATGCTCCAGCTGCGCCTCGATGGCCGAGACGTCCCGAGGGTGTCGCTCGCACCGGGCAAGGTGTCGCTCGACCTGCCGACCTGGACGTTCCGGGCGCACTTCGGCCGGCGCCGGCTGCGGGCGACCGTCACGCTCCCGCCGGAACGCTCGATCGCCGTGGGCTACGTCGACCCCGACGGCGAGACGGCGACCTGCACGAACAGCGAGCGCGCCGACGCCGAGATCGTCCTCGAGCGGCTGGTCGGCCGGCGCTGGACCACCGATCGGAGCTGGCAGCTCGACGGGACCGCCCACAGCGAGG
>DASTYO010000109.1:0-2157 GCA_035764875.1 Acidimicrobiales bacterium | reverse complement strand
GTAGACGAACCGACCCCGGCGCTCGGCGATGCAGTCGCGGATCCTCGGCACCACCGCCGGCGCGAGCACGCTCGTGTAGAAGGAACCCGGGCCGAGCACGATCTGGTCGGCGGCGGCGAGCGCCTCGGTGGCGGCCACGGGCACGGGCGGGTCGGCCGGATCGATGCCGATGTGCACCAGCCGGCCGGCGCCCTCGATCTCCACCTGCCCCCGCACCGTGCCGTCGACCGTCTCGGCCACCAGGTCCACCGGCACCTCGGTGGCCGGCAGCACCTGCATCTCGGCGGGGTCGAGGCCGAGCCAGCGGGACAGGTGGGCGGCCGCGCCGGCCAGGTCGTGGCCTGCGTCGACGAGCCCGGCGAGCACGAGGTTGCCGACGGCGTGGCCGGCGAGGTCGCCCTCCTGGAAGCGGTGCTCGAGCGCCTCGGCCAGCTCGTGGTGGGGGCTCACCGACGTGAGGCAGCGGCGCAGGTCGCCCGGCGCCGGCATGTGGATGTCCTCGCGCAGGCGGCCGCTGGAGCCGCCGTCGTCGCCGGTGGCCACGATGGCCGTGACCCGGCCCGCGTAGGTGCGCACGGCCTTCAGGAGCATGGCGAGCCCGTGGCCGCCGCCGATGGCGACGACGTGAGGGCCCGCCGCAGCGGGCCCGGTCACCGCTCGACGTCCCGGTGCGTGACGCTGGCGTCGGTGCCGAGCTCGGCCAGCCGGGCGCGGATCTCCTCGGCGATGGCGACGCTGCGGTGCCGGCCGCCGGTGCAGCCGATGGCGATGCTCAGGTACGCCTTGCCCTCCTTGCGGTAGGCGGGCAGCAGCAGCTCGAGCAGGTCGACCACCTTGTCGACGAACTCCTTGGCCTCGTCGTGGGTGAGCACGTAGTCGCGCACCGGCGCGTCGAGGCCGGTGAGCGGGCGCAGCTCGTCCACCCAGTGGGGGTTGGGCAGGAAGCGCACGTCGAGGACCATGTCGGCGTCGATGGGCGTGCCGTGCTTGAACCCGAACGACCGGATGGTGGTCTGCATGCCGACGTCGGTGTCGGGCTGCCCGAACGTGGCCCGCACCCGGTCGCGCAGCTGGTGGACGTTGAGGTTGGTGGTGTCGATGACCACGTCGGCCTCGGCCCGCACCGGCTGCAGCACCCGGCGCTCCTCCTCGATGGCCTCCTCGATGGTGCCGGACGAGCTCATCGGGTGCCGGCGCCGGGTCTGCTCGTACCGCCGGACCAGCTCGGGCGTGGCGCAGTCGAGGAACAGGATCCGCACCCGCTCCACCGTCCGGCGCAGCTGCTGCAGGGCGTCCAGCAGCTCCCGGTCGTAGTGCCCGGTGCCGGCCACGAGCACCACGCGGTCAATGGCCGACCCCTTGGCGTCGGCCAGCTCGGTCACCTTGGGCATCAGCTCGGGCGGCAGGTTGTCGATGACGAACCAGCCCAGGTCCTCGAAGTCGTTGGCGGCCTGCGATCGGCCGGCGCCGGACAGGCCGGCGATCACCACGTAGTCGCCCATGCGGTCAGGGTACCGGCGGTTACCGGAGCTTCTCGGTGCGCAGGAAGAGGAGGCGCGGGATCTCCGCGGCGTCGGTGTACTCGGGCGCCCGGGCCAGGAAGCCGGGCGGCGGCGCCGGCTCCTCCATGCGCGTGAGCAGCAGTCCGTTGGCGATCAGCGCGTTCACGTACCGGTGCAGCGGCCGGTGGATGAACGGGATGAAGACATCCTTCTGGACCTCTTCGATGGTCTTGTCCTCCCGCAGGTAGGCGCCGATGCGCCAGTACTGCTCCGGCGGGTCGAGGATCTGGTCGTCGATCCAGCCGCTGTTCGGGGTCTGCAGCAGCGGATGGTTCAGGAAGAAGAGGAAACGGCCGCCCGGCTCGAGCACCCGAGCCACCTCGGCGATGGCTTCGTCGACGTCGTCGATGTGCTCGAAGACCAGGCAGGCGACGGCCACGTCGAACGCGTCGTCCGGGAACGGGAGCTCGGCCGCACCGGCTCGTAGGTACAGCGGTCCCCCGCCGCGCTCCTTGGCGACCTCCACCTGGTTCCACGTCGGGTCGAGTCCGACGACCTCGGCACCGAGCCGTGCCGCCAACCGGGCGACCTGGCCCTCGCCGGTGCCGATGTCGAGCACCCGCCGCGCTCCCCGCAGGTGCTCCTCGGCGAGCGG
>DASTYO010000108.1:0-3868 GCA_035764875.1 Acidimicrobiales bacterium | reverse complement strand
ACCCTCGGCCCCGCCATGGAGGAGGCCCACGCGGCCCGGCTCGCCGCCCTCGGCGTCGCCGACGACCGGGCCTTCGCCGCCGGCGTCCGCGACGGCTCGCTGCGCGGCGACGAGGTGGTGCGGGCGATGGCCGAGTCGGTGGTCGACAAGCTCCGCGTCGCCAACCCCCGCTGGATCTGGCAGCGGGAACGGAACAGCTGAGCGCGTGAGAGCGCCGGTTCCGATCGGCGCCTGTTCCGTAACCGCTGCCAGATCCGTCAGGCGCCGACGGCGTGGTAGCCGCCGTCGACGTGGACGATCTCGCCGGTGGTCTGGGGGAACCAGTCGGAGAGCATCGCCACCGTGGTGCGGGCGACGCCGGAGGAGTCGGTGACGTCCCAGCCGAGCGGCGCCCGGTCGTCCCAGACGTCCTCGAAGGCCGAGAAGCCGGGGATCGACTTGGCGGCCATCGTCTTGATCGGCCCGGCGGCCACCAGGTTCACGCGCACGCCCTTCGGGCCGAGGTCGCGGGCGAGGTAGCGGGACGTCGACTCGAGGGCCGCCTTGGCCACGCCCATCCAGTCGTAGGCCGGCCAGGCCTGGGTGGCGTCGAAGTCGAGCCCGACGATGGACCCGCCCTCGGGCATCAGCGGCACCACCACGTCGGCGATGGTCTTGAGCGAGTACGCCGAGATCTGCAAGGCGACGGCGACGTCCTCCCAGGGGGCCTCGGTGAACCCGCCGCCCAGGCACGACTCGGGGGCGAAGCCGATGGCGTGGAGGGCGCCGTCGACGCGGCCCCACCTCGACGCGAGCGCCTCCCGCACGGCATCGACCTGCTCGGGCACGGTGACGTCGAGCTCGAGCACCTCGGGCTCGGTGGGCAGCTTGCGCGCCGTGCGCTGGGTGAGGCGCAGCGCCCGACCCGCCCCGGTGAGGACGATCTCGGCGCCCTCCTCCTGAGCGAGCTTCGCCACGCCGAACGCGAGCGAGGCGTCGGTGAGCACGCCGGTGATGAGCAGTCGCTTGCCGTCGAGGATTCCCATTGCGTCTCCTGACCTGGGGGTGGCGGGCGACGTTACCGAGCCGGCCCGCACGTGACGCCGGACCCCTCGCCCGAGCACGGCAGGCGGAGGCGGCCCACGCCCGACACCAGCCGGCGGTCGCCGACCGGCTCGGGCAGGGTGATCTCGGCGACGACGTCGGTCGTGCCGGCGCACTCGCCCTCGGCCAGCACGAGCTCGACGAACACCGCGTCCTCGGCCAGGTCGACCTGGGCCCGCTCGACGCGGGCGCAGTCGGGCTGGCCGAGGGCGACGGCGCGGATCACGTCGTCGCCCGCGACGGTGAGGCGGTCGGGTCGCACCAGCACCCCGGAATCGTCGGCTCGGAGGAAGACGAACGCCAGCACGGCGACCACCACGAAGCCGATCAGCGCGACGACGAAGGGGACCGGCGACAGGCGGTCGGGGCGGGTCTCGTCCGCGGGCTCGGGCACCCTCGGAGGCTAGGGGCGGTTGGGCCGGCGCGCGGAGCCCACCGGTAGAGTCCGCCCGGTGAAGATCGGAATCCTCGGAGGAACAGGTCCCGCCGGCTCCGCGCTGGCCGCCCGGCTGGCCGACGCCGGCTACGAGGTGGTGGTGGGGTCCCGCTCGAAGTACCGGGCCATGGAGAAGGTCGACGAGCTGCTCGAGCAGTGGCCCGACCGCCAGCTGCCCATCGAGGCGGGCGACAACGCCATGGCCGCCAGCGCCGACGTCGTCGTCATCGCCACCCCCTGGGACGGCGCCACGCAGACCGCGGCATCGGTGAGCGACCACCTCCACGGCAAGGTCGTCATCTCCATGGCCAACGCGCTCACCCGCATCGGCAAGGAGTTCCAGCCCCTGGTGCCGCCCCGTGGCTCGGTCGCCGCCAGCGTCCAGGCCGTCGTGCCCGACTGCAAGGTCGCCGCCGCGTTCCACCACGTGCCGGCCAAGGAGCTGGGCGACCTCGACCACCCCATCGAGACCGACGTGCTCATCTGCTCCGACCACGAGGAGGCGACGGCGGTCACCACCGAGCTGGTCCAGGCGATCCCGAACATGCGGCCCCTCGACGCCGGCGAGCTGTCGCAGTCGACGCCCATCGAGTCGTTCACGTCGGTGCTGCTGCAGCTCAACGTGCGCTACAAGACCCGGGTGGCGGTGAAGTTCACCGGCCTGCCCGAGGGCATGTCCGGCCTGCCGAAGAAGCCCAAGCGGGCGGCGGTGGCGGCCGAGAGCAACGGGCAGGGCACCTCCGACGTCACGCCGGCGGACGAGAGCGGAGCCGCCGCGCAGTGACCGCGGCCGGCGGCCCGCAGGGGCTGCCACCGATGCGCCTGTACGACACGGCCCGGCGCGCGGTCGTCCCGTTCGAGCCGGGCGAGGTCGTCACCATGTACACGTGCGGCATCACGCCGTACGACGCCACCCACCTCGGGCACGCCGCGGCCTACGTCGGCTACGACGTGCTCCAGCGGCGGCTGCGCGACCGCGGCCACGAGACCCGCTGCGTCCGCAACGTCACCGACGTCGACGACTCGATCCTCGCCAAGGCGCGCGAGATCGGCGTGCACTACCTCGACCTCGCCGCCGCCGAGACGGCCAAGTTCGACGACGACATGATCGCCCTCGGGATGATCCCGTCGTGGAGCGAGCCCCGGGCCACCTCGGCCATCGCCGACATCCGCGGCTTCATCGGCATGGTGCTCGACCGGGGCCACGCCTACCAGGCCGGCGGCGCCGTGTACTTCGACATCTCCACCTACGACCGGTTCGGACAGGTGTCCGGCTACGACCGTGAGACGATGCTCGAGTACGCCCGCGAGCGGGGCGGCAACGTGGACGACCCCCACAAGCGCGACCCGCTCGACTTCGTGCTCTGGCAGCCCTCGCTGCCCGACGAGCCGGCGTGGGACTCGCTGTGGGGTCCGGGCCGGCCCGGCTGGCACATCGAGTGCTCGGCCCTCGCGCTGCGCGAGCTCGGCACCACCATCGACCTCCACGGCGGTGGCTCGGACCTGATCTTCCCGCACCACGAGTGCGAGGCCGCGCAGTCCGAGTCGGCCACCGGCGAGCCGTTCGTGCGCCACTGGATGCACCAGGCCATGGTCCGCATGGACGGCGAGAAGATGTCGAAGTCGCTCGGCAACCTCGTGTTCGTCTCCGAGCTCCGCAAGGAGTGGGAGGCCATGGCCGTGCGCCTCGCCGTGGTGAAGCACCACTACCGCGACCCGTGGGAGTGGCACGACGACCTGATGCCCGAGGCCGCCGACCGGCTCGCCCGCTGGCGCGCCGGCGCCGAGCGGGGCGGCGACGGCCGCGAGGTGCTCGACGCCGTGCGCGCCCGCCTCGACGACGACCTCGACACGCCCGGTGCGATGGCAGCCGTCGATTCGGCGGCCGACGCCGGCGTCGACGTCACCGACGCCGCGCTCCTCCTCGGCGTGCGCCTCCACGGCGCCGACTGAGAACGCTGCGCGAACAGCGCGAGAACCGACGACACGGCGGCGATCCGGGCGGGTAGGTTCCGAGGCGTGGGGACGGATCGCGAGTACGGGAAGCTCTACCCGGTCGCCAAGGCCGTGGTGCAGCCCGTCATGCACGCCCTGTGGCGCATCAACGTCACCGGCCTCCACCACGTGCCCGACGAGGGCCCGGCCATCTTCTGCCCGAACCACATCTCGTTCATCGACTCGATGGTGCTGCCGTGCGTGCTGCCCCGGCGCATCAGCTACGTGGGCAAGGCCGAGTACCTCGACGACTGGAAGACCAAGCACCTGTTCCCGGCGCTCGGCATGATCCCCATCCACCGGGGCGGGGGCTCGTCGAGCCAGCGGGCGCTCGACACGGCCGCCGAGGTCCTC
>DASTYO010000107.1:0-2963 GCA_035764875.1 Acidimicrobiales bacterium | reverse complement strand
ACGCCGAACTTCGCGCCGCAGTACGCGGCCTGCAGCGGGATGCCCCGGAACGCCAGCGCCGAGCCGACGCTCACGATCGTGCCGCGGTTGCGGGGCCGCATGTGGGCCAGCGCGGCCATCGTCCCCCAGACCTGGCCGAGGTAGGTGACCCGTGTGGCTCGCTCGAACTCCTCCGGCGACACCTCGCACACCCGTCCGAAGACGGTGGTCATGGCGTTGTTCACCCACACGTCGATGGGGCCGAGCTCGTCCTCCACCCGCTGCGCCGCGGCCCGGACCGCGGCCGCGTCGCTCACGTCGGCCTCGAGGGCGAGCCCCCGCTGCCCGGCTTGGCGCACCTCGCCGACGGCGGCCTCCACCCCCGCGGCGCCTCGCGCCAGCACGGCGACGTCGTAGCCCCGGGCGGCGAGCTCGCGGACCACCGCCCGCCCCACACCCGCGGATCCACCAGTGACGACAGCGATCGGGCTCACGGGCGGCTCCGTACCCGACCGCCGGGTGTGCGAGCCCCGACGGTCAGACGGACGGGCAGGCGATGCAGCTCTGGGTGAGCGGGAGCACCTCGAGGCGTTCGAAGGGGATCGGCTCGCCGCACCCGACGCAACGCCCGTAGCTGCCGTCCTCGAGCGCGGCGAGCGCCTCGCTGGCCTGCTGGCACACCTCGAGGGCGTGCGACGCCGCCAGACGTGCCGCCTGCCGCTCGGCTGCGTCCACGGATGCGTCGCTGACCAGCGAGCGGAACAGCTCCTCGTTCTCCTCGAGGCGGCGGCGGTGCTCGTCCCTGATCTCCTGCAGCGCCGCCCGGATGACCGAGGCCTGCTCGTCGGTGAGGTGGAGCGCCGGACGGCCCTGCACGCTGTGATCGATGGACGACTGCACCGGTCCGGCTCCTTCCGTCGGATCGACGATGGCTGTGGAGGACGACCGTATGACGACCGCTCGTCGGGTCGGCTGGCCCAAGTCGACGATGTGGGCACCGGTGGACTGTCCGATGTGGACATCGCCCGCCCGGTCGGCCACCGCCAACCTCGCGCCGTGCACGACGCCACCGCGATCGCGTCGTCGGAGGCCCACCCGCGCGAGGTGACCCGTCCGCGCACGGGTGGTCAGACTGCCTCGATGGCGATCGCCCCCGACCTCGAGACGCTGCTGCAGCACATGGGGACGCCGGCACCCACCGTCGTCGCCGGCGACCGTGGCCTCCACCGCCGGGTGCTCGCCGTCGAGGTGCTCGCTCCCCAGCACGGGGCACCGCCCGCCGGGCGGGAGGCGCTCCTGATCGCCGATCGGGCCGCGGTCGGCGAGCGCGGTGACGGGCTCGTCCGGGAGGCGCACGAGGCCGGCGCGGCCGGCATCGTGATCGTCCAGCTCCGGGAGCTGCCCGTCGACCTGCTGCGAGCGGCGAACGAGCTGGCGCTGCCCGTCGCCGTGAGCCACGCCGTCGACGCTCCACACGACGTCGCGGTCGCCGCGCTGAACGCGCTCGTCGCCCACCAGCGGGAGGGCAGCGACGCGCTCGAGGACCGCTTCGCCTCGATCACGCTCGAGGAGCTGATCTCGTCGGATCCGCACCGCACCCAGGAGGCCATCGAGCGGGCCTCCAACCTCGGATGGGACCTCCACCGGCCGCGGGCGGTGCTGCTCGCCTCGATCGACCCGCCGGTCGATCCCGACGTCGCCCGGCGGGTGCTGGGCACCATCGCCGCCGCCGCCCGGGCGACCCTGGGCGAGGACGCCATCGTGTGGATGCGCGCGACGTCCATCGCCGCGCTCATCGCCGCCGACGACGGCACCGCAGCCAAGCGGCGCGGCCTCGCGGACGCGCTCCGCGAGGAGCTGGACGAGCGGGTGCGCAACGTGACGCTGAGCATCGGCGTGGGCCGCTGCGTCGACGACCCGACGGAGCTGGCGACCAGCTTCGTCGACGCCAACCGCGCCGTCGACGTGGGTCGGTGGGCGAAGGGACGCCACGTGACCGAGCTCTACGACGAGCTGGGTCTCGAGCGCCTGTTCGCGTCGGTGCCCCAGCAGGACCTGCACGACTTCGTCCTCAACGCCATCGGCCCATTGCTCGACCACGACCGCGGGCACCGCACGGACCTGGTCGAGACCCTGTCCACCTGGCTGGAGACCCGCAACATGGCCGAGGCCGCCCGGCAGCTGTTCGTGCACTACAACACGTTCAAGAACCGGCTGGAGCGGATCGAGGCGATCCTCGGTCCGGTGCTCGCCGACCCCGGCCGCCTGCTCGAGTGCGAGGTCGCCATCTACGTGTCACGCCACTACGACGGGCCGTGGCGGACAGGGGCAGAGATCGCCTGACCCGCCGTCCGCCGCCGTCACGCCTCGTCGCAGCCGGCGCAGAGCACGGCCAGCGGGCGCTCCCGGAGCCGGTCGAACGGGAGCGACCGACCGCAGCGCACGCACGTCCCGTAGGCGCCGTCCTCCAGCGCTGCGAGCGCCC
The DNA here is from genome assembly GCA_035764875.1 of Acidimicrobiales bacterium. GTDB lineage: Bacteria > Actinomycetota > Acidimicrobiia > Acidimicrobiales > Salinilacustritrichaceae > Salinilacustrithrix. Next base: position 499 of record DASTYO010000107.1, on the reverse strand, counting down.
GACTCGCTGCGGCACCGATCCGGTACGCCGTCGAGGCGGCGTGCCGAGCCTGCCGGCGCCGGCGCGCGCTGGTCGCATCGTGCAGCGTCAGCGAACGGAAGGCCACCTGCTCCCGTCGCAGCCGACGCCGCTGGTTCCGCACGATCTCCCGGAGCGCCGCCGCCAGCTCCTCCACCTGCTCCTCGGTCAGCCGCATCTCCCGACGGCCGGTCGACGCCAGCTCCATCGCTCCCAACGCTCCTCCTCGCACGATCACGGAGCGGAGCACGGTACGGACCGGCGGCGGGCACGCGGACGGGCGGAAGTCGACGATCTCGCCCCCTCGCCGGTGTCGGAACCCGACACCTCTCGCTCGGCGGCACCGGAGGTGCACGACTGCCACACTGCGGACATGGCGATCGACGGCATGCCCTCGACGTACGACGACCTGCGGGCGGTCTACCTCAACTGCACGCTGAAGCGGTCGCCGGCCACCTCGCACACGCAGCACCTCCTCGAC
>DASTYO010000106.1:0-6913 GCA_035764875.1 Acidimicrobiales bacterium | reverse complement strand
CGCGAGCAGGGCGCCGCGGTGCCGGCCGAGGTGTCGGTGGACGACTGGGACGTCCGCCTCGACCAGCTGGCGGCCCACGCCACCCTGGCCGACCTCGGGCCCCACCACCGCAGCGCGCTGACCCTCCGCTACCTCGACGGCCTCCCGGTGCGGGAGGTCGCGGCCTGCCTCGGCCGCACCGAGGGCGCCACCGAGGTGCTCCTGGTGCGGGCCAAGGCCGCCTTCCGAGCCCGCTACGAGAACGGGATGGCGCCATGACCGACCCCTTCGACCAGCTGGCCACCCCCGTCGAGCCCCAGGTGCCCCGGCCGAGCTTCGCCCGGTCCCTCCGGACCCGGCTCGTCGAGGCCCTCGACCTCGACCCGCTGACCACCACCCCGACCATCGAGCTCCCCAGGAGGAAGTCCATGACTGCAGGTCCCCAGCTCCAGCGCGGCCCTCGTGCCGGGCAGCAGTACGTCGACGGCATCTGGGCGGTGATGAGCTACCGCGACCCCGACGCCGGCATCCGCTTCGTCCGCGACGTCCTCGGCTTCGACGAGCTGGTCCTCGTCCGCGGCCCCGACGGCCGGATCGTCCACAGCGAGTACCGGTGGCCCGAGGGCGGCATCGTGCAGGTGGCCTCGTGGGTCGAGGGCAACGAGTTCATCCGTCGCCCCGGCGACCAGGGGCTGTACGTGGTCACGTCGGATCCGCAGGCGGTGTGGGAGCGCTGCCGGGCCGCCGGCGTCGAGGTGATCCGGCCGCCCGAGGAGCCCCACTACGACCCCGGCGGGATGGGCTTCTCCATCCGCGACCCGGAGGGCAACGTCTGGAGCTTCGGCACCTACGCCGGCGGCGCCACCGACTGAGGGATCTGGCAGCGGCCGCGGAACGGAGGTGTTCCGTGGCCGCTGCCAGTTTCCCCGGGGCGTTCCGTGGCCGCTGCCAGGTTCAGACGGGTTGGGTGGTGCGCAGCACCAGCTCGTCGCCCTCCACGTCGAGGGTGGCGGTGTCGCCGTCGACGAGCTGGCCCTCGAGGATGGCGCCGGCGATGCGGTCGGCGACCTCCCGCTGGATGACCCGCTTCAGCGGCCGGGCGCCGAAGGCCGGGTCGTAGCCGAGCGCCGCCAGCTTCGCCTTGGCCGCGTCGGTGACCTCGAGGGTCATGCGCTTCTCGGCCAGGCGCTTGCGCAGGTGGCCGAGCTGGATGTCGACGATGGGCGCCAGGTCGGCCTCGGTGAGCTCGCGGAACCGGACGATGTCGTCGATGCGGTTCACGAACTCGGGCCGCAGGTGGTCGCGCGGGTCGCCCGGCATGTTCGAGGTCATGATCAGCACGGTGTTGGAGAAGTCGACGGTGCGTCCCTGCCCGTCGGTGAGGCGCCCGTCGTCGAGCACCTGCAGCAGGATGTTGAACACGTCGGGGTGGGCCTTCTCGAGCTCGTCGAGCAGCACCACCGAGTACGGCCGGCGCCGCACCAGCTCCGTGAGCTGGCCGCCCTCCTCGTAGCCGACGTACCCGGGAGGGGCGCCGACCAGGCGGGCCACCGAGTGCTTCTCGGAGTACTCGGACATGTCGACCCGGACCATCGCCCGCTCGTCGTCGAAGAGGAACTCGGCCAGGGTTCGGGCCAGCTCGGTCTTGCCGACGCCCGTGGGCCCGAGGAACAGGAACGAGCCGATGGGGCGGTGCGGGTCGGAGAGGCCGGCCCGGCTGCGGCGGAAGGCGTTGGCGACGGCGGCGACCGCCTCCTCCTGGCCGACGACGCGCTGGTGGAGGACCTCCTCCATGCGGACGAGCTTGGCCATCTCGCCCTCCATCAGGCGGGAGACGGGCACGCCGGTCCACCGGGAGACGATCTCGGCGACGTCCTCCTCGTCGACCTCCTCCTTCAGCATCCGGGAGCCGGACTGCAGCTCGGCGAGGCGCTTCGTGGCCTCCTCGACCTGGCGCTCGAGCTCGGGGAGGCGCCCGTAGCGGATCTCGGCCGCCTTCTCGAGGTCCTGCTCGCGCTCGAGGCGCTCCTTCAGGCCCTCGAGCTCCTCCTTCAGGGTGCGGATCTCGCCGATGGCCTGCTTCTCGCGGTCCCAGTGGGCGAGCATGCCGTCGCGCTCCTCGCGCAGGTTCGCGAGCTCCTCGTCGAGGTCGGCCAGGCGGGCCCGCGACGGCTCGTCCGTCTCCTTGGCCAGCGCGACCCGCTCGATCTCGAGCTGGCGGATGCGCCGCTCGACCACGTCGATCTCGGTGGGCAGCGAGTCGATCTCGATGCGCAGCTTCGACGCCGCCTCGTCGACGAGGTCGATGGCCTTGTCGGGCAGGAAGCGGCCGGTGAGGTAGCGGTCGGACAGCGCGGCCGCCGCGACGAGGGCGGCATCCTGGATGCGCACGCCGTGGTGGACCTCGTAGCGCTCCTTCAGGCCGCGCAGGATGGCGACGGTGTCCTCGACCGACGGCTCGCCGACGAACACCTGCTGGAACCGGCGCTCGAGCGCAGGGTCCTTCTCGACGTACTTGCGGAACTCGTCGAGGGTGGTGGCGCCGATCATGCGCAGCTCGCCGCGGGCGAGCATCGGCTTGAGCATGTCGCCCGCGCCGGTGGAGCCCTCGGATGCGCCGGCGCCGACCACCGTGTGCATCTCGTCGATGAAGGTGATGATCTGGCCCTCGGAGTCGGTGATCTCCTTGAGCACCGCCTTCAGCCGCTCCTCGAACTCGCCGCGGTACTTGGCGCCGGCGACCATGGCGGAGACGTCGAGGACGACGACCTTCTTGTCCTTCAGCGTCTCGGGCACGTCGCCCTCGACGATGCGCCGGGCGAGCCCCTCCACGATGGCGGTCTTGCCGACGCCGGGCTCGCCGATGAGCACCGGGTTGTTCTTGGTGCGCCGGGACAGCACCTGGATGACCCGGCGGATCTCCTCGTCGCGGCCGATGACCGGGTCGAGCTTGCCGGCCCGGGCGGCGGCGGTGAGGTCGCGGCCGTAGCGCTCGAGGGCCTGGTACTGCTCCTCGGGGTTCTGGCTGGTGACCCGGTGGCTGCCCCGCACCTCGCGCAGGCCGTGCAGCAGCTCGTCCTTGGTGACGCCCAGCTTCTCGGTGAGGGCGAGCAGCAGGTGCTCGACCGAGAGGTACTCGTCACCCAGCTCGGTCTTGGCCGCCTCGGCCGCCGACATGACGTTCGACAGCTCACGGGAGAGCCGCGGCTCGGAGCCGCCGTAGGCCTTGGGCAGCTTGGCCACCGCCTCGTCGGCCGCGTTGCGGACGTGGCGGTGGTCGACGCCGACCTTCTCGAGGACCGGCAGGGCGATGCCGCCGTCGGTCTGGCGCAGCAGCGCGGCCAGCAGGTGGTCAGCGGTGACCTCGGGGTTGTTCAGCGACTTGGCCTGCTCGACCGCAGCCGAGAACGCCTCCTGCGTCTTCAGCGTCCACTTGTTCGGGTCCAACGGCATGGCGGCAGTCTACCCCCGCTCAGGAAACCTGACAACGGAACACTCAACTTTGGATCAGCGCTTCGGGAGGTCGACCCGCCCGAAGACCGTGACCTCCTGGCGCAGGGGCACGAGGTCGCGCCGGTACTGGCGATGCGTCGACTCCACGGCCTCGCCCACCGCCCGCCGGGCCTCGGCGAGCTCGGTCCGCAGCCGATCGATCTCGGCCTCGAGCGCCAGCACCTTCTTCACGCCCGCGAGGTTGAGCCCTTCGTCGGTGAGCTCGGAGATGCGGCGCAGCTGCTCGATGTCGGCATCGGAGTAGCGGCGGCTGCCGCCGCTGGTGCGGGCCGGGTCGACGAGGCCCTTGCGCTCGTAGATGCGCAGGGTCTGGGGGTGCACGCCGGCGAGCTCGGCGGCGACGGAGATCACGTACACGGCCCGGGCGGTCCGTCGGCTCTGGGTCTGGTCCTTCGGCATGGCGGTCCCTCCTTCGATCACACGCCCAGGTGCTTGCGGGGCGACTCCGTCTCGAGCGAGGCGAGCGCCTCGATGGCCTTGCGCTCCTCCTTGGAGAGCTTGGCCGGGACGGCGACCTCGACGGTGACGAGCAGCGACCCGGTCTTGCCCTTGCGGGCGACGCCCCGCCCGGCGACCCGGAAGACGCGGCCGGACTTGGTGCCGGCGGGGATGCGGATCTTGACCGGCCCGTCGTCGAGGGTGGGCACCTGGACGTCGGCGCCCAGCGCGGCTTCCGCGAAGGTGATCGGCACCGTGATGGTGAGGTCGTCGCCCGAGCGCCCGAACATCGGGTGGGGCGCGACGTGGACGATGACGTGCAGGTCGCCGGGCGGCCCGCCGTTGCGGCCGGGACCGCCGCGGCCCTTGAGCCGGATGCGCTGGCCGTCCTGCACGCCGGCCGGCACCCGCACCTTGACCTCGCGGGGCCGGTGCTCGATGCCCGAGCCCCGGCAGTTCTTGCACGGGTCCTCGATGATGGTCCCCCGGCCCTGGCAGGTGGGGCAGGGCTGGGAGAACGAGAAGAAGCCCTGGTTGTCGTCCATCACGCCCCGGCCGCCGCAGGTGGCGCAGACCAGCGGCTGGGACCCGGGCTCGGCGCCGCTGCCTGCGCACCGCGAGCACGCGGCCTCCGAGGTGAGGTGGACGGCGGTGGTGACGCCCTGGAACGCGTCGTCGAAGCTCAGGTGCAGCTCGGACTGCAGGTCCGGGCCCCGCTGGGGGCCGGTTCCGCGCCGGGCACGGCCACCTCCGCCGGCGCCGCCGCGGGTGCGGTTGAACAGGCCCCCGAACAGGTCGCCGAGGTCACCGACGTCCTCGAACCGGAAGCCGCCGCCACCGGGCTGGCCGCCCATGCCACCCATGCCACCGAGCGGCCCCATCTTGCGGACCTCGTCGTACTCCTTGCGCTTGGCGTCGTCGCCGAGCACCTCGTACGCCGCCGAGACCTCCTTGAACCGCTCCTCAGCGCTGGTGTCGCCGGGGTGCCGGTCGGGGTGGCTCTCCCGCGCCAGCTTGCGGTACGCCTTGGTGATCTCGGACTTGGTGGCGGACTCCGAGACCCCGAGCACCTTGTAGTAGTCCTTCTCGAACCATTCACGCTGCGGGGCCACCGGTCACCTCCTCCGTCCCCTCGTCGGACAACGTTCGCTCAGCCGGCGACCTTCACCATGGCGGCGCGGATGACCCGCCCCTTCCACAGGTAGCCGGTGCGGAGCACCTCCACGACGGTGGGCTCGCCTTCGCCGGGCTCGTGCATCACGGCCTCCGCGAGGTTGGGGTCGAACGGCTCGCCGTCCGGGAAGACCCGCTCGAGGCCCTCCTTCTCGAGGAAGCCGAACAGCGCCTTCGACACCGCCTCGACGCCGGAGGCGTCCTCGGACCCGGCGTGGGCCTTGGCCGCCTCGATGGCATCGAGCACCGGGAGCATCCGCTCGACGAAGCCGCCCTGGGCGCGGGCCACCTCGTCGGCGATCCGCTTCTGGGACTGCTTGCGGAAGTTGTCGAAGTCGGCCGCGGTGCGCCGGTACGCGTCGAGGAACTCGTCGCGCTCGGCCACCAGGGCGTCGATCTGCTCGGGCGTGAACTCGAGCGGCTCGTCGCCGAGGTGGTGGTCGGCGTCGGCGTGGGCCTCGACCGACTCGGCGACCGCCGCCGCGTCCGAGGCGAGCTCCTCGGACACGTGGGCGGGGTCGTCGATGCGGTCGTCTGCCGGGGTGATGTCGTCGTGGTCGCTCACGTCGATCACTCGTCGACGATCTCGGCGTCGACGACCTCGTCGTCGTCGGCCGACGTCGCACCGGCGCCGCCGGCGGCGGCACCCGTGCCCTCGGCCTGGGCGGCCGACTCGTAGAGCTTCTGCGTGAACTCCTGCGACGCGGTCATCAGCGCCTCGGTGGCGTCCTTGATGGCGCCGATGTCCTCGCCGGACAGGGCGCTCTTCAGCGACGCCAGCGCGTCCTCGACCTTCTGCTTCTCGTCGCCGGACAGCTTGTCGCCCTGCTCCTTGAGCAGCTTCTCGGTCTGGTACACGAGCGTGTCGCCCTGGTTGCGGACCTCGGCCTCCTCGCGGCGCTTCGCGTCCTCCTCCGCGTGGGCCTCGGCGTCCTTCACCATGCGCTCGATGTCGTCCTTGGCGAGCGAGCTCTGACCGGTGATGGTCATCGACTGCTCCTTGTTGGTCGCCCGGTCCTTGGCCGAGACGTGGACGATGCCGTTGGCGTCGATGTCGAAGGTGACCTCGATCTGGGGCACGCCACGCGGGGCCGGGGGCAGGTCGACGAGCTGGAACTTGCCGAGCGTCTTGTTGTAGGCGGCCATCTCGCGCTCGCCCTGGAGCACGTGGATCTCCACCGACGGCTGCATGTCCTCGGCGGTGGTGAACACCTCGGTGCGCTTGGTTGGGATGGTGGTGTTGCGCTCGATGAGGCGGGTCATCACGCCGCCCTTGGTCTCGATGCCGAGCGACAGCGGGGTGACGTCGAGCAGGAGCACGTCCTTGACGTCGCCCTTCAGCACGCCGGCCTGGACCGCAGCGCCGATGGCGACGACCTCGTCGGGGTTCACCGACTTGTTCGGGTCCTTGCCGGTGAACTCCTTCACCAGGTCGGTGACGGCGGGCATGCGGGTGGAGCCGCCCACGAGGATGACGTGGTCGATGTCGCCCTTGGAGAGGCCGGCGTCCTTGATGGCCTGCTCGAAGGGGCTCTTGCAGCGGTCGAGCAGGTCTTCCGTGAGCTCCTGGAACTTCGCCCGGGTGAGCTGCTCGTCGAGGTGGAGCGGGCCCTCCTGCGTGGCGGTGATGAACGGCAGGTTGATCTGCGTGGACTGGACCTGCGACAGCTCGATCTTGGCCTTCTCGGCGGCCTCCTTCAGGCGCTGCAGGGCCATGTTGTCCTTGCTCAGGTCGACGCCGTGGGCGGCCTTGAACTGGTCGACCAGCCAGTCGATGACCCGCTGATCCCAGTCGTCGCCGCCGAGGCTC
>DASTYO010000105.1:0-2098 GCA_035764875.1 Acidimicrobiales bacterium | reverse complement strand
TTCACCCCGGCGCCGTGGGCCCCGAAGCAGGAGGGCACGGCGGCGGCCAGCTACGTGAGCGAGACGATCTTCGTCGGTGACGAGCCCGAGTACGACCTGCTCGAGGCCCCGCCCCGGTCGTGACGGTCCGACAGGCAGATGGCCAGGGGATCCCCATGCTCACCGACATCGCCGACCTGATCGACGAGATCGACATCGACCCGCCGGCCAGCAGGTACCGCGAGACCCTCGACGCCTTCATCGAGGTGGCGGTGCGGACCGCCGAGACCAACGACCTCGACGAGATCCTCCACCTCGCCGCCCGGCGCATCTGCGACCTGGTGAAGGTCAACCGCTGCTCGATCTTCCTGCGGGGCGACGACGGCATGCTCCACGGCCAGGTCGGGCACTCCTACGACAACTCGATCGACGAGCGCATCAAGCGCCTGGTGTCGGGCGGCAAGCGCGACCTGTTCACCCAGGAGCTGATCGCCCGGCGGGAGCCGATCCTCGTCCTCGACGCGGCGCGCGACGGCCGCCTCGAGCCGCTGCTGGTGCGCCGCTTCGACATCCGCGACATCCTCGGCGTGCCGCTGGTGTTCGACGGCGACGTCATCGGCGCCATCTACCTCGACAACCTGGCCGACGAGCACGTCTACAGCCACGAGGAGATCGAGGTCGCCCAGACCTTCGCCCGCCTCGCCGCCCTGGCCATCCGCCGGGCCTGGCTGATGAGCCAGCTGACCCGCCGGACCTCGATCATCGAGCGCCAGCGCAACGTGCTGGAGCGGCTGAGCCACATCCACGCCGAGCTCACCAACGCGGTGGTCTCGGGCGAGGACGTGCGGGCCATCGTGCAGCGCCTCGTCACCCTCGTCGACAAGCCTGTCGTGGTCTACAACGAGTCCTTCGTCGACGTCGCCTACGGCGCCCCCGAGCGCCTCGGCTCCGAGCGGCCGCCCCGCCTCCCCGAGAAGGCGGTGCGCTCGGCCTGGTTCCTGCGGCAGCTGGCGAACCTCGGGCCCGAGCGGTCGTCGGTGGTGATCGCCCCGTCGATGGACGTGGGCCTGACGGCCCGCCGGGTCATCAGCCCGCTGCGCATCGAGGGATCGCTCGCCGGCTACGTCGAGGTCATCGAGATCGGCCAGAGCATCAACACCATCGACCTCAAGGTCGTGGAGCACGGGGCCACGGTCCTGTCGCTGGCGATGCTCAGCGAGCGGCGGGCGGTGGCGGCCGAGGGCCAGGCCCGGGAGGGGTTCTTCACCGACCTCCTGCAGGGCGACCGCGACCCGGCGGTGCTGGCCCGGCGGGCCCCGCTGTTCGGCGTCGACCTCGACCAGCCCCACGTCGTGCTGCGGGTGGCCCACGAGCCCGGCGCCGACGGCGAGCGGTCGCGGGCCGCCCAGCGCGAGGCCATCGGCGCGGTGGTGAGGCGGAGCGCCCACGTGGCCTGCGTGGCGTCGATCTCGGTGCCCGGCGCCGACGTGTTCCTGCTCGGCCCGCTCGACGACGACACCGCGCCGGCGCTCGAGCGGATGCGGGCCGCGCTGGAGGCCGCCTTCGCGGCGCCGCACCCCTCGGTGCCGCTGGGGCGGGCCGCCCTGTCGCCGGTGTGCCGGCACCCGGAGGACTACGCCGCCACCAACCGCGACCTGGCCGAGGCCATCGACCTGCTCGCCGCCCTCGGCCGCCGCACCGCGGTGATCCTGCAGACCGACCTCGGGATGCTGCGCCTGCTCACCGGCGACGGCCGCCGGCGCGAGGCGGTGCGCTTCGCCCACGACCTGCTGCAGCCGCTGGTCGCCCACGACGGCGACGCCAGCGGCGACCTGCTGAACACGCTGCGCGCCTACCTCGCGTCGGGCGGGCACATCCGGGCCACGGCTGGCGACCTCGGCGTCCACGAGAACACGGTCCGGTACCGCCTGGGCAAGATCCGCAGCATCTCGGCCATCGATCCGGACCGGCTCGACGACCTGCTCGACGCCCGCTTCGCGCTCCAGGTGCTCGACCTGTCCACCGAGGGTGGCGCCGACGCGACCGCCACCGAGCCGGGCTGAGACCTCGTGGCCGCGGCCTTTCGTCGAGACCAACGACGGCTCGCCCGTCGCCCTCT
>DASTYO010000104.1:0-4428 GCA_035764875.1 Acidimicrobiales bacterium | reverse complement strand
GCGTCGTCGAAGGGCTTGGAGATCGCGACGTTGACCACCGGCATGCCGAGCTCGTCCACCGTGCCGGCGCTGCCGGCGTCGCCGCCGGCGAGGCCGCCGACGAGGCCGAGCACCTGCTCGTTCATCTCGGTGACGATGGAGCGGTGGCGGGCGTTGTCCATGCCGTCGTCGGCGGTCTTCAGCACCAGCTCACGGCCGCAGACGCCACCGGTGGCGTTGCGGTAGGCGACGTACGCCCGGGCCGCGCCCTCGGAGCTCGCGCCGAGGCCCGGCACGGCGCCGGAGAGGGTGGAGATGCTGCCGAGCGTGATGGTGGTGTCGGTGACGCCCGGTGCATCCGAGGGGGCCGCGCACGGCTTCGCACCCTCGGCCGCGGGTGCGCCGCCGCCCCCGGTCGCCTGGCCGCCACCACCGCTGCCGCCGCCGGCCGGGGTGCTCCCACCGCCGGTGGCGCCGCCGCCCGGCGCGGTGGACGGGACGCCGCCCGCGACCTGGCCGCTGCCTCCCTTCGTGGTGGTCTTCGTGGTCGCACCGCCGACCTCGCCGACGCCGCCGGCGGCGAGCTGCTGGCCGCCCGTGCTGCGGGTGAGCACCGATTCGCGCTGGGCCTCGTCCCACCGGGCGCCACACGCGGCGGAGACCAGGAGCATCCCGACGCACGCGGCGACGACGCCGGCACGGGCCCGACGCCGGCGTGGCGCGGGTCCCGCGGTCGGCCCGCGGTCGGTGCGTGCTTCGGACATCCGTCCCCCAGACCCCGGGGCCCGACCCCGGTCGACGATGCGAGCATTCACTCACAAACTGACGGCTCCATACTTCGACGCGCCGTCACCTTCCTCCTACCCGCACCGTTCGCACGGGTTGGTCGGTTCGCGAGAATAGCGTTCTTCGCCAGGAAGGGGAAGATGTTCCGATTGTGAACAATCGGGCTCTTTCCCTCGGCCATCGGTCGGACGCCGCGGTCGGCGGTGCGACGAGCAGCTACTCGGTGAGCGGGAGGCGGGGGACCACCACCACCGACGGGATGCGGGCGCTCGGCCGCCGGTGGAGCACGGCGCTCACCGTGTCGACCAGCTCGTCGACGTCGATGAGCGCGCCGGCGATGTAGCCGCGCGTGTACCAGGTGGTGACGAGGTCGCCGGCGAGCTCGCGGTCCCAGCCGTCGGCGAAGCCGGTGGCGCTCGGGCCCTCGCCGCCGCCGCAGTCGCCCACGGTGATGCGGGTGAAGCCGACCTCGGGGTGCTCGGTGTGCCAGGCCTCGACGAGCTTGTCGAGCGCGGCCTTGGAGGTCACGTAGGCGGCGAGGCCCGGCCACGGCGGGGTCATCGACGCGCTGATCGAGGAGAAGTAGGCGGCGGTGCCCTGCGACTGCTTGAGGAACGGCAGCGCAGCCGCGGTGGCGATGGATGCGCCGATGACGTTGGTTGCGAAGCTGTTGGTCCAGTCCTCGGCGGAGAGCTCCTCGATGCGGCGGAGCACGCCGATGCCGGTGGTGTACACCATGGCGTCGATGCCGCCCATGGCCTCGGCGGACTGCTCGACCGCCGACGTGCACGACGCCGCGTCCGTGACGTCGCACTCGATGGCGACGGCGGTGGGTCCCCCCTCGGCGGCGGCCTCGTCCAGGCGGTCCTTGCGCCGGGCGAGCATGGCGACCTGATCCCCCCGGGCGGCCAGCGCGACGGCGACGCAGCGGCCCAGGCCGCTGGACGCCCCGATGACGACCGTTCTCATGTCACGAGACTACTGTCTCCGCACAGCGCGGGTGGCGTTCTCGTCCGCCAGCGGCCCGGCCGCCGGCGCCGCCCCGCGGACAGACAGGAGGGGGCGCCCATGCAGCTGCAGCTCACGTCGGACCAGGAGTTCTTCCGCGACACCACGGCCCGGTTCCTCGATGCCCACGCCTCGGTGGAGGCGGTGCGCTCGCTGCGGCACGACGACCTCGGCTTCGACCCTGCGCTGTGGCGGCGGGGCGCCGAGCTCGGGTGGACCTCGCTGCTCGTCGGCGAGGACCACGGCGGCGGCTCGGTCTCGGGCAGCGGCCTGGTCGACCTCTCCCTCGTCGCCCACGAGTTCGGCCGGCGCGCAGCTCCCGGTCCCCTGGTGGCGACCAACGTCGTGGCCGGCGCCCTGAGCGCCGCCAGCGCCCACCTCGACCTGCTCGCCCGCCTGCTCGACGGCTCGGCCGTCGCCACCTGGTGCCACGCCGAGCCGCGCGCGGGGCTCGGTGACGTCGCCCTCGAGATCCGCCCCGACGGCGACGCCCTCGTGCTCGACGGCGTGAAGCGCCCGGTGGAGGCGGCCACCGCCGCCACCCACCTGCTGGTCACGGGGCGCACCGGGGACGGCCTGACCCAGGTGGTGGTACCCGCCGACGCGCCGGGCGTCACGATCACGCCCTTGCGCAGCGTCGACCTCACGCGGCGCTTCGGCGCCGTCCGCTTCGACGGCGTGCGGGTGCCGGCCACCAGCGTGCTGGGCCAGGTCGGCAAGGCGGACGAGGACGTCGAGCGCCAGCTCCAGCACGCCCTCGTGCTCCTGAACGCCGAGTCGGTCGGCGCCATGGAGCGGGCGTTCGAGATGACCGTCGAGTGGTCCTTCGACCGCTACTCCTTCGGCCGGCCGCTCGCCTCGTACCAGGCGCTCAAGCACCGCTTCGCCCACATGAAGTCCTGGCTCGAGGCCGGCCACGCGCTCGGCGACGAGGCGGCCGAGGCCGTGGCGGCCGGCGGGCCGCAGGCGGCCACCCTGGCGAGCGCGGCCAAGGCGTTCATCGGCGAGTACGGCTCCGAGCTGCTCCAGGACTGCGTGCAGCTCCACGGCGGCATCGGCGTCACCTACGAGCACGACCTGCACCTGTACCTGCGCCGGCACACCGTCGACCGGGCGCTGTTCGGCACGCCGAGCGAGCACCGCCGCCGCATCGTCGACCTGATCGAGCGGGAGGAAGCCGCATGAGCGAGACCGAGATCGAGTCCCTGGACGCGTTCCGCGAGCGAGCCCGGGCCCACATCCGGGCCAACCTCGAGCACGTCGGTGCCCGCGTCGTGTCGCTGCGCGACCGCAGCGACGAGGACGAGCTGGCCGGCGTGGCCCGCGACCGCGAGGTGCAGCGCATCCTGTTCGAGGGCGGCCTCGCCGGGGTCGTCGTGCCCCAGGAGTACGGCGGCCAGGGGCTGACACCCGCGCACCAGAAGGTGCTGCAGGAGGAGCTCGCCGGCTACGAGTACCCGATGCGCTTCCAGGCGCCCACGATGAACCCGTGCATGGCGGTGCTGCTCGACTTCGCCGACGACGAGCAGAAGCGGCGCCACGTCCCCGCCATCCTCCGGGGCGAGGAGATCTGGATGCAGTTCCTGTCCGAGCCCGGGAACGGCTCGGACCTCGCCGGGGTCACCACCACCGCGGTGCGCGACGGCGACGAGTGGGTGCTCAACGGCTCGAAGGTGTGGACCACCGGCGCCTGGTGGTCCGACTGGGGCCTGTGCCTGGCCCGCACGAACTGGGACGTGCCGAAGCACCGGGGCCTCACCGTGTTCATGGTGCCCATCGACCGCGAGGGCATCGAGGTCCACCGCATCGAGATGCTCAACGGCAACAAGGAGTTCTGCCAGGAGTTCTTCACCGACGTGCGGGTCCCGGACACCGACCGGGTCGGCGAGGTCGACGACGGCTGGACCGTCGTCACCCGGTGGCTCTTCCACGAGCGGATGCTCTACAACTCGCCGTACGTCACGATCCCGGTGGGCACCGCTCGGGTCGGCGACGGGGGCGGGTCGATGCTCGACCTCGCCCGCCAGGCCGGCCGTGCCGATGACCCCGCCGCCCGCGAGCTCGTCGGCGAGGCCACGATGCTGAACCTGGCGGTGGGCGCGCTGTCGCGCCGGGTCGCCACGGGCATCGCCAGCGGTGCGGTGAGCGACCAGATCGCGGCGGCGGCCAAGCTGTTCGGGGCCATCGCGGGCACGCGGCGCATGACCATCGGCTTCGAGCTCGCCGGCTCGAACGGCGCGGCGTGGGACGACGACGACGGCGACCTCGCCGAGACCGGCAACGACTTCCTCATGCGCCAGGTCGGCTGCATCGGCGGCGGCACCACCGAGATGGCCGCCAACGTGGTGGCCGAGCGGGTGCTCGGCATGCCGCGGGAGCGCTCGTTCGACCGGGACGTGCCCTTCCGCGAGGTGCCCCGGGGCGCGTCGTAGGACCCCGGTGGCTCAGCCGCCGCCCAGCTTGCGGAAGTCCCAGCTCGCGACCTTGCTCGGTCGAAGGCGGAGCCACGCGTGCGCGCCGTCGACGATGAACGTGCCGCCCGTGTACTTCTCGCCGAACAGCCGCTCGGGCTCCTCCACGGCCGGGTCGCCGGCGTCGGGCGTGCGGGGAGCCGGTCCCACCTGCTCCACCGTGCCGAGCAGCTCGGCGCCGCGC
>DASTYO010000103.1:0-48263 GCA_035764875.1 Acidimicrobiales bacterium | reverse complement strand
CAGCCCGCGCCGCTCACCGCCACGCGCGTGGCGCGCCGCAGGGCGTCGTGGAGGCGGAGCGCGTCCTCCAGGGTCCGGCGCTGGGGGACCCCGGACATGCCATCCCAGGGGGCGGGCAGCCGGAGTGGCTCGGCGCCGGTGGCGACGACGAGGGTGTCGTAGTCGAGGTGCTCCCCGCCGGCGAGCAAGACGCGCCGGGAGCGGGCGTCGATGCGTCCGACGTCGCCGGTGACGAGCTCGATGTCGTGGTCGCGGTAGAACCCCGCAGGGTGGACGCGGGCGCTGCCGGGGTCGGCCTCGCCGCGCAGGATGGCCTTGGACAGCGGGGGACGCTCGTAGGGAGCTGTGGGTTCGTCGCCGACGAGGACGACTCGGCCGTCCCAGCCCTCTGCGCGGGCTGCTTCTGCGGCCTTGGCGCCGGCGAGCCCGGCGCCGACGATGACGAGGTTGCGGGTCATGGCCGGCACCGCACGAGGCTGAAGAACTCCGAGCGTGACCGTTCGTCGTCCCGAAGGGTGCCCTGGAGCGCCGAGGTCGTGGTGCTCGAGCCGGCGGCGCCCACGCCTCGCAGGGACATGCACAGGTGCTCCGCCTCGAGCACGACGCCGACTCCTTTGGGCTGCAGGTGCTCGGTGAGCCAGTCGGCGACCTGCTGGGTGAGGCGCTCCTGGACCTGGAGGCGGCGGGCGTGCAGCTCGACGACCCGGGCCAGCTTCGACAGGCCGATGATGCGCTCGCCGGGCAGGTACCCGACGTGGGCGACGCCCTTGAACGGCAGCAGGTGGTGCTGGCACAGCGAGTGGAAGGGGATGTCCCGGGCGAGGACGAGCTCGTCGTAGCGCTCGTCGTTCGGGAACGTCGTCGGGCTGAAGGGCCGTGGGTTGAGCAGCTCCGCGTACGCGCGGGCGACACGGCCGGGCGTGGCGCTGGTGTGCTCGTCGTCGAGGTCCTGGCCGAGTGCGACGAGCAGGTCCGCCACCGCGCGTTCGGCCGCGGGCAGGTCCACCTCCAGTCCGCCCTGGATCAGGTGCAGGTCCGGGGTGGGTGCGTGGGTGCGGCAGTGGGCGTTCATGCGGCATGACCTCCGTGGCAGTCGGCCGATCCGGGGCAGGGACGGTCGTGGGTGTGCAGGGACAGGAACCGCTCCGGGTGGGGGAGGCGGTGGAACCCGGAGTCGAACCACGCGTCGGCCGTGCTCCGAGCCCGGTCGATGAGCGAACGGGCCCGGCGGAAGTCCAGCGAGGACACCGAGAGCGGGCACAGCGGTGGGGCGACGACGATCTCGACCTGGTCGTGGTGGGCGGCGACGTCGTGCACGAGGCGCTGCTCGATCAGCAACGTGAGCGCGTGCACGGCCGTGGCGAGCGCCGACCGGGGAGGTGCCGACAAGGCGCAGGGGACGCCGGCGGGGATGACGACGATGCGGTCGGCGCCCAGGGCGACGGCCTGGCTGATGGGCGTGTTGTCGGCGACGCCGCCGTCGAACAGCACCCGTCCGTCGATCTCGACGGGAGGCAGCACGGCGGGGATCGCGGCGGACGCCGCGACCGCGGCTCGTGCGTCGCCGTGGGAGAGCAGCACCTCGGTGCCGGACAGCACGTCGGTGGCGACGACGTGCACCGGGATGGTGGCGTCCTCGAGGCGGTCGATCCGCAGGTGCGTCGCGATGAGGTGGCGCAGCCCGGTGGGCATGCAGAGCGAGGACCGGACGCCGGCCAGCGCGAGCAGGTGGTGCCTGGGGGCGAACGGGAACACGTCGGATCGCCGCAGGCCGATCCAGACGTCGGCGAGCTCGGCGAGCGCGTCACGCGTGAGGCCGCGATCGGCGATGAACGCGGCGTTGAGCGCCCCTGCAGAGGCGCCGACGAGGAGGTCGGGCTGCACGCCACGCGCGTGGAGCGCCTGGAGCACACCGACCTGCACGGCGCCGAGGCTGCCGCCTCCGGACAACACGAACGCTGTGGCCATCTCCGGCCCTCCGTTTCTAACGACAAGATATCTGTACGGAAGAAACGTGGCGCGTGTCAACCACCAGATCGGCGCAGCCCCGTGCGCGCTGTTGCGCTCGAGTCAGCCGCGCTCGTCGCGCAGCTCGCGAAGCTCGGCACGCAGGCCCTGCACCTCCGCCCGGCGAGAGGTCTCGTCGCGGATGACGGCGGCGATGCCGCTCACCGAGCCGTCGTCACCGTGCAGCAAGGTGACGGTGAACGCGATCGACAGCGTCCTGCCGTCGCGGTGGAGCGCAGGGACCTCGAGGAGCTGGGTGCCGTAGCGGGTCTCGCCGCTCGCCATGACCTGCTCGTAGCCGGTCCAGTGCCGCGCCCGGAACCGCTCGGGGATGATCAGGTCGAGGGAACGACTGAGCGCTTCCTCCTCGGTCCAGCCGAACAGGCGGGTCGCCGCCGCGTTCCACAGGACGATGCGCCCGTCGGCGCCGGCGACGATGACCGCGTCGGCCAGGTCGTGGACCAGCTGTGCGAGGTCCGGGTCCGTGACCGCTCCGTCCCCGGCTCCGGTGCGCGCCGTTGGTTCCCCGGTCACAGGCTGCTCCTCGGTCGGCCGACCTACTCCCGATCGGCGCTTCTATGATCAACGTAACCGACACAACAAGGCGACGCTGACGGATCGGGGACGCCGACATGGCTCATGACGAGACGGACGACACCGACGAGATCGACGGGGTCCAGGCCATCAGCGCCCTGGGCGAGCCGAGCCGCCGGTCCCTGTACGAGGCGATCTCGCGCGACGGCGGCTGGGTGAGCCGGGATCAGGCGGCCGCTGCCACCGGGATCGAGCGCGGTGCGGCGTCGCACCACCTCGACCGGCTCGCCGCCGAAGGATTGCTCGAGGTGGAGTACCGGCGCCTCACCGGCCGTTCCGGACCCGGCGCCGGTCGACCGTCGAAGCTGTACCGCCGCGCCGAGCGGGACTTCGACGTCAGCCTCCCGCCCCGGGACTACCGCCTGGCCGGCAAGCTCCTGGCCCGTGCCGTCGACGCGTCCCGCACCACCGGCGCCGACGTGGTCGACGCGCTCGCCGGCGAAGCCGCCAAGGAAGGTGCCCGTTGGGCCGAGGCCATCCGCAGCCGCTTGCGTGGGAACCGCGGCCGTCGCATCGCGGAGCGTCGACGGGCGCTCACGGAGACGCTGGACGCGCAGGGCTTCGAACCGTCGACCGACGACACCGGCTGCGTCACGCTACGGAACTGCCCGTTCGACTACCTCGCCGGCGAGCACACCGACCTGATCTGCCACATGAACCTGGCCCTCATCCGCTCGACGGTCACCGAGGTCGGCCGGTGCGGGCTCACCGCCGAGCTGGAGCCGCACGATGGCCGCTGCTGCGTGACCCTCCACCCTCGGTGACCTCTAAACAACAATCTTCTTGCTTTTAGAGTAGTGCGGTCGTACGTTCGGGGTGACCCGACAAGGAGGTCCCCCGATGACCACCACCGCATCGACCACCGCTCCCACCCCCTCGCGCGCCGCCGACGGCCACCGTCGATCCCAGCGTGATGATCCGACGTTCCAGGCGTTCTGGCTCTTGCGGATCGGCTTCACCGTCGCCCCGATCCTGTTCGGGCTCGACAAGTTCGCCCACGTGCTCGCCGACTGGGATCGCTACCTCGCCCCGGAGCTCAGCGACCTGCTGGGCGCCGACGCCCACACGCTGATGTACCTCGTCGGCGCCATCGAGATCGTCGCCGGGATCGTCGTCTTCCTGCGGCCCCGCTTCGGCGGCTACCTGGTCGCTACCTGGCTCGCCGGGATCATCGTGAACCTGCTGCTCATGGCGGACTTCTACGACGTCGCCCTGCGCGACTTCGGCCTGCTGCTGGCTGCCCTGTCCCTCGCCCGCCTCGCCGCTGCGTTCCCCCGCAGCACGACCCCGCAGCGCAACCGGTGACGGTGGATCCCGTTCCCGTGGCGCAGGTGCTCTCCACCCCGCTGACCGACCTGCTCGGGATCCGGCACCCGATCCTGCTCGCCCCGATGGGCGACGCGGCCGGCGGACGCCTCGCCGCCGCGGTGTCCGACGCCGGAGCGTTCGGGCTGATCGGGGGCGGCTACGGCGACCCGGCCTGGCTGGCGCGGGAGCTCGAGCTCGCCGGCGACTCGCGCGTCGGTGTGGGCTTCATCACCTTCGCCCTCGAAGGCCGGCCTGAGGCGCTCCGGCTCGCTCTCGATGCGCGGCCGCCGGCCATCCAGCTGTCCTTCGGCGATCCCCGGCCCCATGCCGACGCGATCCACGACGCCGGGGCGCTGCTCATCTGCCAGGCCCAGACCACCGAGGAGATCGACCTGGCCATCGCCGCGGGCGCCGACGTCATCGTCGCCCAGGGTCGCGATGCCGGCGGGCACGGCCGACCCGACCGGGGGACGATCGCGCTCGTGCCCGCCGTGGTCGACCGGGTGGGCCCCACCCCGGTGGTCGCCGCCGGCGGCATCGCCGACGGCCGTGGGCTGGCGGCTGCGCTGGTGCTCGGCGCCAGCGGCGTCGCGCTCGGCACCCGGCTGCTCGCCTCCGTCGAGGCGATCTCGCACCCGGCCGAGGCGGACGCGCTCGTCCGGGGCAGGGGCGAGGACACCGTGCGCACCCCCGCCTTCGACATCATCCGGGGGCCCGCCTGGCCCGAGGGGCACGACGGGCGTGCGCTGCACAACGACCTCATCGACGCGTACGAGCGCGGGGAGCCGGTCGACGACCTGCGCGCCGCGTACCGACGTGCGGCGCCGGATGACCACTCCCTCCGGCCCATGTGGGCGGGGGAGGGCCTCGACATGATCACCGGTGTCGAGCCTGCAGCCCAGCTCGTCGCAGCCATCGCCCGGGACGCGGCGGCAGCCATCGGCGCAGTTCGGACGACCGGGGGCTCGGGCGTCGTTCCCCTGTGAGGGGACGGCGGGAGCGGGGCTCGTCGGTCTGGATGCGGAGCGCGGCGATGGTCGTGGCGAGCATCTCGTAGTGCCCGACCAGCATGACGAGCTCGATGGCCGCGCGCTCGTCGAGGTGGGTTCGCAGGTCCGCCCAGGTCGCGTCGTCGAGATCTCGCTCCCGGTGGAGGGCGTCGACGGCGCGCAGGATGGCCTGCTCGCGCGGCGTCCAGCCGGCGACGTCGGGGCCGGCGATCACGCGGTCGACGTCGGTGGCGGTGACGCCGGCACGGCGGCCGAGGCGCACGTGGTGGTCGAGCTCGTAGGCGCAGCCGCGCAGGTGGGCGACCCGCAGGATCACCAGCTCGGTCACCCGGCGGGGGAGCCGGCCGCCGGGCATCATCTGCCCGGCGAACCGGAGCCAGCCTCGGAAGAGGCGGCGGTGCCGGCCCAGCGTGAGGAAGAGGTTCGGCGTCGTGGTGCCCCCGACCCGGCCGGCGATGGTGCTGATGAGCCAGTTCAGCGCGCCGACGTCGGCCTTGTCGCCCGGCGGGATGCGGGGGACGCCGGGCGCGCTCATCGGCCCACCGTAGGCACATGGCGAACGACGTCGTCTGTCGTGCTGGCACGCCGGGCTCGTGCTACCGCGCGGTAGGGGAGCATCGTCTGGAGCGCTGACCCAACAGGGCAGTACGACGGAGGCCTCGCGCTGCTCCCGTGAGCGCGAGGCCTCTGCGCGTCCGGCGGTGCGGTCGTCCGGTGCGGCCCCGCGTAGCGTTCGGTCATGGACGCCGACGACGTCGAGCCTCGGGACGAAGCCGCCGCCCCCGGCCCCCGGGGCGGCCGGCTGGTGCCCCGGTCGCTGGCGGAGACGGTGGCGCTGGCCCTGGTGTTCGCCTTCCTCGGTGGCGCCGTCGTGTTCTTCGTGAAGGAGCGATCGGACCGTCCGCCCGCAGCCGACTCCGTCGACGTGGGCTTCCTGCAGGACATGATCCAGCACCACCAGCAGGCGGTCGTGATCTCGCTCGGCCAGGTCGACAACGGGTCCACCGGAGGGGCTGGGGTCTTCGCCCGGGAGATCCTGTACTTCCAGAGCTACGAGATCGGGTCGATGGACCGCCAGCTGCGCGACTGGGGGTACTCGATCGACCAGCGGCCGGATCACGCCATGACCTGGATGGGCATGAGCACCGACCCGGACGCCATGCCGGGGATGGCGTCGCCCGAGGAGCTCGCGGCGCTCCGGGAGGCCGACGACCCCGAGCTGGCCGATGCCCTGTTCTTCGCGCTGATGCGCGACCACCACCTCGGTGGGATGGCGATGGCCGAGCACGCCGCAGCCACGGCGTCGGATCCGTGGGTGAGGGCGCTCGCCGCTCGCATGGCCCGCAACCAGCGCGCCGAGATCGCCGAGATGGACGGCGTGCGCGACCGGGACGGCCTGCCGGCCCGGCCGGCCGGCTACGAACCCGACCCGAGGGTGACCGAACCGATGGGCGACCACGAGCAGCACGGCGGCTGACCGGCCGCGACGGCGATCGGCCCCAGGGGTACGTGCCTCTTCGGAGTGCGCGGCCGTCCATCCGACAAAACGTCGTTGATGCATCGAACCGGTTTGATCTATTCTCGTGGCATGGCTCGGGGGACGCCGGCTCCGGCGGTCGATGCGCCGCAGTTCCTGCAGCTCGTCGGGCACCCGCTCCGGTGGGCGCTGCTCGCCGAGCTGTCCCGCAGCGACCGCACCGTGCACGAGCTCGTGGTGGCGGTCGGCCAGCCGCAGAGCCTGGTCTCGTACCACCTCGGCAAGCTCCGCGACCGGGGACTGGTGACCACCCGGCGCAGCTCCGCAGACCGACGCGACGCCTACTACGCCGTCGAGCTCGCCTCGTTCCGCGACCGGCTGGCCGAGGTCGGCGCCGCCCTCCACCCGGGCCTGCGGTCGGCGCCGGCGCCCCCCACCACGCTCGAACCCACGTCGGTGCTGTTCCTGTGCACCGGCAACAGCGCACGCTCCCAGATGGCCGAGGCGCTGCTCCGCGAGCGGTCCGCCGGGAGCGTCGAGGCGTGCAGCGCGGGCAGCCATCCGAAGCCCCTCCACCCGAACGCGGTCCGCGTGATGCGAGTGGAGTGCGGCATCGACCTGGCCGGGCAGACGTCCAAGCACCTCGACGTGTTCGCCGGACGGCGCTTCGACCGGGTGATCAGCCTCTGCGACCGGGTCCGGGAGGCCTGTCCCGACTTCCCGGGCACGCCGGTGACGAGCCACTGGAGCCTCCCCGATCCCGCCGCCAGCGGGTCCGACGACGAGGCCACCTACCCGACGTTCCAGCAGCTCGCGAGCCAGCTGGAGACGCGCATCGAGTTCCTGCTCGCAGACATCGCCGCCCGGCCCACCGCGGCCTGACACCGAGGAGATGCCATGACCGATGCCCAGCTGGTGAACGTGCGCTACATGGTCGACGACGTCGAGGCGGCCATCGCCTTCTACACGGAGTTCCTCGACTTCGAGGTCCTGAACGACTTCGCGCCGGCGTTCGCCGACGTCGTCCGTGGCAACCTCCGCCTGCTGCTGAGCGGCCCCGCCAGCTCGGCCGGGCGGCCGATGTCCGACGGTGCCACGCCGGGACCCGGAGGCTGGAACCGCATCCACCTCCTCGTCGACGACCTCGACGCGGAGGTCGCCCGCCTGCGCGAGGCGGGCGCACCGTTCCGGAACGATGTCGTCGAAGGGCCAGGCGGCAAGCAGGTGCTGCTCTCGGACCCGTCGGGCAACGTGGTCGAGCTCTTCCAGCCGGCGGAGGCGACCAGGCGCTGACCGCCGGCCGACGGCTCGGCGAGCGGGTCTACTCCCGGTCGAGCGACGCCACCATGCCGGGCAGCTCGACCCACGGCTGGCGGTCGACGCACCACACCTCGACGGTGGGGCGGACATCGGACCGGTCGTCCAGGGTGCCGGCCTTCACGGCCACGACGCCCTCGGTCAGCGCCAGCTCGGAGACGATCGGCGAGCCGCACGTGGGGCAGAACCGCCGGCGCACGTACTCGCCGTCGTCGTGCTCGCCGGTCTCGACGTAGGTCTGCAGCTCGCCGTGCACCGTCAGCTGCGACTCGTGGGCCACGAGGTTGACCGAGAACGGCCCGCCCCCCTGGCGTTGGCAGTGGTCGCAGTGGCAGACGGCGGTGGCGAGGAGGTCGCCGGCCAGCTCGTAGGTCACCGCGCCGCACAGGCATCGTCCGGTCCGAACCATGGATGCATCGTAGACCGGCGACAAAAGTTGAACGGCCGTTCGAAGTCGGTGCTAGACCTGCGCCACCGTTCCGATCACGGGGGAGCACGCAGCATGGGGAAGCTCGAGGGTCAGGTCGCCTTCATCACCGGCGCGGCGCGTGGCCAGGGCCGTGCGCACGCGATCCGGCTGGCGCAGGACGGCGCCGACATCATCGCCGTCGACATCTGCGAGCAGATGAAGTCGGTCG
Organism: Acidimicrobiales bacterium; assembly: GCA_035764875.1. GTDB lineage: Bacteria > Actinomycetota > Acidimicrobiia > Acidimicrobiales > Salinilacustritrichaceae > Salinilacustrithrix. The sequence continues at coordinate 39,912 of DASTYO010000103.1, read as the reverse complement.
GGTACCAGATGCCGGCGCGCGAGGACCTGGACGAGACCGTCCGCCTCGTGAAGGACCTCGGTCGGCGCATCATCGCCCACGTCGTCGACGTGCGTGATGTCGACGCGCTGCAGCAGGCCTTCGACGACGGCGCCGCCCAGCTCGGGCCGGTCACGATCGTCGTGGCGAACGCAGGCATCGGCCCGGGAGGGTTCGCCTCCGCCGAGGAGCAGTGGGAGGAGGTCATCGGGGTCAACCTCAAGGGCGTCTGGAACACCGGCCGCGTGGCGATCCCCTCGATGATCGAGAACGGCACGGGCGGTTCCATCGTCCTCACCAGCTCGACGGGCGGGCTCATCGGCTCCCCCTCGAACGTCGCCGGGATGCTCGGGTACACCGCCGCCAAGCACGGCGTCGTCGGGCTGATGCGCTCGTGGGCGAACTTCCTGGCGCCCCACAACATCCGCGTCAACAGCGTGGCGCCCACCACCGTGCGCACGCCGATGGCGAACAACGGCGACGTGTCGATGATCATCAAGCACGTCCCCGAGCTGGCCAACTCGCTCACGAACGCCCTCCCCGTCGAGGCCGTCGATGCCGAGGACGTCGCCAACGCCGTGGCCTGGCTGGCGTCGGACGAGGCCCGCTACGTCACCGGCACGGTCCTGCCCGTGGACGCGGGCAGCATCAACCGCCGGTAGCGCGCTCCGCACGGCGCGGCATGAGGCGCGCCGGGGGGTTGCAGGCAGCGCGGGCGCCGTTTCCCGGTGAGGGGGACCTCTGCCCGGGTCGAGCAGAGCCGTGGCGACGTAGCGTCGGGGACCCGAACGCTGGAGGTCACATGAAGCTCGCCAACCACGATGGGCGCCTCGCCCTCGTCCTGGATGACGGCGTCGCCGACGTCGCGACGATGTCCGGCGGTCGCTTCGGCCCCGACCCGATGTCCGCCTTCGACGACTGGGCGGCGTTCGCCGACTGGGCCGCCGGCGTCGACGACGCCACCGGTCAGCTCGACGAGTCGCGCCTGGGGTGCCCGGTGCCGCGACCCCGCCAGGTCTTCGCCATCGGGCTCAACTACCGGAGCCACGCGGAGGAGTCGGGCATGGCCGTCTCCGAGGTGCCGGCGACGTTCACGAAGTTCTCGACCTCGCTGAGCGGCCCCTTCGACGACATCGAGATCGTGGGCGACGCCGTCGACTGGGAGGTCGAGCTCGTCGCGGTGGTGGGGAAGCCCGCCCGGCGGGTGCGGGAGGCGGACGCGTGGGGCCACGTCGCCGGCCTCACCGTGGGTCAGGACATCAGCGACCGGACCCTGCAGTTCGCGGCCGGCATGCAGTTCTCGCTGGGGAAGTCGCGACCCGGCTTCGGCCCGATGGGTCCGTGGCTCGTCACACCGGACGAGGTCCCCGATCGCGACGACCTGGCGCTCGGTTGCTCGGTGGACGGCGAGGTGGTGCAGGACGCCCGCACCAGCGACCTGGTCTTCTCCGTCCCGAGCCTGGTCGCCGAGCTCTCGTCGGTGCTCACCCTGCTCCCTGGCGATGTGATCTTCACCGGGACGCCGGCCGGCGTCGGCATGGCGCGCACGCCACGGCGGTTCCTGCAGCCCGGCCAGGTGCTCGAAACGTGGATCGAGGGCATCGGGACCATGCGCAACTCCTGCGTCGGGCCCCGGGCCTGAGGGTCGGTACGCTGCGCCTGCCTGCAAGCAGAGGGAAGATCACGTTGGAGTCATCCGAGCCCGTCCACGCGGCAGGACTGGGGACGCTGTCGCTGGCCGCGCTGGGTGTCGTCTACGGCGACATCGGCACCAGCCCGCTGTACGCCATGCGCGAGTCGCTCGAGGGGCACGGGCACGTCCTCGACGTCACCGAGACCAGCGTGCTGGGGCTGCTCTCCCTCATCTTCTGGTCGCTCGTCATCGTGATCACGATCAAGTACCTCGTCTTCGTGATGCGAGCCGACAACCAGGGCGAGGGCGGCATCCTGGCCCTCACCGCCCTCGTGACCCCTGACGGGCACCTGCGCTCCCGCACCCGCCTCGCGCTCATCACGGTCGGCCTCTTCGGCACGGCGCTGCTCTACGGCGACGGCATGATCACGCCGGCGATCTCCGTCCTCTCGGCGGTGGAGGGGACGGAGGTGGCGACCGAGGCGCTCGACCAGTGGGTCATCCCCATCGCGTGCGTGATCCTCGTCGGGCTGTTCGCCGTGCAGCACCGGGGCACCGCCAGCATCGGCAAGGTGTTCGGGCCGGTGATGATCGTCTGGTTCGGGACCCTCGCCGCCCTCGGCGTCGCCCACATCGTCGACGAGCCCTCGGTGCTGCGGGCTCTCAGCCCGACGTACGGCGTCGACTTCTTCCTCGAGAACGGGTTCGAGGGGTTCCTCGCACTCGGCTCCGTGTTCCTCGTGGTCACCGGCGGTGAGGCGCTGTACGCCGACATGGGCCACTTCGGCACCAGGCCGATCAAGCTCGGCTGGTTCGGCGTGGTGCTGCCCGGGCTCGTCCTCAACTACTTCGGGCAGGGCGCCCTGCTGCTCGGCGACCCCGAGGCGATCGACAACCCCTTCTACCGGCTCGTGCCCGAGACGTTCGTCCTGCCGCTCGTGGTGCTGGCGACCATCGCCACGATCATCGCCTCGCAGGCGCTCATCTCCGGTGCGTTCAGCCTCACGATGCAGGCCGTGCAGCTCGGCTACGCCCCTCGATTCCGCATCGTCCACACCTCGAGCCGGGCGATGGGCCAGATCTACATCCCGGCGGTCAACTGGGTGCTGATGGTGGCCTGCATCGGGTTGGTCGTGGGCTTCCGGTCCTCGACCGCCCTCGCCGCTGCGTACGGCGTGGCGGTGACCATGACGATGGTGATCACCACGGTGCTGTTCGCCGTCGTGGCGCGGGAGCGGTTCGGTTGGTCGGCGAAGGCGGTGGGCGCGCTGGCGGGCGCGTTCCTCGTGGTCGACCTCGCCTTCTTCGGCGCCAACGTCTTCAAGATCCCGGCGGGCGGCTGGTTCCCGCTCGTCGTGGGGGCCGGCGTCCTCGCCCTGCTCACCACCTGGCGCACGGGCCGCTCGATCCTGAACGCGCGCATCAGCAAGGCGCGCGTCGCGCTCGAGGACTTCTTCGCCGGGCTCGACGAGCCGCCGGTGCGGGTCCCCGGCACGGCGGTGTACCTGTTCTCGGTCGCCCACGCCGCACCGCCGGCCCTCATCGGGAACACGCGCCACAACCACGTCCTCCACCAGCAGGTGGTCGTCGCCGCCATCGAGACCGCCGAGGTGCCCCGAGTGGCGCCGGCTGAGCGGACGACGGTGCGCGACCACGGTGACGGCATCTTCAGCGTCGTCCTCCGGTACGGCTTCATGGAGGAGCCGGACGTCTGCACCGGCCTGCAGGAGGGCGACGCGGCCACGCTCGGGATCGACCCGTTCGACATCGACTACTTCCTCGGATCGGAGCAGCTCCTCGTCACCCCCCGGGTGGGGATGGCCGCGTGGCGCGAGCACCTGTTCGCCTTCATGAGCCGCAACGCCACCACGGCGGCGAACTACTTCGGGATCCCCCCGGAGCGCACCACGATCGTGGGGAGGCGGGTCGAGCTCTGATCCGGAGCGCACCGACCGCTGCTCCGTATGCTCGCCTCATGGCACCGCCCGACCGCACCCACCAGATGCTGGCGGTGGTCCAGCGCCTCTGGGACGCGGTGTGGCGCGACAGCGACGTCGCCGTGCTCGACGAGCTCATCGCCGAGCGGTACGTGCGGCACAACGCGGCCGGAACGCAGGAGCTCAGCAGGCAGGAGCTGAAGGAGTCCTTCGTGCAGTACCAGCGGGTGCTGCACGCACCGGTGACGACCGTCGATGCCGCTGCCCGCGACGGCGACGTCGTGTTCGTGCGGGCCACCAGCCGTGGAGTGAACATCGAGACCGGTCGGCCGCACGTGGTGACGTGGATGCTGTCCTACCGCTTCGAGGGCGACCGGATCGCCGAGGGCTGGATCGCCACGCTGCCCGACGTCGACTGGGAGCGCTGAGCGGCGCTCACACGGGCGGTTCGAACGTGCGCAGCGAGGGGCCGAGCGCCGGCCCCGACCGACGCACGAAGAGCAGGCTGATCAGCGCGACGACGCCGCCCATGAGGGCGAACGTGGTCCGCAGGCCGATGGCGTCGGCGAGGACGCCGAGGGGCAGTGCGGCGATGCCGAAGCCGCTGAAGCCGAGCATCACCAGGCTCTGGATGCGGCCGTGGAACTCGAACGCCCCGATCGACAGCAGCAGCGACTGGTTGGTGGTCTGGAACCACAGCCCCGCTGCACCGGCGAACGCGAGCACGCCGAGTGCGACGGCGAAGTGCGGGGCCGCCCCGAGGACGACGACCGCGGCGCCGAAGAGGAGACCGGCCCGGCCGAGGTCGCGCACCTGGCGGACGGGGCCGACGGTCCGGGCGGTGAGCAGGGCGGCGACCACCGCACCCGCGGCCGACACCGCGGACATGAAGCCGTAGCCCCCGGAGCCGACGTCGAAGATCTCGTCGGCGAGCGTCGGGAGGAACGCGATGTACGGGAAGCCGAGGATCACGACGCCGAGCGACGTCAGCACGAGCAACCGGAGCCCGTCGTGCTGGCGCACGTAGGCGACGCCGTCGCCGATCTCGCCGAGCACCGATCGCGCCGGTCGACCCGCCACGGCGTGGCCGGGCGGCAGCGTGAGGCACAGCACGAAGGAGACGGCGGACAGCGCCGCCGACAGGAGGAAGACGGTGGCCGTCCCGTCTGCCAGCACCCCGATCAGCAGGCCGGCGATGGCCGGTCCGACGACGCGGCTGGCCTCGGCGCTCATCTGCCCGAGCACGATGCCGTTGCCGACCGTGGCGTCCGGCAGCAGCTCGCTGATGAACGCCATGCGCGCCGGACCGAAGAAGGCGAACGCGACCGCTTGGAGGCCGCTGGCCACCACGAGCATCCAGTACTCGATGGCGTCGGCGAGCACGGCGAGGCCGATCACGCCGCTCGTGAACCCCAGCAGCGCGGTGGCGGCGAGCACCACGAGGCGCTTGGACAGCCGATCGGCGGCCACCCCGCCGAAGGGCGTCGCGACCAGCATGAGGACACCGAACCCCATGAGCACGCCGCCGAGGCCTGCGTTGCTCCCGGTGATCTCGAGGGCCAGCCAGCCCCGGGCGATGTTCTGCGCCATCACGGCGAAGAACACCAGGAAGCCGCTCACCCACAGCCGGCGGTACTCGAGGTGGGCGAGCGCGGCGAAGGACCCGGTGGGCGGTGCAGCGGGTGCTTCCTCGAGCGGGTCGGGCACGGTCAGGTGGCTGACGCTACGTCGCGCCGAGCACACCGACCCGATCACGCCGACCCGATCGCCCGGCATCCCGGTCCCGGACGCGAAGAGCCGCCGGCCTCGGGCCGGCGGCTCGTCGATCTGTCGGTGGTCCGCTCAGATGGGGCGGACGTTCTGGGCTTCTTCGCCCTTGCGACCGGGGGCGAGGTCGAACTCGACCTGCTGGCCCTCGTCGAGCGACTTGTAGCCGTCGCCCTGGATGTTGGAGAAGTGGACGAACACGTCGTCGCCCTGCTCACGGGAGATGAAGCCGAAGCCCTTCTCAGCGTTGAAGAACTTCACGGTGCCTGTAGCCAAGTGATCTATCGATTCTGTTGATGAGACCGGACGACGTGTCCGGACCGGGCCAGGCTACCCGGGAGGGGCTCGGAACCCTGCCTCACTCGGCGTCGAGGCCCAGCGCCTCGAAGATCTCGCGCTTGCGGGTGGTGAACCGCTCGTCGTCGATCTCGCCCGCCGCGTGCCGCTCGGCGAGGCGCCCGTACTGGGCGTACAGCGCCGCTTCGTCCACGGCGTCGTCGTCGCCCTCGTCCTCACGCCGCTCCTGGCGCCGTGCTTCCTTCTGCCGGGCGCGGTCCTTGCGGTCCATCTCGCGCTGTCGCTTCTCGAAGCTCTGCTTGCCCCGCTGGGCCATCGGTCTCATCCTCGCTCCCGTGCGGCACGGGTTCGGCATCGGTCCTCGCACGGTGCCGGACCTCCGGCGGTGCTCGTCGTGCGCGATGCCCTCGTCAGGAGCGCGCGGCTGCGCCTCCTCGTGGGTTCACCGTATCGGCCGCTCGGCGCTGCGCCCCGGACGGCCCGATCCCGGCGGCAGCTCGGCGGCGAGCTCGACCTTCGTGGGGTCGAAGCTCAGGAAGCCGGCGATGCCGGAGCTCTCGGGGAGCGGGTCCTCGTAGCTCCAGGCCACGTCCTCGACGACGCTGCCGTCGACCTCGACCGCCCAGTACGTGGCCCAGCCCTTGTAGTTGCACCACGACACGGTGTCGGTGCGCCGGAGCAGGTCGGTGCGGACCTGGGCGGGGTCGACGTACAGCTTCGGGTCGAGCGCGGTCTCGAACAGGATGAGCGTGTCGTCGGTGTCGACCAGCGTGGTGCCGGCGACGGTGACGGTGAGCCGGCGGGTGGTCGGGTGCAGGTCGACCCGGTGGTACGGGTTCGGGGGGTAGGTCACCAGCCGGCGCCCCTCCTCGAACCACGTGTCGACCGAGTCCCACGGCACCGTGACGAATCCGGGGGCCTCCGGCTCGGGTTGGTGCGGCAGGTCACCGATGGCGTGGGTCGGGAACGCGTAGGCGAGCATGCGGCCCGGCCGGTGGACGAGCAGCGCCTCCTCGGTGTCGATCACGACCGCGCCATCGAGCTCGGCCGTGATGCGCCGAGGGTGGGGCTCGATCCAGGCGATGTCGCCGGCCGGCAGCGCCGGGGACGACCACCCGGCCCGCGCGGCGTTGAACGGTCCCCGTCCCGAGGTGAGGCTCATGCCGACGAGCGTAGGAGCGCGCTGGTGCTCCGGCGCTCACAGCGAGGAGCGGTAGTCGCCCTCCCTGGTGGGATCACCGAAGCCGCGCACCATCGCGTCGACGGTGAAGGAGGCCACGAGCGTGCGGTCCTCGTCGTACACGCGGCACTCCGAGTGCGTCATGCCGTCGCCGGCGAAGGTCGATCGGTGGTGGTACAGCATCCACCGGTCGGCACGGACGTCGGCGTGGAGCGACAGGGAGATGACGTTGATGGCCGTCGACAGCGTCCGGTGCGCCTGGTCCTGGCCGACGCCGGCGTGCGGTCGCATCGCGGCGGCGATCGACATGTGGCCCGTGTACTGGGCGAGGAGGCCGGCGTGGATCGCCTGGTCGTCGGGGACCCGGCGGAAGCGGACCCAGGTCGACAGCTCCGGCGGTCCGAGCGGCGCGTCGGGATCGCCGGTGTAGGCGTCGTCGACGATGCGGAGGTCCCGGCCGGTGACGCCCATGTCGAACGGCGCTGCGTCGTCGGGTCCGGGCACGTCCGGAGCGGCTTCGGTGTGGCGCATCACGTCGCCAGCCGTGACGTCGAGCAGGACGGTGCCGAACGCGCAGGTGCGGTCGCCCTGCACGGCCGACGTCCGCAGGGCCGTGAACGACCGGCCCTCCTGCACGGGGTCGAGGACCACGTGGTACGGCACCTGGGCATCCGCGGCGCGGGTGAACACCATCGACGCTGCCACGGCTCGGCGGCCCGGCGCGTGCCGGGACGCCGCGACGACGGACTGGCCGAGGATCTGGCTGCCCTCCACCACCGGACGGCGCCAGTCGGCCCGGGCGGCGCTGACGTAGCGGCGGTCGCCGTCGGGCTCGACGTCCATCACCTGCACGAGGTCGGTCGCGTCACCCCAGTTCGGGAACCGCACCACGTCGACAGCGTCGTCGCCGTCGGCCACCTCGGTGAGCAGGATGTCGCTGTCGGCGGCGAACCGGGCGTGCTCGACCAGCTCGCCCTCGCCGGCCTCGATGGTCCGGCCGTCGAGCGCCCCCGGAGCGAGGTCGGAGCGGGGGAACCACAGCTCCGGTTCCTCGCCGGGGCGGTCGACCCGGAGCGCAGCGGTGGTGTCGGCGAGCAGGCGATCGCCCTGACGGGCACGGGCGCGTACGGGGAGGCGCATCGGCACCGTGCGAAGGTAGCCGTCCCGCGATGGCCGGCCGCCGTGCCAGGGTTGGCGCATGGCGCCGGCGTTCCACCTCTTCCTGCCCCAGATGCGCATGACCCACGACGCCATCGTGGAGCGGGCGCAGGCGGCGGAGGCGGCCGGCTTCGAGGGCATCGCGTTCATGGACCACCTCGCGCCGCCGATGGCTGCGGACCAGGACATGTGGGAGGCGATGAGCACGGCTGCGTGGGTGCTGGCGCACACGTCGGAGCTGCAGGTCGGGCACCTGGTCCTGTGCGACTCGATGCGCCACCCCGCGGTGCTCGCCCGCCAGGTCACCTCGCTGGACCACGCCTCCGGCGGTCGCTTCGAGCTGGGCATCGGCTGGGGCTCGGTGCCCGAGGAGCTCGAGGTGTTCGGGGTGGGCTCGACGGACGCGAAGGCGCGGGTGGGGCGCCTCGGCGAGTCGCTCGAGGTCGTGCGCCGCCTCTGGACCGGTGACGTCGTCGACTTCGAGGGCGAGCACTTCTCCCTCCGCGGCGCGCAGCAGCGGCCCGTGCCGACCCGCCGCATCCCGATCACCATCGGCGGCGTCGGGCGGCGCACGCTCGAGCTCGTGCAACGCCACGCCGACTGGTGGAACGTCCCGGTGCACGAGCTGCACCGCCTCGACGACCTCCGGGATCGCGTCGGCGAGGCTCGCGTGTCCACCCAGCTGCGGCTCGCGCTGCTGCCCGACGAGTCGCACCGCGACGAGGTGGTGGAGACGCTCCGCCGCCGCTTCGGCGACACCGTGATGGGCACGCGCGCCCTCATCGGGACGGCTCACCAGCTCGCCGAGCACCTCCACGAGCAGCACGAGCGCGGCGTCGACCGCTTCTCGTGCTGGTTCACCGACTTCGCACCCGTGAGCACCCTCGAGCGCTTCGGCCAGGTCATCGCCGCGCTGTCCGACTGAACGCCCGCCCCCGACCCGACAGGAGAGACCCCCGTAGGCACCACGCCTTCGACACCCCGATCACCCTGGAGGGCCCCGAGCGCCAGCCCCGGCAGATGCTGGCCGACCAGACCTACGGCGGCCACGCCAGCCTCCATGACGAGTCGACCGCCGGCTCCCTCGGTCTCACAGGCGCCCCCATCGAGGGGCCGACGCACTTCTCGCAGTTCGACCCGCTGGCCCACCTGCTGTTCGGTGACGCCTGGTTCGAGCGCGGCTGCATCAGCTCCCACTTCCAGACGATGGTCGTGGAGGGGGAGTCGGTCACCGCCCGCGCCACCCGCGGGGCCACCGACCGCGCCGAGATCGCCGCGACCAAGGAGGACGGCACTCCCGTGCTCACCGGCTCGGTGACGCTGGGCCCCGACGTGCCCACCGCGCTCGACGAGCGCCGGGCCCGGCTCGGCGATCCCGGCGAGCTGTTCATCCTCGACCAGATCACCGTGGGCGACCGGTCGAGCGCACCGGTCACCACGTCGGTCGACCTGACGACGCCGAGCGGCGAGCTGTACCCGTTCTCGCTGCAGCAGAAGCTCGGCGCCATCACCGAGCCGAGCGACTGGTACGCCACCGACCAGAACCCGTGGGGCCGGCCGATCCTGCCGATGGAGATGGTGAGCGTGCTCACCCAGAAGGTCGGCACCGAGTTCCCGGTGCGGGGTCCGTCCATCGGGCTGTTCCTCGACCTGGAGGTGAAGCTCGTGAACGGCCCGATCTTCGTCGGCCAGGACTACGTGCTGGAGCGGGAGGTGGTCGGCCTCAGCCAGAGCCGGCGAACCGAGTCGCAGTGGGTGCGCACCGACGTGACCGACGCGACGAGCGGCGACCTCGTCGCCCACGTGGTGCTCCATTCGGGCGTCTTCAAGGAGTCCTACGCCGGGTACCCGGCCGACCGCCTCTGAGGCGCGGTTAACGCACGTGCGTTAGCGTGCGGGCATGGCATGGGACTTCCAGACCGAACCCGAGTTCCAGGAGAAGCTGGATTGGATCCAGCGGTTCTGCGAGGAGAAGGTGGAGCCGCTGCACCACGTCTTCCCGCACGCCGTCCGGCTCCCTGATCCGACCGTGAAGGCCTACGTGCGGGAGCTGCAGCAGGAGGTCAGGGATCAGGGGCTGTGGGCGCTGTTCCTCGACGAGGAGCTGGGCGGGCCCGGGTTCGGCCAGCTCAAGCTGGCGCTGGTGAACGAGATCCTGGGCCGGTACCCGGCGGCGCCCCAGCTCTTCGGAGCGGCGGCACCGGACACCGGGAACATGGAGATGCTGGCGGCCTACGGAACCGACGAGCAGAAGAAGCGGTGGCTCGAGCCGCTGATCAACCAGGAGATGTTCTCGGCGTACTCCATGACCGAGCCCCAGGGCGGTTCCGACCCGAACCTGTTCAAGACGCACGCCGTCAAGGACGGTGACGAGTGGGTGATCAACGGGGAGAAGTGGTTCACCAGCGCCGGGCGGGTCGCCGACATCCTGTTCGTGATGTGCACGAACGGCATGTTCGTCGTGCCCCGTGACACGCCCGGCGTCGAGATCATGCCCGAGCCCCGGAACCACAACCACATCATCTACCGGGACGTCCGCGTACCGGCCGATCACCTGCTCGGACCGGAGGACGGCGCCAAGGTGCTGGCCCAGCGGCGTCTCGGCGGCGGCCGCATCCACCACGCCATGCGCACCATCGCCCAGTGCAATCTCGCCCTCGACATGATGTGCGAGCGCGCGCTGTCGCGCGAGTCGCACGGAGCGATCATCGCCGAGCACCAGATGGTGCAGGAGAAGATCGCCGAGTCCTACGTGAAGCTCAAGATGCTGCGCCTCTACGTGCTCGAGACGGCGTGGAAGATCGACCAGTCCTCCACCCAGGAGGCCCGCACCGACATCGCCGGCGTGAAGTTCACGATGGCCCGGGTGCTCCGGGAGATCTCCTTCGACGCCCTGCACATCCACGGGTCGCTCGGCACCACGAACCTGACGCCGCTGCAGGACATGTACGCGTCCGCCCCCACGATGGGCCTGGCCGATGGCGCCGATGAGGTGCACAAGGCCACGGTGGCCCGCCGGATCCTCAAGGCGTACCGCCCGCACGAGGGCTACTTCCCGCGTGAGTTCCTCCCGTACAAGAAGGAGGAGGCGTGGCAGAAGATGAAGCCGGTCTTCGACGCCAACCCGCAGCTGGCGAAGGCGGCGGAGGGCTGGAAGGCGTACTTCGAGAAGCGGCGCTGACCGCAGCGCCCGCTCGATCGGCTCGACGCCAACCCGGAGCCTCGCTGCGCGGGATCTGGCGGAGTCTGGGCACGGCAGCGTCGTCGCAGAGGGTTCTCCATCGGAGGCGGTCCGGGAACGGAGCACGCCGGACGGGCACCTGTGTCCCCTCGTCGTCGGGCGGCCCTCGAGCCGTCCACGAAAGGAGCCAGAGATGACTGGTGCCGCATCGAGGACAAGCTCGGCACGCTCCCGGGCGCACCGCAGATGCGCGAAGAGCGTTGGCAGCTTGCCCGAGACGTCGCTGCAGATGCAGGACTGACACCGGCGCGCCGCACGCAGGTGCGGCGCGTCTGCGCGCGGGCGACCTCGGAGAGAGACCGACGAACCGACGATCGGAGACGGCATGAACCCCTTGGAGCAGCCCGGCATCGCCGTGGAGGACCAGTTCCGCAACTGGTCGGAGCTGAACGTGGAGCCGTTCGACAAACGTGAGGTCCACCCGTACACGCGCACGCGGGTGATCCTCATGAACGGCATCGAGGTCGAGTCGATCATGTTCTCGCACCAGTTCTCGCGGCACACCGACAACCCCGAGATCAAGCAAGCGCTGGCCATGAGCCGGCGTTCGGAGGCCCACCAGCAGAAGGTCGTGAACGGGCTCAACCCCGGCGACCAGACGCCGCTGGAGACCACCATCGGGTACGAGCAGGTGGCGGTCGACCTCACGGCCTGGCTCGCCCGGCACGAGCCTGATCCGATGCTCAAGCAGGCGCTCGACTTCGCGCTGCTCGAGGACTTCGACCACCTGTACCGCTACGCCAACCTCTACGAGCTGATCGACGGGAAGCACGCCGCCGAGCTCACCGACAGCCTGACCGAGATCACTCCAGGCCGACCGACCGCGGTCGAGCACCGCCACCCGGTCGACGACCTCAAGGGCCACTACGACACCCACACGGTCGACCCGCTGTCGCGGCTGCACGTCATGACCATCGTGGCCGGCGAGCAGCAGACGATGAACTTCTACATGAACCACGGGACCGACTGGATCGAGCCGATCGCCCGTGGGCTGTACGCGGAGATCGCGCTGATCGAGGAGCAGCACGTCACGCACTACGAGTCGCTGCTCGACCCGCTCGACAGCTGGCTGAAGCAGCTCGTGTTCCACGAGTACAACGAGGTCTACCTGTACTGGTCGATGCTCCAGAACGAGGAGGACCGGCGCATCCGGTCGATCTGGGAGCTGCACCTCGACATGGAGATCGGCCAGCTCCAGGTCGCGTGCGACCTGCTGCGGCGCTACGAGGGCGTCGAGCCCGAGGAGATCCTCCCGCCCGAGCTGCCGGACGTCCCGGTCACCTTCGAGCCCAACAAGGACTACGTGCGCCAGGTGCTCGCCGACCAGGTGGACCTGCGGACCGACGGCCTCGACTACGTGCCCGTGCAGACCCTGCCCCCCGACCACCGGTACTTCGCCTACCAGGACACGGTCAACGCCGAGTCGGTGCCGAGCGAGGAGGTGGTCGAGCAGAACCGCGCCGCCGCCGGCCGCGAGTACCGCGACGAGACGGAGGGTCCGCACCCGATCGACGACCTGCGCGCACCCGCGACGCGGCAGAGCTGAGAGGACGACATGGACACGCTCACACCGACGAAGGACACGGGCGCGGCGACCAAGGCCAGTGCCGTGGTCTACGCCGAACCGGATCGAGTGGTCACCGACCAGGACCTCGCCGCCCAGATCGGCCTCGACGGCGTCAACGGCGCCTTCGTCGCCGACCTGCTCAGCGCCTGCCTCACGCACGAACGCTGCGGCACGCACCTGTACCGCTCGGTCGCCGGGCGGACCGCCAACCCGATCCTGCGGGCCCGGTACGAGGAGTTCGGCCGGGAGACGATGCGCCACGTCGAGATCCTCGAGCAGGTGATCGTCACCGCCGGCGGCAACCCGTCCTACGTGTCCCCGCTGGCCCGCGCCACGGAGACCGCCGACACGAAGGCACTGGAGGCGACCTTCCTCGGCAGCGGCGCCCTCGATCCCATGACCGCCGAGATGGCGATGCTCGACGCGGTGCTGCTGGCCGAGACCGTCGACCACGCCAACTGGGAGGCGCTCGAGCTGCTCGCCGAGCGCCTCCCGAACGGCCTGTTGCGGGACGCGCTGCGGGATGCGGTGGCCGAGGTGCAGGAGCAGGAGGACGAGCACCTGGGCTGGGCGCGCGACATGCGTGCCCGCATGACCATGCTCCAGGTGAGCAGCTCCCTGTTGACCCAGGCCCAGGCCAAGGGCGAGGAGCTCGTCGCCCAGGTGCGGGGCTGGTTCAGCGGCGACAGCAGCCTCGACGAGCCGATCCGGCGGGCCGCCGAGCAGGCGCCGCGCGGCCGGTCGGCGAAGCGACCGGCCAAGAAGAAGGCGACGTCGAAGCGGTCCGCCGCCAAGAAGGCCACGAAGAAGAAGGCCACGAAGAAGAAGGCCGCGGCGAAGAAGGCTGTGACGAAGAAGAAGGCGGCGGCGAAGAAGGCCTCCGCCACGAAGAAGGCATCGACGACGAAGCGGGCCACGAAGAAGGCGGCATCGAAGAAGAAGGCCTCCGCCACCAAGAAGAAGGCGACCTCGAAGCGCAGCACGGCCAAGAAGTCGGCGAAGAAGGCCTCAGCCACGAAGAAGAAGGCCGCCGCGAAGAAGGCGTCCGCGAAGAAGGCCTCGACCTCCCGCAAGAAGGCCGCCGCCAAGAAGACGGGCGCCTCGAGGAAGAAGGCGGCGTCGAAGCGGTCCGCCGCCAAGAAGAAGGCCCCGGCCAAGCGCGCCGCGAAGCGCTGAGCGCACCGCCCGAACCGGGACGCGTCACACGCCTCTGAGGGCGTGTGACGCGTCCCGCTACGAAGAGGTGGCCGGCGTCGCGGGCTCGTCGCCCGGCAGGTGCTCGGCGAGGAAGCCGTCGCGGTCGGTGCGGTCGTCGAAGCCGACGACCGCCCACGCTTCGTCCCGGCCGGCCTGGCGGATGCTCTCCACCCGGTGGTTGCCGTCCTCGAGCAGCAGGTCGCCGTCGCGGCAGGTGACGACGACGGGCGGCGGCTCCCAGCCGCCACGGATCTTGTCGGCCATGTCGTAGACGTCGTCGCGCCACTCGTCGTCGTCGACGGGGCGGAGCACCGGGTGTTCCGCCGGTCCGGCGAGGCGAGCCAGCTGCTCGATCGGCAGGCGCACGGGCCCTGCCCAGAACCGGCGCTCCTGCTCGAGCTGCGCTCCCAGCTCAGGGTTGTCGCTGCCGGGGCTGGCCAGGAAGTCCGCCACCCAGGCGGCGAGCTCGTCCCGCTCGGCGGCCTCCCGCGCGGAGGCGACCGTGTGCTGCTGCTCCTGTTCGCTCATCCCGGCCCTCTACCCAGTTCTCCAGGCGCTCGGTCGCCGAGCTACGGGCCAGCAGCCACCGTGAGCAGGTGGGCAGCTTCGTTGAACGAGTGCAGCGTCCAGCGGTCGATCGTGGGGTCGTGCTCCCACTCGGTGAGCCCGGTGTTCGAGGGGCGGAGGTGGGCACCGGCGTGGGAGCCCGGGATGCCGAGCAACGTGCGCAGCGACGCCATGATGACGCCGGCGTGGCACACGGCGACCACGGTCTGCCCCACGTACTCCTCGGCGAATCGCAGGAGCGTCTGGTGCACTCGCTCGTGGAAGCTGTTCCAGCTGTCGCCGGCGGGGGCGAACACCCGGTCGGGCTCGGCCTGCATGTCGAAGGAGCCGTAGCGAGAGCCGTACTCGGCCCAGGTGAGGCCGTCGGCCTCCCCGGTGAAGACCTCGCACAGGTCCCGGTCGTGGCCGGCGATGTCGAGGCCCAGGCCCGGGGCGATGAGCTGCGCGGTCTCGATGGCGCGGGGCAAGGTGCTGGCGAGGAGCACGTCGGCGCGCACGCGGCCGGAGGTCGTGAGGTGCTCGCACAGCGCGGCGGCTTGGGCCCGGCCGAGCTCGGTGAGGCCGGTGCACCCGGTCTCGCCCCCGATCACCCCGTGGAAGCCGGCGTGGGCGTCACCGTGGCGGACCAGGATCAGGCGCATGGCGCTCCACGGTAGGGGCGGTGGTGCGAGGTCACACCCTGGTGATCAGGGGATGACGAGGGGAAGGCGCTCCCAGCCGCGCACGGTGGAGGTGGGCGCGAGGCGCATGTCGTCGCGGTCGATGTCCCACTCCGGGAAGCGGTTGAGCAGCTCGTCCAACGCCACCTTCGCCTCCAGCCGGGCGAGGTTGGCCCCCAGGCAGTAGTGCAGGCCATAGCCGAAGGTGAGGTGCTGGATGTCCTTGCGGAAGACGTCGTAGACGTCGGGATCGGTGTATCGGCGCGGGTCGCGGTTCGCCGCCGCCAGCAGGAAGAGGATGGCGCTGCCGGCGGGGATCGTGGTGCCGTGGTGCTCGACGTCCTCCATCACGTAGCGGGCCACCGCGTGCCCCGTGGGCTCGAACCGCAGCGTCTCGTCGATGGCTGCCGGGATCAGCCCGCGGTCCTCGACGATCGCCCGTCGCTGGTCGGGGTGCTCGGCGAGGACCTTGCACAGCCAGCCGATGAGCCGGCCGGTGGTCTCGTTGCCGGCGCCCGCCAGCACCGCGGTGTAGACGAGCACCTCGTCGCGCGTGAGCGTGCGGACCTCGCCCTCCTGGTCCTCGAACTCGGCGTCGAGGAGGTGGGTCATGAGGTCGTCGGAGGGGTGCTCGGCCCGCCAGTCGATGTAGTCGGCGAACATGGCCCCGCTCGCCACCTCGTCCTGCTTGACGGCCATCGGCTGGCCGGGCTCGGTGCGCAGGTTGGCGTCGGTCTTGTTGCGGACGGCGATCTGGTCCTCCTCGGGGATGCCGAGGAGCATGCCGATGACCCGCATCGGCAGGATCGAGGCGAAGTCGCCGATCACGTCGAAGCGGTCGGCGCCGACGAGCGGGTCGAGGCAGCGCACGCAGAAGTCGCGGATCTGATCCTCCAGCTCGGCCATCCGCCGCGGCGTGAACACCCGGGACATCAACCCCCGGTGCATGGTGTGGACGGGCGGGTCCTCGAACAGGATCACCCCGGGCGGGAGCTCGACGCCCGCCTTGATGATGTCGAGGATGTCGCTGCGCGTGTTGGAGAAGACCTGCCAGCTCACCAACGCCTTCTGGACGTCCTCGTGCCGCGACAGCGCCCAGAAGTCGTAGCGCTCGTTGTGGTAGGCGGGCGCCTCCTCGCGGAGGCGGGCGTAGGTGGGGTACGGGTCGGCGTTGATCTCGACGTCGTACGGGTCGTAGTAGACGTCGGTGCCGGTCACGGTCGACATGCGCTGGGCTCCCCCTCCGGGCGCGGCGATCGGCCGCACCGAACGTTGAACACCCGTTCTAACTTGTGGCTGTCATGGCGTCAACGGGCTCGTCGGCGGCGGCGCTCCTCCAGCTCGTCCAGCAGCCGGTCGACGGCCGCCGCCGCCTCGTCGGTGGCCGTCTCGTAGCCCGCCACCTGGTCCTGCACGACGCTGAACGCCAGCCCCTGCACGGCGGACGCCACGAGGGCGGGAGGGACCCGCTCGGGGTCGATGCCGTACTCGTCGAGCAGGGCGTCGAGGCGCTCCATCTGCATGCGCCGCACGTCTCGGGCGAACCCGCCCACCTCCTGCTTCAGGGCGGGGCGGTGGTTGGCCGCCGCGAGCAGCTCGACGAACAGGGCGGTGCCGCGGGGGTCCGACGCCAGCCGCCACCACGCCCGCAACGGTTCGGCCGAGTCGAGGGCGGCGGCCATGCGGGCCACGTTGTGCTCGGCGCGGCGGCGCAGCACGGCGATGAACAGGTCGTCGATGGTGGGGAAGTAGTAGTGCACCAGCGGCGCGTTGATGCCGACCCGGGTCGCCACGCTGCGCGAGCTCACGGCGGCGTAGCCGTCCTCCAGCATGATCTCCTCGGTTGCGTCGAGGAGCCGCTCGCGCTTCTCCGCCGTGGCGGCTCGGGGGCGACGGGGCGCAGCCATGCCCGTTGCCTAGTACGGCCCCGGCCGCGGGGAAAGCCGTGCCCGCCGCAGGTCCTTGCGGTTACCTCCTGGTAGCGCGGCACCCTTGCGGTCCGTGCAGGCAACCACGCGGCCACCGAGCACCCACGGCGGACCCAGCCGAGCGGAGGCAGCCGGGCATGCCCGGTAGGTCGGCGACGGCACCCCGGCGGTCGTGCCTCACCGTCCCGGGCTCCAGCGAGCGGATGCTGGCGAAGGCGGCGAGCCTGCGCGCCGACATGGTGATCCTCGACCTCGAGGACGCCGTCGCCCCGTCGGAGAAGGAGCGGGCTCGCGGCGTCGTGACCGAGGCCGTGCGGTCCCTGCAGTGGGGTCGGCGGGTCGTCGGGGTGCGGGTCAACGACTGGACCTCGCCGTGGACGGTCGCCGACGTGCAGGCCGTCGTGGCCGGCAGCGCGGGCCGCCTCGACGTCGTCGTGCTCCCGAAGGTGGAGGACGCCGGGATGGTGCGGGCCCTCGACCTCGTGCTCGCCCAGGCCGAGCAGGCGGCGGGGTTGCCGCCCGGCGACATCGGCATCGATGCGCAGATCGAGAGCGCGGCAGGCGTGCAGGAGCTCCGCTCGATCTGCAGCTCGTCCGCACGCCTCGAGGCCATCGCCCTGGGCCCGCTCGACCTCGCGGCCTCGCTCGGCATGCCCGCCGACACCGCCCAGGGCCGGCGCCGCTTCGACTCCATCGCCTCCGCGATGGTGGTGGCCGCACGGGCTGCCGGCATCCGCGCACTGGACGGGCCCTGGGTCGACATCCGGGACCTCGACGGGCTCGCCGCCGACGCGCGGTGGGCGGCCGAGCTGGGGTTCGACGGCAAGTGGGTGCTGCACCCCGACCAGGTTGCGGCGGTCGACGAGGCCTTCACGCCCTCGGCCGACGCCCTCGCACGCGCCGAGCGCATCCTCGCGGCCTACGAGTCGGCCACGGAGCAGGCCGGTCGGGGCGCGGTGCTGGTCGACGGTGAGATGATCGACGAGGCGAGCTGCCGGATCGCCCGGGCGCTGGTGGCGCGGGGTCGGCAGGCGGACCAGGAGGAGGACGGATGAGCACCACCGAGCGCGGGCCCGTGCCCGGATCGCCGCTGCAGGGGTTGCGGGTCGTGGAGGGATCGGCGTTCGTCGCCGCGCCGCTCGGCGGCATGACGCTGGCCCAGCTGGGCGCCGACGTGATCCGGGTCGACACCGTCGGCGGCGGGCTCGACTACCACCGCTGGCCGGTGAACGAGAAGGGGAACAGCTTCTTCTGGACCGGTCTGAACAAGGGCAAGCGCTCGGTGGTGGCGGACCTGCGCAGCCCCGAGGGCCGCGAGCTGGTGCAGGCGCTGGTCACCGCCCCCGGACCGGAGTGCGGCATCTTCCTGTCGAACTTCCCCGCGTCCGGCTGGCTGGCGGACGACGTGCTGCGCGCCCGGCGCGACGACCTCGTCTACGTGAACATCATCGGCAACCCCGACGGCTCGACCGCCGTCGACTACACGGTGAACCCCTCGAGCGGGTTCGCCCTCGCCACCGGCCCCATCGGGTACGACCGGCCCACCAACCACGTCCTGCCGGCGTGGGACATCACCACCGGGCTCCACGCCGCGCTGGCGGTGCTCGGTGCGCTGCGCCTGCGCGAGCAGACGGGTCAGGGCTCGTACCTCACGATCTCGCTGGCCGACATCGCCATGGCCATGGTCGCCAACCTCGGCTACCTCGCCCAGGCGCAGCTGTCGAGCGAGAACCGGGTGTCCACCGGCAACGACCTGTACGGCGCGTTCGGGCGCGACTTCCCCACCGCCGACGGGCGCCGGATCATGGTGGTCGCCATCTCGCTGCGGCAGTGGCAGTCGCTCGTCGAGGCCACCGGCATCGGTCCGCACCTGCCCGCCATCGAGGCCGCCCTCGGGGTCGACCTCACCCAGGAGGGCGACCGGTTCCGGGCCCGCGATGCGATCGCCGCGTTCATCGCGCCGTGGGTGGAGTCCCGCACGCTCGACGACGTGCGCGCCGCGTTCGACGAGCACGGGGTGGCGTGGGGGCCGTACCAGACGTTCCGCCAGCTCGCCTCCGAGGACTGGCGGTGCTCCACCCAGAACCCCATCTTCCACGAGCTGCACCAGCCCGGCATCGGCGACGTGCTGGTCCCGGGCTCGCCGATCCGCGACCGCTCCGCCGAGCAGCCGACGCCGGCGCCGGCCCCCCTGCTCGGCCAGCACACCGAGGAGGTCCTCGCCGACGTCCTCGGCCTGTCGCCGCAGGAGATCGGCGACCTGCACGACCGAGGCGTGGTGGCCTCGGCGGAGGGCGTGGCGCGGTGAGCGCCCTGCCCGACCTCGAGGACCTCGGCCTCGCTCCCGTCGCCGAGGACGTGCTGGCGCGGACCCATGCGCTGCGGGTGGCGCGCACCCTGGATCTGGACGACGCGGTGCTCGCCGCGGGCACCCTGCCGCTCACGTGGATCTGGACCTTCTTCACGCCCACCGTCGCCACGGACGGCCTGCGCGATGACGGGCACCCCGCCGGCCGGGGGAGCGGACCGCTCGCCGGGCTCGAGCGGCGGATGTTCGTCGGCGGCTCCCTGGTGCGCTCGGGTCCGCTCCGCCTCGACGAGCCCACGCAGCGGACGAGCACGGTCGTCGACGCCGAGCACAAGGAGGGCGGCACCGGCCCGTTCCTGCTGGTGCAGGTCGAGCACGCGTACCGCCAGGACGGCGACGTCGTGCTCGTCGAACGGCAGCGGCTGATGTACCGCACGCCACCCGCCGACCCTGTTCCCCCGCCCGGCCCGCCGGTCGAGGCACCTCCGTCCGCGGGCGCCCGCCTCGAGGTGCGGCCCGACGAGCGCCTGCTGTTCCGCTACTCGGCCCTGACCTTCAACACCCACCGCATCCACTACGACCTGCCCTACGTCACCGAGGTCGAGGGCTACCCCGGCCTCGTGGTGCACGGACCGCTCACGGCCACGCTGCTCGCCCACCTCGCCGAGCAGCAGCTGCTGTCGCCGCTCTCCCGCTTCGAGTTCCGCGCCACCTCGCCGACGTTCGCCGGCACGGGCGTGTCGCTCGTCTGCGACGAGGCGGCGCCCGACGGGACGCTGCCGGTGCGGGCCGTGCGCGAGGACGGGGCCACCGTGATGACGGCGCAGGCCCGCTGAGCCGCTGGCGGCCTGACGGTCGTGCGGTCTGTCGCACCGGCTCAACCCGTGTTGCGCGTGGTGGCAAGCGAGTGACCGATCGCTCTGCGGCGCCGGACACCGGGGTTACCCTGGCCTCACCCAGCTCGTTGGCCGCACGCCCCGCCAGGAGGAGACATGCCGAGGAACACGACGCGCTCCTCCGACGACGGAGCGCCGCGCCGGCAACGGATGACCGCCGAGGCGCGCCGCAGCTCGATCCTCAAGGCCGCCCGACGTGCTTTCAGTGAGACCGGCGACATGAACGGCACCACGATGCGCACCATCGCGGACCGTGCCGGCATCAGCGAAGGCGTCATCTACCGCCACTTCGAGAGCAAGGACCAGCTCTTCTACGAGGCGGTGGTGGAACCGTTGCGCGAGGCGGTGGACTCGCTCGTCGCAGCGAGCGAGTCCGTCGACGCCAACGAGCCGACGGCGACCGAGCGTCAGGCCGAGACGCTCGACGCCCTGTACCGCCAGCTGATCCGCACGCTCGACCAGGCGTTCCCCCTGCTCGGCCTCGTCCTCTTCGGCGACCCGAAGGTGGCCCGGCGGTTCTACAAGGAGCACTTCGCCGTGGCCATGGATCGGCTCGGCGAGGCGTGGAGCGAGGTCGCGCAGCGCCACGGACAGGAGGTGCGGTCGCCCGACGTGTCCGCCCGCGCCGTGATGGGAACCGCGTTGGTGCTGGCGATGGAGTCTCGCTACCGGAAGCGTGACTTCGACGCCGACCGGGCCGTCGCGGTGGTCGCCGAGGGAACCCGTCTCGGGTTCCTCCCGGCGCGGCCGCCGTCGTGACGCCGGTGACGATGCCGCCCGGCAAGCCCCAGCCCATGCGCCCGGCGGTGGTCGACGGGCTGCGCACGGTCATCGTGTGATGGCCGACGCTCCGACGACCGACCCCTTCCGGCGGTTCCGCCTCGACGGGCGCGTCGCCCTCGTCACCGGCGCGTCGTCGGGGCTCGGCGAGGCCATCGCCCGCGCGCTGGCCGGCGCCGGTGCCCGGGTGGCGCTGGCCGCCCGCCGCGCCGACCGCCTCGAGGCCCTGGCCGCCGAGCTCGGCGCCGAACCGGTGGCCTGCGACCTCCTCGACCGCCACCAGGTCGACGCGCTGGTGCCCCAGGTGGTCGAGCGGTGCGGCCCGCCCACCGTCCTCGTCAACGCCGCCGGCGGCATCGTCGGTGGCTTCCAGGCCGAAGACGAGACGCCCGAGGCCGTCGACCGCACGCTGCAGCTGAACCTCGTCGCCCCGTTCCGCCTGGCCCAGACGGCGTTCCCGCACCTGCGCGACGCCGGCGGCGGGTCGGTGGTGCACGTCGCCTCCATCGGCGGCATCGTCGGCGTGCCCGGGATCCCGCAGGCGTCGTACGCCGCGGCGAAGGCCGGGCTCTCGGGGCTCACCAAGGAGCTGGCGGTGCAGTGGGCCCGCCACCGCATCCGGGTCAACACGGTGGCGCCGGGGTTCTTCCGCAGCGAGATCACCGATGAGCTCTACGACTCCGAGCGCGGCAGCGCGTGGCTGGCCCGCAACACCCCGCTGCCCGACGAGGCGACAGCCGACGACCTGGTGGGCGCCGTGCTGTGGCTGGTGAGCGACGCCGGCCGCTACGTCACCGGGCAGACCGTCGTGGTCGACGGGGGCTGGACGGCCCGGTAGGCCTGCGTCAGAGGCGCCCGCCGGCCGACGCGTCCCGGTCGCGTGCCACGGCGGCGTCGACGATGCCGTCCTCGGCGTCGGCCAGGACGAGCGACTGGGTCGCCGCCAGGTGCTGGCGGGCGACCCGCTCGGCTGCCTCGGGCCGGCCCTTGCGGATGGCGTCGAGGATCCGCCGGTGGGTGCGCACGACCTCGTCGGCCTGCACCTCCGAGGGGTAGTCGCCGCGCCGGCTGCGGGCTGCCGCCCATGCCTCCTCCTGGGCCGACCACAGGGCGACCAGGCTCCGCACCACCGAGCGCACGGTGGCGTTGGGCGTGTGGGCGACGACGAGGTCGTGGAACTCGCGGGAGGCGTGGGTGAACTCGACGTCGCGGCCGACGAGGGCCGCTGACGCGTCGATGCTGGCCTGCAGCGCGGGCACGACGACCTCGAGCCGGTCGTCCCGCCGTGCGCACTCGGCTGCGCACAGGGGCTCGAGCAGCTGGAGGCCGGCGGCCAGGTCGCGCAGGGTCACCCGGCCGCCCTGGAGCACGAGCCCGAGGTGGTAGGCGGCGGAGGTCTCGTCGGGTCGGTGGGTCTCGAGACCGCCCACGTTCCCGCGGCGCACGGTGACGAGGCCCTCGGTCTCCAGGATCCGGATGGCCTCTCGCACCGACGGGAAGCTGACGCCGAACTCCTCGACGAGCTGGTCCTGGGTGGGGAGGCGGTACGGGCCGTCGCCGGGATCGTCGGCGAGGATGCGGGCGCGCAGCTCGGCGGCCACGGTCTCGGCGATCCGCTGCTGGCGGATGCGGCCGCGCCGCCGCCCGGGCGGGGGAGTCGTGTCGGGGGCGCCGGCCATCGCCCGCACGGTACCGCCATCCTCTGTCCTCACCATCCTTGTAAGGATTGCACGGGCAGGCGGTTCGGTCGTAGCGTCCGGCCATGGACTTCGACCTGGGGGACGACGTCGCCGCGCTGCGCCAGCAGCTGCGGGCTCTCGTGCGGGAGCACACGCCGGAGGGCTACCTGGGCGCGTTCACGCACGACCCGGCCGACCTCGAGGTGGCCCAGCGCTTCTGCCGCGTCCTCGCCGACAGCGGTTTGCTGTGCATGGCCTGGCCGGAGGAGTTCGGCGGGCGTGGCGCCTCGCTGTGGGCGCAGACCGCCGTGCGCGAGGAGATGTGGGCCCACCACGAGCCCCGGGGCGCCCAGTACATGGGCGTCAACTGGGTCGGGCCCACGATCATGCGCCACGGCACGCCCGAGCAGCAGCGCCAGCACCTGCCGCCCATCGCCAACGGCGAGGTCATCTGGTGCCAGGGGTTCAGCGAGCCCGACGCCGGCTCCGACCTGGCGTCGCTCAAGACCGCCGCGGTGCGCGACGGCGACGGCTGGCGCATCACCGGCCAGAAGATCTGGACGTCCTACGCCACGATGGCCCAGTGGTGCTTCCTGCTCGTCCGCACGTCGAAGGCCGAGCGCAAGCAGCAGGGCCTCAGCATCTTCCTGCTGCCGATGGACCGCGAGGGCATCGAGGTCCGGCCCATCGCCACGATGATGGGGCCGCACCACCTGAACGAGGTGTTCTTCGACGGCGTGTGGGCCACCGATGCCGACGTGCTCGGCACCGTCGACGACGGCTGGCGGGTGGTGCAGGAGGTGCTGTCGTTCGAGCGGGTGGGCATCGCCCGCTACGCCCGCTGCGAGCGGCTGCTGCAGGAGGCCCCCGGTGCCCTCGGGGCTCAGTGGGACGACCTCCCCGACGAGCTCCGCGCCCGCTGGGCCCGCACGCTCGTGCAGACCCGCCGGGCCCGGCTGCTGGCGTACCGGGTCGTGTCGCTCCAGGAGCAGGGTCGCATCACGCCGGGCGACGCCGCCGCGTACCGCATCGCCGGCACCAGGCTCGACCAGGACAGCGCGGAGGTGCTGATGGACATCGTCGACGGGGCCGTGCTCACCGACGAGGCCGGCGCCCGCTACCGCCGGGCTGTCGAGGACCACTGGCGCTACTCCGTCTCGGCCACCATCGCGTCCGGCAGCACCGAGATCCAGCGCATCCTGCTGTCGCGCTCGCTCCTGGGGGCCTCGTGAACATCGACCTGAACGACGAGGCACTCGAGTACGGACAGGTGGCGTCGCGCGCGTTGGAGGCGGCCGGCGGCGACGAGCTCGTGCAGCGCGCCGAGGCCGCACCGCACGAGCGCGGCGCCGCCGTCGCGCGGGTGCTGGGCGAGCTGGGCGCCCTCGACCTCGACCCGCGCGGCAGCGCAGACGAGCTCGAGGCCGCCGCCGCCCTCTGCCGTGCCGCTGGCTGGTGGGCCGTGCCCGACCCGGTGGCCGAGCGCCTCGCCCGCCCGCGGGACATCGACGCCGACGGCCTGGTGGTGGTGGACGAGCGCCGACCCGCCGGGCGCATCGCCGGGCTCGACGGTCGCTGGGTGGCCGTCACCCTCGACGGCCGGCGCAGCATCGCGACGGCCCGCCCGTCCGACCTGCCGACCCGGAAGACGGCCTTCGTCGCCGACCTGGCGCTCGAACCCGTCGACGAGGCCGGCGCCGCCGACGTCGCCCTCGGCCTCGTGCTGCCCTGCTGGACGCTGCTCGGCATGCTCGACCGCGCCGTCGCCCTCGCCGCCGCCTACGTGCAGGAGCGCGAGCAGTTCGGCCAGCCGCTCGCGCGCTTCCAGGGCGTGCAGTTCCAGCTCACCGACGCCGAGGTCGAGCGGGCCGGCGTCGAGGCGCTGGCGAAGTACGCGCTGTGGAGCGTCCAGGACGCTCGCCCCGAGGCGGTCGACGACGCCCTCGCCCTGCGGGTGGCCGCCCTCGACGCGGCGGAGGTCGTGTTCCGCGTCTCGCACCAGCTCCACGGAGCCATCGGGTTCTGCGACGAGACCACCGTGTCGTGGGTGTCCCGCCACAGCCAGCCGCTGCGGCGGCTGCCCTTCGCCACCAGCGCGACCCTCGACGCCCTCGCCCGCCGCATCGGCCGGCGGGGCCTCACCGGCATCTTCTCCGAGGCTCCCACCCCGTGAGCCGCGACCTCGACGACTTCCGCGCCGAGGTGCGTGCGTGGTGCCGTGAGCACGTTCCCGCCGGCTGGCGCGAGGCGCAGACCGGCGTGTCCGACGAGGCGTTCATCGAGTTCCAGCAGCGCTGGTTCCAAGAGCTGCGGGCCGCCGGCTGGGCCGTGCCCCACTGGCCCACCGAGTGGGGCGGCGGCTTGTCCACCGCCGAGCAGGTCGTGCTCTACCAGGAGCTGGCCGCCCACGACGCGCCCCGTCTGGTCCTCGCGTTCGTGTCGATCCACCACGCGGCGTCGACGCTGCTGCACGCCGGCACCGACGAGCAGCGGCAGCGGCACCTCCCCGCCATCCTCGACGGCGAGATCTGGTGTCAGGGGTTCTCCGAGCCCGACGCCGGCTCCGACCTCGCGGCGCTCAGCACCAGCGCCCGGAGGGTCGACGACGGTTACGTGGTCAACGGCCAGAAGGTGTGGGCCAGCGGGGCCGCGCACGCCGACTGGTGCCTGCTCCTCGCCCGCACCGACCCCGACGCGCCGAAGCGCCACGGCATCTCGTACTTCCTCCTCGACATGCGCACGCCCGGCATCGAGGTGCGTCCGATCCGCCAGGCCACCGGCGAGTCCCACTTCGCCGAGATGTTCCTCGACGACGTGCTCATCCCGGCCTCCGGGCTGGTGGGCCCCGAGAACGAGGGCTGGCGGGTCGCCCAGGCCACGCTCAGCGCCGAGCGGGGGATGACCATGCTCGAGCTGGCCGAGCGGCTTGGCAACGCCGGCTTCCGCTGGCTCGTGCAGGCGTGCCAGGTCCCGTCGGTGACGGGTGAGCGGCCGATCGACGACCCGGTGGTGCAGGATCGGCTCGCTGCGCTCGACACCGAGGTGGCGGGGCTGCGGGCGCTGTGCCAGCGCCTCGTCGAGCAGGCCGACGCCGGCACGGCCGGTCCGGCGGACGCGTCGATCGTGAAGCTGTACTACAGCGAGCTGCTCCAGCGGTTGACCGACTTCGGCGCCGAGGTCGCGGGCCTGCCCGCCCACACCGTGCTGCAGAAGCCGATCTCCAGCGGCTGGGAGTCGGGCGCCTGGGTGCTCGACTTCATCAGCTCGTGGGAGTGGACGATCCCCGGCGGCTCCAGCGAGATCCAGCGCACCATCATCGGCGAGCGCGGCCTCGGCCTCCCCCGGGAACCGGTGGCGTCGTGAGCCCGCTCGCCGAGCTGCACGACGAGCTGCGCACGGTCGCCCGCGACCTGCTGGGGAAGGCGCCCGGCGGCGTGCCCGAGTGGGCCCAGCTCGCGTCGGCCGGCTGGCTCGGGCTCGAGGTGCCCGAGGACTGCGACGGCGCCGGCGCCACCTTCGCCGAGGTCGCCGTCGTGCTCGAGGAGATGGGGCGCGCCGCCACGGCCAGCCCGTACCTGGGCACGTCCCTCGGCGTGGGTGCCCTGTGCGCGGTGGAGCCGACGGATGTCGTGCGCGACCTCCTGCGCCGGGTGGCCGGCGGGGAGGCGGCGGTCGCGGTGGCGCTCACCGCGGGCGGCGACCAGGTCGACCTGCGGCCGCCGTTCCGCCTCGAGGCATCGGGCGGGCCGCGGCTGCGGGGCGAGGCCGCCTTCGTGGTCGACGCCCCCGTGGCCCACCGCCTGCTGCTCCTCGCCGCCGATCCCGACGGCGTGCCGGTCCTGGTCAGCGTCGACCAGGCGACGGCCGCGGTGACGCCGCAGCCCGTGCTCGACGCCACCCGCTCGCTCGGCGCCGTGGTCGCCGACGGCGCGCCCGTGGACGAGGCCGACGTCTGGCGCTTCACCGACGACCCGGTGGCCGGCGCCCAGCGGCTGCTCGACCGCGCCGCAGTGGCCGTCGCCTGCGACAGCATCGGCCTCGCCGAAGCGATGCTCGACGCGACGGTGGCCTACGCCGGCGTGCGGCGGCAGTTCGACCGCCCCATCGGGTCGTTCCAGGCGGTGAAGCACCAGTGCGCCGACATGCTCGTGCAGCTCACCGTCGGCCGCCGCCTCCTCGACGAGGCCGTCGCCGCGGTGGCCGAGGGCTCGCCCGACGCCGGCACGGCAGCGTCACGGGCCAAGTCCTTCGTCAGCGCCGCAGCCGTCGACGTCGTGGGCGCAGCCATGCAGCTGCACGGCGGCATCGGGTACACGTGGGAGAGCGGCATCCACGTGCACCTCAAGCGCGCCGTCCTCGACCGTGCGCTGTTCGGCTCGCCGTCCGCGCACCGCCGGCGGCTGGCATCCCACATCCTCGCCGGCCGGTGAGCGCGGGACGTCGCAGGCCTGCTCCGTCGGCCGCAGCTGATCGTCAGACCGTGCACCGTTGCCGTGTCATCGGCGGACCAGTACCGTGCGCGCCGATGTCACTGAGCACTCACTCACCTGTTCGTCCCGTTGGTGCCGTGGGGGTGCGGCGGTGAAGGCCATCGGGCACTGGGTGGGCGGACGCGGCGTCGCCGGCTCCTCGGGCCGCACGGGGCCGGTGTTCGACCCGGCGCAGGGCGTCCAGACCGGCGAGGTGGAGCTGGCCTCCGCCGACGAGGTCGGGGAGGCCGTGCGTGTGGCGACGGCCACCGCGCCCGGGTGGCGGGCATCGTCGCTCAGCACCCGCACGAGGCTGATGTTCCGCCTGCGCGAGCTCGTCGACGCCCACACCGACGAGCTGGCCCGCCTCGTGGTGGCCGAGCACGGCAAGGTGCTGGACGACGCCCGTGGCGAGGTCGCCCGCGGTCTCGAGTGCATCGAGTACGCCTGCGGCATCGCCTCGGCCCTGAAGGGCGCGCGCAGCGCCGAGGTGTCGACCGGCGTCGACGTCCACACCGTGCACGAACCGCTCGGCGTCGTGGCCGGCATCACGCCGTTCAACTTCCCGGTGATGGTCCCGCTGTGGATGCTGGCCAACGCCGTGGCGTGCGGCAACACCTTCGTGCTGAAGCCGTCGGAGAAGGACCCCTCGCCCTCGGTGCGCCTCGCCGAGCTCGTGGCCGAGGCCGGCTTCCCCGACGGCGTGGTCAACGTCGTCCAGGGCGACGTCGAGGCCGTCGAGGCGCTGATCGCCCACCCCGACGTGGCGGCCGTCAGCTTCGTCGGCAGCACGCCCGTGGCCCGCTCGATCTACGAGACCGGGACGGCCAACGGCAAGCGCGTCCAGGCGCTCGGCGGTGCCAAGAACCACATGGTGGTGCTCCCCGACGCAGACATCGACGCGGCGGCCGACGCCGCCATCTCGGCCGCCTACGGCTCGGCCGGCGAGCGGTGCATGGCCATCTCCGTGGTCGTCGCCGTGGGGGCCGTGGCCGACCCGCTCGTCGAGGCCATCGCCCGCCGCATCCCCACGGTGACGATCGGTCCCGGCAGCGACCCCGACTCGATGATGGGCCCCCTCGTCACGGCCGAGCACCGCGACCGGGTGCGCTCGTACGTGGAGGGCGCCGGTGCCGAGGGCGCCACCGTCGTCGCCGACGGCTCCGACGGCGTGCCCGCGGACGGGTTCTTCCTCGGGTGCGCGCTGCTCGACGACGTGAAGCCGGGCATGCGGGCCTACGACGACGAGATCTTCGGGCCGGTGCTGAGCGTGGTGCGCGTCCCCACCTTCGACGACGCCGTCGAGCTGGTGAACGCCAGCCCGTACGGCAACGGCACGGCGATCTTCACCCGCGACGGCGGCGCCGCCCGCCGCTTCGAGCGGGACATCCAGGTGGGCATGGTGGGCATCAACGTGCCGATCCCGGTCCCGGTGGCGTGGCACAGCTTCGGCGGCTGGAAGTCGTCGATCTTCGGCGACAGCGCGATCTACGGCCCCGAGGGCATCCGCTTCTACACGCGGCCCAAGGTGGTCACGACCCGGTGGCCCGACCCCGCCACCAGCGAGATCGACCTCGGCTTCCCCACCACCTCCTGAACCGTGACCGTCGAGCGCCACGCCGCGTTCGACCGCCGCCACGCCGGCGGGCTGACGCGTTCCGCAGCCGCTGCCAGTTCCAGGGATCTGGCAGCGGTGGCGGAACGGACCTACGGGAGGACGATGGGCAGGGCGTCGTAGCCCCGGACCGTGGAGGTCTGGGCGAGCCGGGCGCCTTCGTGGTCGACGTCCCACTCGGGGAACCGCTTCAGGATCTCCTCGATGGCGATCCGGGCCTCGATGCGGGCCAGCGACGCGCCGAGGCAGAAGTGGATGCCGTGGCCGAACGCGATGTTGGTGATCGCCGGGCGGAACACGTCGAAGCGCTCTGGGTCGTCCCAGCGGCGCTCGTCCCGGTTGGCGGCGCCCACGAGGGCGAGGATGGCGCTGCCGGCGGGCACGGTCTCGCCGTGCCACTCGACGTCCTCGGTGACGTAGCGGGCGATCTGGCGGGAGGCGGGCTCGTAGCGCAGGAGCTCCTCGACCGCCGCGGGGATGCCGCCGGGGTCGGCCACCAGCTTCGCCCGCTGGTCGGGGTGATCGGCGAGCAGCTTGCCCGCCCAGCCGATGAGCTTGGTGGTGGTCTCGTTGCCCGCGCCGGCGACGACGCTGAGGTAGATCACCATCTCGTCGCGGGTGAGGGTGCGGGTGATGCCGTGCTCGTCCTCGAACTCGGCGTTGAGCATCATCGTCATGATGTCGTCGGACGGGTGCTCGACCCGCCAGTCGAGGTACTCGATGAACTTCTCGTTGCCGAGGTCGGCCTTGACCTCCATGGGCTGACCGGCCTCGGTGCGCAGGTTGGCGTCCGACGCCTCGCGGATGGCGGCGCGGTCCTCCTCGGGGATGCCGATGAGCATGCCGATGACCTGCATGGGCATCACCGCGCCGAGCTCGGCGATGAGGTCGAAGCCGGAGCTGCCGACGAGCGGGTCGAGGCACTGGGCGCACAGCTCTCGGATCTTCGGCTCGAGGGCCGCCACCTTCCGGGGCGTGAACATGCGCGCCATCAGCTTGCGGTGCAACGTGTGCGATGGCGGGTCCTCCATGATCACGGTGCCCGGGGGCAGCTCCATGTCGGCATGGATCAGCTCGAGGATGTTGCCCTTGGCCGACGAGTAGGTGCGGTGGTCCTTGAGCACCTGCTCGACGTCGTCGAAGCGGCTCACCGCCCAGAAGTCGTGCTGCTCGTTGCGGTACAGCGGCTGCTCGTTCCGCAGGCGGCGGAACACCTCGTAGGGGTCGTTGTTGACCTCGAGGTCGTACGGGTCGTAGTACAGCTCCCGCTCGGTGACGGACATCCGCTTCTCTCCTTACCGGGTGACGATCGAGACGCCGGCGGTGCCGGGTGCGCCGTAGAGCTGCGCATAGCCCACCTTGGGTTCGCCGGGCACCTGCCGCTCACCTGCCGCGCCGCGCAGCTGCAGCACGAGCTCGTGGATCTGGCGCAGGCCGGACGCGCCGATGGGCTCGCCGTTGGCGATGAGGCCGCCGTCGGTGTTGACGGGCAGGGGGCCGTCGATGGCGGTGGCGTGCTCGGCGAGGAGCTTCTCCTGCTCGCCGTCGGCGCAGAAGCCGTTCTCGGCCATGTGGATGATCTCCGCGCCGGAGTCGGTGTCCTGGAGCTGGATCACGTCGACGTCCTCGGGCCCGATGCCGGCCTGCTCGTAGGCCGCCTTCGACGCGTAGACGGTGGGGGCGGCGTCCTGCTCGACGGCCGTCCACGACGCGTGCACCTCGAAGGCGCCGTAGCGGCGCGTGCGCAGCGCGGTGGCGGCCAGGCGGATGGGCGTGGACGTGTAGCGCTTGGCCTGGTCGGCCCGGCACAGCACGACGGCGGCGGCGCCCTCGTCGGGGGCGCAGAACATGTAGTGGCGCAGCGGGAAGTTCAGCATCCGCGAGGCCAGGATCTCCTCCTCGCTCACCGGCTTGCGCCGGAAGGCGTTGGGGTTCAGCGATCCGTTGCGGTAGTTCTTCGCCGCCACGCTGGCCAGGCTCTCGTGGGAGATGCCGTGGTCGTGCATGTAGCGGTTGATCTTCATGGCGAAGAACTTGGTGGTGAGGAAGTGGCCGATCTCGCCGTACCAGGGCGGGGCGGCGTAGTCGACGGGGTCGGACGTGAAGGCGCCCGGCTCGTGCTTGTCCATGCCGACGGCGACGGCCAGGTCGTACTGCCCGGACCGGATCGAGTCGGCCGCCAGCTGGAGCGCGGAGGCGGCGGTGGCGCAGCCGTTGTACACGTCGATGAACGGGATGCCGGTGAGGCCGAGGCGGCTGGTGACCGCGTCGGGGTTGTCCACCTCGAAGCTCCCGCCGAACGCGACCTGCACGTCCTTCCACTGCGCGCCGGCGTCGGCGAGCGCGGCCCGCACGGCGTCGGCCCCCATGTCGATGGCCGACTTCGGGCCGAAGCGGCCGAAGGGGTGGAGGCCCACCCCGATGATGGCGACGTCCTCCACCGCTAGACCTCCTCGACCGGCGCGAACGCGAACGTCATGACCTCGGTGCCTTCTGCATCGGTGCGGAACGGCACGATGCGCAGCTCCACCTCCATGCCGATGCGCAGCTTCCCGGGGTCGGCCTCGGTGAGGCGGGACTCGACGCGCACGACGTCGTCGAGCTGCACGAGCCCGACGCCGTAGGGCCGGAAGGTCTCCAGGGTCTCGCCGCCGGCGTAGGGCTCCTTGGGCAGGAACTCCTGGGTCGTGAAGGTCCACAGCGTGCCGCGCCGGGGGAGCAGCTCGTCGACGACCTCGAGCGAGCCGCACCGGGCGCACGATGTCTGCCGGGGGAACGTGACGGCCGAGCAGGCCGTGCAGCGGCCGCCGATGAGCTGCGGCTCGTCGGCCGGCCACGTGAAGACGTCAGGTGCGAAGGCGACCTGGGACACCACCCCTCCTCAGGGTCGAGCGTGGGTAG
The DNA here is from genome assembly GCA_035764875.1 of Acidimicrobiales bacterium. GTDB lineage: Bacteria > Actinomycetota > Acidimicrobiia > Acidimicrobiales > Salinilacustritrichaceae > Salinilacustrithrix. The sequence goes on along the minus strand of DASTYO010000103.1, from coordinate 8,115 downwards.
GACGGTAGGACGTTTCTGACAGTCCGGTCAAAGCGCGCGAGAAGGCCTTCGCGGTCATCGCAGGAAGGCTTCCTCGAAGAGGTGGAGGTGGCGCCACGCCAGCGCCGGCGGGATGCCGCCGACCATGGGGTGGAACACCGGCATGGCCGGCTCGGCGGCCTCGGCCAGCTCCGCCTGCCACTCGTCCGGCGTCAGGATGCGGTACTGGCCGCTCTCGCGCACCTCGTCGACGGTGGACATGGCCCGGAAGGTGGCGGGGCGCCCGTGGGTGGCGCCCTCCCGCTCCCAGGCGCCGTAGGCCTGCGTCTCGTAGAGGAAGTGGGGGCCGAGCTCGGCCCAGGCCGCCTCGACGTCCTCCGCGAGCACCACCTGGTCGCCGAACCCGCCGGTGATGGGGCACGGGCCCGGGTCGGGCTTGCCGAGCTGCACGCACTCGTCGCGGTAGTGCGCCCAGCACCCGGGCTCGGACGGCACGAAGCCGTCGGCGATGCGGGCGGCGCGCCGGGCCGCAGCCTCAGAGGTGCCGCCGAGCAGGAGCATGGGACCGCCCGGGTTGGTGGGGGCGGGCGTGACCTGGACCGTGCGGCCCCGGAACTCGAAGGGTTCGCCGGTCCACGCGGCCTTGAGCGTGGTCACCGCCTCCCGCACCCGCTTCGGGCGCTCGGCCATCGGCACGCCGAACATCTCGAACTCGCTCGCGCGGTAGCCGCCGGCCACGATGAGGCCGAGTCGCCCGCCGCACACCAGGTCGGCCACCGCGGCGTCCTCGGCGAGGCGGAGCGGGTCGTGGAACGGGGCGATCAGGGCGGCGACCATGATCATGGCGTTCGACGTGCGGGCACCGATGGCGGAGGCCATCACCAGCGGGCTCGGGAGGTAGCCATCATCGGAGCCGTGGTGCTCCGACACGGTGAGCGCCATGGCGCCGCGCTGGTCGGCCCACTCGCACATGTCGAGCGCCGCCTGCACGCGCTCGGTGTCGGTGACCCCCGCGAACGACGGGTTGCGGAGATCGAATCGAAGTCCGAACAGCACCGTCACCTCCCCTGGCGTGGCGTGCAGCGAAGCAGATGTCGGCTGTCCCGGCTCGTCCGGATCTGACGAATCGGTCATCCGTGTCCCTCGTCGGAGATGGGGATGCTACTCGAACGAGGGTGACGTTCTCGCAAGCCGTGAGTAGGGTTCCGCCATGGCGGCCGAAGCTGACGCCCCCGACCACTCCCGGCACGTGCTGCTCGAGCTCGGCCTCGGGGTCGAGCGCCGCGGCGACGAGCTGCACGGCTCGGCGCCGATCGTCGCGGAGATGCACGTGCCGGGCACCGAGGTGCTGCGCACGTCCGTGCTCGCGACCTGGGTCGACACGGTGGCCGGGCTCCTCGTCGCCGGCGTGGTGGCGCCCCGGGTGCCGGTGACCCTCGAGCTCGACGTGCACCTGCACGAGCCGCCGCAGGGCGTCGGGTCGGTGCACCTGCGCGGGCGCCTGGCGAAGGTGGGACGCACGGTGGTGGTGCCCACCGTCGACCTCGTCGACGAGACCGGGCGGGCCCTGGGGTTCGGCGCTGCCTCCTTCATGGTCGCCCCCGACCCCACGCTGCGGATGCCGTCGGGCACCAGCCTCGACGGCCGGCCACCGGGGACGGCGAGGCTGCGCCAGCCGCTCGCCGAGCGGGTGGGCATCGAGCACCGCGAGCCGGGCGTGGTCGTGCTCCCCCGGTCGGAGGAGGGGCTCAACGCGTCCAACACGGTGAACGGCGGGCTGCTCGCGCTGGCGGTGGAGGAGGCGGCCCTGTCCCTCGAGCCCGGCGCGACCCTGGCCTCGCTCGCGCTGCGCTACCTCCAGCCGGTGCGGGTCGGCCCCGCGGTGGCGGTGGCGGAGGTGCGCGGCGGACTCGGTCGGGTCGAGGTCCGCGATGCCGGCGCCGACGACCGGGTGGCGGTCCTCGCCACCACGCACAGCGCCTGACCCGAGCGCAGGAACCGCGTCCAGTACCTCAGACGGCAGCGCCGAGGTAGGCCTCCTGCACGGCCGGGTCGTTGCGCACGGTCTCGGCGCTGCCGCTGGCGATGACCTCGCCGAGGTGCAGCACGCAGATGGTGGAGCACAGCTCCATCACGAGGTCGATGTCGTGCTCGACGAGGAGGATGCCGAGGCCGTCGTCGCGCAGGGAGGTCAGCACCTCGGCGAAGCGGCGGGTCTCGACGTCATCGAGGCCGGAGGCGGGCTCGTCGAGCAGCACGACCTTGGGCTTGGTGGCGAGCACCCGGCCGAGCTCGACGAGGCGGGCCTGGCCGGTGGGCAGCGCGTCGGCCCGGCGGCCGGCGATGGGGCCGAGGCCGACGAGCTCGACGACCTCGTCGGTGGTGGCCACCGCCTGGCGCACCGACTCGCGGCGACCGCGGGCGGCGATCTCGGCGGCGGTGCGGATGTTGTCGTAGGCGGTCATGGTGCCGAACACCTCGAGGCGCTGGAAGGTGCGGCTCATGCCGAGGCGGGCCCGGCGGTGCGGGGGCGCGTCGGACACGTCGACCCCGGCCAGGGTCACCCGGCCGGTGCAGCTCTGCACGCCCGACACGGCGTTGAACGTGGTGGTCTTCCCGGCGCCGTTGGGTCCGATGAGGCCGACGATCTCGCCGGCGTCGACGTCGAGGTCGACGTCACGAACCGCGCGGTGCTCCCCGAAGCGGACGCTCACGCCGCGGGCTTCGAGCACGGCCATCGCCGACCTCCTCTCCGTCGTGTCCGGTCGCTACATGGAGGGCGGCGATGAGCTCGGCGTGGTCCTGGCGGCGGGCGTGCTCGCGCTGGCGGGCCTCCCGGATGGCCACGGTGAGCCAGTGGCTGAAGAACAGCAGCGCGCCGATGATGGCGAGGGCGAGGCCGAGCAGGCCGCCCGAGATGAGGTAGGGGATCTGCTCCTCGACGAGGGTGGAGCGGGCGGCCCCGAACCAGCCGAGCAGGATCGCCGTGATGCCCATCGTCATCGTGGCGGCGGCCACCGTGGGCAGCAGGCGGGGGTCGTCGGCCCGGGAGGTGCGGCCGCCCGCGAGCTCGTCGGCGCCGGACGCGAGCGCGTCCTCGCGCTCGTCGATCGGGGTGCCGCTCGACAGCACCGGCCGCTCGGCCAGCGTGGTGGTCATGGCTCCTCCAGGTGGGGGCACGTGTCGGTGGGGCTGGTGGCGAGCACCGCGGCGCCCGCCCGGGCGATGCGCCGGCCGAGGAAGGGCTGGGCGAGCAGCGCCAGCAGGGCGAGGGCGCCGATGCCGGCGCCGAGCGAGGCGGGCGCCACGTCGGAGGTCGCCACCGGGGTGGTGCCGCCACCGGCCGGGGCGGGCGCCGGCGTCAGCGACGCGGCGGGTGCGGGGGTGCGGGCGATGGGCGGGCTGAGCGACGGCGCCGACCCGGAGCCGCCGAGCGACGGGCTGCTGCTCGGTCCACCGGCCTCGAACGGCGGCGCCACGAAGGCCGGACGGGTGGTGAGCGACACCTGCGCGCGTCCCACCTCGAGGGCGCTCAGGTGGGTGGCGCGCAGGAACACGATGGCGTCGGCGAGGCCGGGCGCCCCGGGGATCGGGTTCTCCATGGGGGGCAGCGCGTCGGCGACCTGGCCGATGATCGGCGCGGTGCGCTCGGACAGCTCGAGGTCGATGCGCAGGCCGGTGGACGCCAGCGCCCCCGCCTGCTCGCCGTCCTGCTCGATGGGGCCGGGCATGCTGATGCGCAACCCGGCGTCGGAGAGCGCTTGGAGGACCTCGGCCGGTGCCGCGGCCTTCACCGCGCCGAGCAGCGGCGCGTCGGGCTCCTCGGCGTCGGGATCCATGCGGATCCCCTCCTCGTCGATGATGACGGGCTGGTCCATGAACGTGGCGCCGGTGAGCACGGTGCCGCCCTCGAGCACGGTGTCGTCGCCGGCTGATGTCGCCACCACGTCGGTGACGATGGACTCGATCTCGAGCAGCCCGAGGAGGCTGAACCCGCTGATCTCGTTGCGGGCGTGGACCTGCACGGCGTCGCCCTCGAACGTGGTGGTGGACACCGACTTCGCGGTGCCGAGCTCGATGACGCCGGGCGCCTCGATGGCCGGCGTGCGGGCCACCGACGTGGAGCCGCCGTCGGTGGCCTCCACCCGGGCGTCGAGCCCGGGTGCGGGCTTCGACTCTGCCTCGGGCGCGCCGACGGTGGAGTTGGCGCTGATGCGGAACGGGTACGCCGGCAGGGTGCCCTGGGGGTAGCTGGGGTCGGCCTGGGTGAGCAGCGCGTCGGGGTTGACGAGCAGGTCGCCGGGGTCGGCCACCGCCGCCCGGGCGAACGTGACGGGTCCACTCGAGATGGTGGCCAGCGCATCGGGTGCGCCGACGTCGAGGATCGCCGCGGTGGGCAGGAGGCCCTCGGGGTTGTAGAACGCGTGCACGCCCGAGGCGTGGGCAGAGCCCTCGTAGCCGCCCAGGGTGGCGGGCTCGGTGGTCTGGGCGTGCGCCGAGCCGCCGAGCAGGGTGGACGCGGCCAGCATGCCGAGCGCCGAGAGGGCGACGGCGCGTGCCCGGCGCCGGGTGCGTCGTGGGGTCATCGGTTGCCTTCCAGCTCGAGGGCGGGGCGGCGGGCCGGCCGCCACGTGGCGATGGCGGGCAGGCGCCCCCGTCGGGCCCGGGCGACGCCGTCGAACAGCACGCCGGCGAGGCCGTTGGGCTGGCGGCCGAGGCCGATGGCGGCGGCTCCGATGGCCACGAACACCAGCCCGGCCAGGTCGGCGATGTTCGACTCGGCGTAGCCGAGCAGGGCGAACAGCACGCCGGCGATGAGGGCGCCGCCCACGGTGGTGATGCCACCGACGAACGCGAACAGCACGATGACGAGGCTGGTGACCGGCTCGAACTGGGTGCCCTGGACGGCGCCGGAGGCACCGCCGAAGAGCGCGCCGGCGCAGCCGGCGATGAACGCGGAGAACGTGAAGATGGCGACCTTCACGGCCCGGACCCGCAGGCCAAGGGTGGCGGCGGCGAGCTCGCTGTCGCGGATGGCGGTGAGCTGGCGGCCGAACCACGACCGCCGCAGGGCGCCCACGCTCACGGCGAGGATGGCGAACACCACTGCGCACCACACGGCGAAGGCCGCGTCGGTGCGGGTCGAGATGCCGAGGATCTCGGGCCGCCCCACGGGCATGCCGCCGAGGCCGAACACGCGGGGGTCGCCGAGGATGACCTCCCGGCCGATCAGCGCGATGCCGAACGTGCTCAGCGCCAGGTGCAGGCCGCGGAGTCGGACGGCGGGCAGGGCGACGACCGCACCGATGACGGCGGCCACGACGCCGCCGAGGAGCATGCCGAGCACGCTGTTCCCGCCGAAGGTGGAGCCCGTGACGAACGCACCGATGCCGACGAACAGGTACTGGGTGAGCGACACCTGTCCCGACAGGCCGGTGAGCGCCACCAGCGACAGGGCGATGACCGCGACGACCAGCCCCCGGACGAGGTCGCCGTGCACGTCGCGGGGCAGGAGGTTCACGAGCACGACCACGCCGGCCACGAGGGCCGCGGCGGACGCGATCGAGCCCCGCAGGCTCGGCACAGCCGGCTCGTCGCGGCCCACCACCCGGCCGGCGGTGAGGCGGGCGCTCGGCACGAGGAGCATGGCGCCGATGAGGAACAGCCCGGGGATGGCGAGCTGGATGCGAACGAAGATCTCGCCGTCGGGCCACAGCCAGGTCACCTTGGTGAGCTCCTGGACGAGGCCGAGCACCAGCGCACCCACGAACGTCATGGGCAGGTTGGTGAGCCGGCCCACCATCGCGGCGCCGTAGGCGTTCAGCACGAGCAGGGTCAGGACGATGGCGTTCAGGTTCTGCCCGCCGGCGAACAGCACGCCGCCGAGGCCGGCGAGGCTGAACCCGATCATCCAGCTGAGCCGGGCCACCGTGGTGGCGCGCACGCCGTTGAGCTGGGCGAGCTCGCCGTCGTCGACCACGGCGCGCATGCGGGCGCCGAGGGTGCTGTGGAACAGCAGCGAGCGCAGCCCGAACGCGACCGCGGCGGCGACGACCACCTGGAAGATGCGGTCGTAGGTGATCGGGACGCTGGCGATCTCGATGCGCCGGTCGCCGAACAGGAAGGGCGTGAAACGGGCCTCGCCAGGGTCGAACAGCCGCGTGGACATCCCGAGCAACCCGACGGTGAGCGCCACGGTGACGACGAGCGAGGTGGCGTAGTCGGCGCCCCGGAACCGGCGCAGCAGCTTCTCGGCGCCGAGGCCGAGCAGCGGCGCGAGGAGCAGCACGACGACGGCGACGGCGACGGGCGTGGGCCAGCCGCGGTTCACCCGCAGGTCGAAGTAGACGAAGGCGGCGATCATTCCGACCGCACCGTGGGCGAAGTTGAACACGCCCGTCACCGTGTAGGTGAGCACCAGCCCCATCGCCGCGATGGCGTAGATGCAACCGAGCATCAGCCCGAAGAGCGTGAACTGCAGCAGCTCGGTCATGCCTGGCCTCCCAGGTAGGCCGCGTGCACGGCGTCCATGGCGTCGTCCGGTGGGCCTGCGTAGGTGACCCGCCCGCGGGCCATCACGTAGACGCTGCTCGCATGGCGCATGCCGATGGTGGCGAACTGCTCGACGACCAGCACCGACACGCCGGTGGCGGCGATCTGCGCGACGGCCTCGTACAGGTGGCCCACGATGATGGGGGCGAGGCCCATCGAGAGCTCGTCGACCAGCAGGACCGCCGGGTCGGTGCCCAGGCCTCGGGCGAGGGCGAGCATCTGGCGCTCGCCGCCGGAGAGCGTGCCGGCCAGCTGCTTCTGACGCTCCTCGAGCCGCGGGAACAGGGAGAAGGCGACCTCGGTGAGGCGCTCCATCGGCGTGCCGACCGAGGAGGCGACCCGCAGGTTGTCGAGCACGCTCAGGTTCGGGAACACCGACCGGCCCTCGCGCACGTGGCAGATGCCGATGCGGGCGAGCTCGTCGGCGTCGGCGCCGTTGACGTGACGCCCCTGGACGTGGCGGCACCCCCGGCTCGGCCGGATGAGCCCGCTCATCACCCCCAGCGTCGTGGACTTGCCCGCGCCGTTCGGACCGAGCAGCGCCGCGACCCCGCCGCGCGGGACGGCGACGCTCACGCCGTGGAGGACGTCGATTCGGCCGTAGCCGGCGTGGACGTCGAGCAGCTCGAGCGGTGCGTGCTCGGCCGGAACCGTGACGGCGGACGCGTGGTGGGCGGTGCTGGCGGTCAGCACAGGAACCCCTGGTCGGGGGCGATGCGCTTCCAGCTGCCCGACTCGTAGCGCATCAGGATCACGCAGCCGTTGCTCGCCTGGCCGCCGAGGTCGATGGGGCCGAGGAGTCCGCCGGCGTCGTACTCGCCGACGGCGGAGAGCTGGGCGACCAACGCCTCGCGCGTGATGGGGCCGGGCAGCGCCTCGAGGTTGTCGATGAACGCCTTGGCGGCCACCCACGAGTCGGCGGCGAAGGTGTCGGCGGGCTGGTCGGGGGCGACGCGACCGAACCACTCGAGGAACGACTGCTGCTCGGGGCTCGAGCCGGCCTCCTCGTTGGGCAGCGTGCGGATCGGCGACACGGCGCCCTCTGCACCGGGGCCGGCGAGCTCGGGGAACTTCGACCCGTAGGCGGTGAGGTAGTCGGCGAACTTCAGCCCGTCGTACCCGGTGTCGTACATCGATCGGGCCATGGAGGCGCTGATGCTGCCGTCGGCCAGGAACAGGAGGTAGTCGGCGCCGCTGTTCGCCACGGCCCGGGCGGCCGAGTCGTAGCTGAGGGTGCTCATCGGCACCTCCTCGCGCAGCACGACCTCGATGCCCGCCGCCTTCATCTGCGGCTCGTGGCGGAGGTTGATCTCCGAGCGGGTCTGGTCGACCGCCGTGAGCACGATGGCGGCCTTGCGCACGCCCTGGGAGTGCAGGTACTCGTACTTCGGCAGCGGCTGGTTCACGTCGGCGAAGTAGGGGTTGACGTTGTAGGTCAGCGCAGCGTCGTCGAAGGGCTTGGAGATCGCGACGTTGACCACCGGCATGCCGAGCTCGTCCACCGTGCCGGCGCTGCCGGCGTCGCCGCCGGCGAGGCCGCCGACGAGGCCGAGCACCTGCTCGTTCATCTCGGTGACGATGGAG
>DASTYO010000102.1:0-25049 GCA_035764875.1 Acidimicrobiales bacterium | reverse complement strand
ACTTCCGCCCCAAGCCGTCCCGCCTCTGCGACTGGTGCGCGTTCCAGACCTACTGCCCCGCCTTCGGCGGCGACCCCTCCCAGGCCGCGGTCGAGCTGGTGCGCCGGGCCGACGAGGCGGCCGGGCAGGGCACCCTGCTCGAGGTGTGATGGTGGACCTACCCCGCTTCCGCACACCGAGCCAGCTGGTCGAGCCGATCCGTCGGTTCGACCTCGCCGTCGAGCAGCGGTTCGCCCGACTGCGCGGGCGGCCCCTCGTCGATCGGGCGCTGTACACCGCATCCGAGCTCGGCAACCACAGCCTCATCTGGCACCTGCTCGCCGTCATCCGGGGCCTGCGCCGCGGCGACGACCTCGCCGGCACGGTGCGCATCATCGCCATCACCGGCGTCGAGTCCGCGCTCGTGAACGGCCCGGTGAAGTCCATGTTCCGGCGGCAGCGCCCGGTCCACGACGGCGTCCGCCCCCACCGGCTGCGCACGCCCCGCACCTCGTCGTTCCCGTCCGGCCACGCCTCGGCGGGCGCGGTGTTCGCCGTCGTCGCCGGCGAGGACGACCCGGCCGCACCGCTGTACGCCGTCCTCGCCGCCGTCGTGGGCGCCTCCCGGGTCCACGTCCGGATCCACCACCCCTCCGACGTGGCCGGCGGCGCCGTCATCGGCATCGCCGTGGGCTACGCCCTGCGCTGGTGGTGGCCGGCCGACCGCCTCCTGCCCCGGGGCATCGGCCGCCGCTGACCCCGGCGGCAGCCCACCGGGTCCCTAGCGTGGGCGCCGTGGACTACGAGATCGTCCGCCGGCTGGCCCGCGGCGGCATGGGGGTCGTCGACCTCGCCCGGCGCAGCGACGGCACGCTCGTGGCCTGCAAGCGACTGGCGTTCCAGGGCACGCCGGCCGAGATGCGCCAGGCGAAGGTGCGCTTCGAGCGCGAGCTCGAGGTGCTCTCCCGGCTCGACCACGAGGCCGTGGTCCCGATGCTCGACGTGGTCGACGAGGCCGGCGACCTCGTTCTCGTCATGCCGTACCTCGCCGGCGGGAACCTCGCCGAGCGGGTGCGCGAGCACGGCCCGCTCCCCGCCGACGAGGTGCGGGCCATCGCCGCGAGGCTGCTGCCGGCGCTCGCCGCGGCCCACCGCCTGGGCATCCTCCACCGCGACATCAAGCCGGCGAACGTGCTGTTCGACGCGGCCGGCCGCGCCCACCTCGCCGACTTCGGCGTCGCCCGCACCCGCGAGATCACCGACGGGCTCACCCGCCCGGGGGTGGTGCTCGGCACGCCCGGCTTCCTGTCGCCCGAGCAGGCCCGGGGGGACGAGCTCACCCCGGCGAGCGACGTGGCCAGCCTGGGCGCCACCCTCCACTTCGCGGCCACGGGCCACAGCCCCTACGAGGGCGGCGACGCCCACGCCGTGCTGCTGCGCACCGCGCGCGCCCGGCCTCGCATCGACCGCTCGATCGAGCCGGCCCTGCGGCGGACGATCACGGCCATGCTGCACCCGCGCGCCGAGCGCCGGCCCACGGCGGCCGCGCTGGCCGGCGGGGCGGCCGGCACGCGGCCCATCCCGGTCCTCGGGCAGCGGCGCCGGACGGCGGCGATCGCGGCCGTCGCGCTCGGCGCGCTCGTCCTCGCCGGGGTCGGTGCGCTCGTACTCGGGGACGACGACGGTCGAACCGCAGAAGCCGACGCCACCAGCACCGTGCCGTGCGAGCCCCTCCCCTACCAGCCGTGCGGGGAACCACCCGCGCCCCACACCGACGGCCGCAGCTGCATCGACGACCACGCCGACTACGACGGCGACGCCGCCAACGGCTGCGAGGCCGTGCCCGACGACCTCGACGGCACCGAGCTGATCGACCGCATCGCCGCCACCATCGTCCCGGCCGACGACGTCGACCGCTTCCCGCTCGTCGTCGACGACGCGGGCGACCTGGGCTGCAACAACACGTTCCGCCTGACCCTCACCGCCCCGGCCGGCACCGCACTGCGGCTCGAGCTGCTGGACGACGAGGGCGACGTCGTGGACGAGACGACGGCGGCCGACGCCGTGCCCGCCGAGCTCGCCGTGCGCGACCCTCGCTGCTTCCGGGACGACGGCGGCGGGTACCTCGCCCAGGTCACGCCCATCGGCAGCGACCGAAGCGCCGAGCGCTACGTGCTCACCCGGCAGGGCAGCTTCTGAGCCCGCGGCACGGCACCGGGCGGCCCGTGGGGCAACATGCCCCGGTGCCCCGTCCCGGTCGAGCCGCCCTCGCCCTGCTGCTCCTCGCGTCCCTGGCCGGGGCGTGCAGCGATGCGGCCTTCGACTTCGACGAGGCGGCGATGGTCGACCCCGGCACGTCGCAGGTGACGGCCGACCCCGGCCAGCTCCGGGTGCTGCGCTACCACGACGACCCGACCGCCGGCGACGACTGGACCACGGTGCTCGCCCCCGAACCGGCGGTGATGACCGCCACCGGGGCGTTCCGCGAGGCCGGGTCCCGCACGGCGGACGACGACGAGCCGGCGGACGTGCGCCTGCTCTACGAGGCGGTGGCGCCGGGACGCACCCTGCTGGTGCAGGTGGACTGCCGGGGCTGCGACGACCGGGTCGGAGTGCCGGAGACCGACGTCGAGGACACCGGCATCCACGTGTGGGACCTGCTCGTGGGCGAGGGTGGCGAGCTCCTGCTCAGCGGGGCCGCGGCCACCGCCGGCGAGGAGCACGAGACGACGCTCGGCGAGCACGTCGTCGTCGTGCGCGAGCCGGACGCGCTGCGTGAGCTGGGGCCGCTCGACGAGGAGGTCCTGGTGCACGTGGCGCGGCACGTGCCGGACCCCGGGGCGAACCTGTTGGTCGACGTCTTCGCCGCCGTCGGCGAGGGTGGGGCCACCATCACCTACGGGAACGGGACGGGCGACGAGTACCCGGTGCTCGTGGTGGGCGACCGCTGAACGGAGGGGCCCGACCGTGCTCAGGCCGTCGCCGTAGCGCCGGTCGCGACCAGCTCGGCCACCTGCAGCCCCGAGGTGAGCGCGGGGACCTGGCCGCCCGAGTTCGTCCACGCTCCCGTGAGGAGCAGCCCGGGCAGCGGCGTCTGGTTCGGCAGCCAGCCGAGCCCCGTGTTCTCCACCGAGTTCTCGTAGCCCTCGATGGCGCCGCGTGGGTTCCTCGTGTACTCGAAGTTGGTCAGCGGCGTGGACGCCTCCCGGTACTCGATCGCCTCGACGAGCCCCGGGACCTGGTGGTCGGCCAGGCTCACCAGCTGGTCGGCCACGCGCTCCTTGACCTCGAGGTACGAGTGCCGGGCGTGGTAGCCGTCCAGGTCGCCGCCGGTGCCCCAGACGTCCTGGTGGTCCCACGGCGCGGCGACGGTGACGATGACCACGCCCCAGCCGGGAGGCGCGCAGCCCGGGTCGACGCTGGTGTAGTCGGTGATGAGCATCCCCGCCCGCGACCAGTCGCCGCGCACCAGCGAGGCGTCCCACATGTCGTCCTGGTCGTAGCCCGGCCACACCATCAGCTCGTGCGGCAGGCCGAGCTCGGCGAACAGGTCCCGCCGCAGGCCGAGGTAGACGGCGAACGTGCTGTACGACGGCGTCGGCTCGGCGACCCGGGCGAGGTAGTCCTCGGGCAGGTGGTCGGCGACCATCCGCGCCGTCGCGGGTGCGCTCGCGTTGGAGACCACCACGTCCGCCCGGACGGTGAGCCCGCTCTCCGTCCGCACCCCGACGGCCCGACCGCCCTCGACCAGGATCTGGTCCACGGTCTGCACGAAGCGGATGTCACCGCCGGCCTCCCGCAGCACCCGGCCCAGCGCGTGGCTGATCGCCATCGAGCCGCCGCGGGGGTACCAGCCGCCGTACTCGTGGTAGCTGCCGGTCGCGGAGAGCCCGACGAGGGCGCTGCAGCGCGACGGCGGGAGGCCGAGGTAGGCCGAGTACGCGCCGAGGATGCCCTGCAGGCGCGCGTCGCTGATGTGGCGGTCGAGCACCTGCTGCCACGTCTCCCCCGACGCCCGGACGAGCGCCGGGTAGCGGGCCACGAAGTCGTCCATCCCTCCGATGCGACCGGCGTGCGCGTCCACCTCCTCGCGGCGGATGTCGCTGAACAGGCCGCGCACCTCGTCGAAGTAGCTGCGGATGCCGGCGAGCTGGTCGGGGAAGCGGTCGATGAGGGCGGACTCGTACGCGTACGAGTCCGCGGCTGCGACGACCTCGTGCTCGGGGAAGCGGGCCATGTACAGCGGGTCCAGCCGCCGCAGCTCGAGCAGGTCCCGGATCCCGAGCCGGCGGAGCACCTCGTCGCCACCGCCGCCCGGCGCCAGGGCGTCCAGGGCGTGGAGGCTCACGTCGAAGCGGAACGGTCCGCGCTGGAAGCCCTGGGCGTAGCCGCCGGGCAGCGTGTGGTGCTCGAGCACCACCACCCGCCGGCCCTGCTGGGCCAGACCGACCGCGGCGGCGAGCCCTCCCAGGCCCGCGCCGATCACGACGACATCCGCGCGCTCGTCCATGGCGACCCCCTGAGGTCTCGTCCGTCAGGTCGATCGTCGCTCCGCAGGTCCCGGACGAGTAGGGCCGTTGGTCACCCTGCTGCGCAGGATCCGCGTCCAGTTCCGGGACGTCGGCCCCGATGCGGGCTCAGCGACCGACGATGCGCCGGAGGAGCCCGCCCTGCTCCTCGGGGAGGTCCTCCGGCTCGAGGTGGGGTGCCTCGGCCCGGATGGCGGCGAGCACGGAGTCGACGCTCGGGTTCACCATGCGGGCCTCGCCCACGACCACGGTGGGGACGGTCTCGTTGCCACCGGCGATGGAGCGGACGGTGCGGGCGGCCTCGGGGTCCTCCCAGATGTTGCGCTTGTGAAGGGGGATGCCGAGGCGGTCGAGCCGGCGCTCGAGGCCCATGCAGAACCCGCAGCCAGGCCGCCAGTAGAAGGTGATCGCGTCGGGGGGTGTGGGGGGCACAGCACCTCCAACCCTCCCCGGTGTCCGGACATTCCAGAACGGCCGCCGACGGCTACGGTCCGCCGCCATGACCGACGCCAGTGGCATCCAGCACGCCGGGTTCACCTTCGCCAGCATCATGGCCCTCGGCCCCCAGCTCGCGGTCGAGACCGCCGCCCGGGCCGAGCAGCTCGGCTACGGGTCGTTCTGGACCGCCGAGACCACCGGGCCCGAGGCGTTCACCACGTTGGCCGCCGCCGGTGCGGCGGCACCGTCCCTCGGCCTCGGCACGGGCGTCATCCCCATCCAGATCCGCACGCCGATGACGGTCGCCATGGCCGCCGCCACCCTCCAGGCGCTCCAGCCCGAGCGCGACGTGCTGGTGGGCGTGGGCATCTCCTCGCCCGTGGTCACCGAGCGCTGGCACGGCGTCGACTACGGCGACCGCCCGCTGGCCCGCTGCCGCGAGTACGTCACGCTGCTCAAGGAGATCTGGGCCGGCGACGCCGTCACCTTCGACGGCGACTTCTACCGGCTGAGCCGCAGCCGCCTCGGCGTCCGGCTGGGCGAGAAGAAGCCCAAGGTCGTGCTGGCCGCCCTCAACCCGAAGATGCTCGAGCTGGCCGGCGAGGTCGCCGACGGCGTGCTCCTCAACTACCTGCCGGCCTCGCACGTGCCCTGGTCGGTCGAGCACGTCCGGGCCGGCGAGGCCCGGCGCACCGACGGCGAGCGGGCCACCGTCTACGCCTACGTGCACGCCGGCGTCACCGACCGCGACCACGGCATCGACAACGCCCGCAAGGACCTGTTCTCCTACGCCGTGGTCGACGCGTACGCGGCGAGCTTCGAGCGGGCCGGCTTCGGCGACGACGTCGCCGAGCTGCGCGAGCGCCACGCCGCCAAGGACCGGGAGGGCGCCGTCGCCGCGGTGAGCGACGCGTTCGTGGACGCCATCGACTTCATGGGCACCCACGACGAGGTGCGGGACTTCGCCCGCAGCTACGTCGACGCGGGCGTGGACGTGCCCGTCCTGATGCCGCTGCCGTGGGGACCCGACCGCCGGCAGGTCATCGACGACACGATGCGCGCGTTCGTGGCCTGAGCAGGTGCTGCCCGCTCAGGGCCGACCGAAGCGGTCGACCGCCTCGACCTGCGCGGCGAACCCGTCGAGCTCGGCGACCGTCGGCTCGTGGTCCCACACCTCGACCTTCGCCAGCAGCTCGGCGTAGCGGGCTCGCTGCTCCGGACGGACGACCACCCGGATCGGCAGGTCGTCGGGTCCGATGTCGGCGTAGTGCTCGACGATCGCGCGGTGCTGGGGTCGGTCGAGGTCGAGCTCGAACACGATCCCGTGGGCCCGGTCGAACTTCGTGCAGCCCACGCCGCTCAGCAGCGGGCAGATCGAACCCGGCTCGGGTCCGCTGCACGTGGTGACCGGATGTCCGACGCGCTCCAGGAACGACCGGACGAACTCACCGTCGCCGCCATCCACGTCGAGGAGGATGGCGCCGTCCTGCTCGGGTCCTCTGGTCATGGCTCACCTCCCCACGGAGGATCGTCCGCCCGGACCCGCCGGGGCGCCAGGGCCGTAGGTCACCTCGATGTCGCCGGTGCGGGCGCCCCGCCGGGTCGGTAGGTTCCGGCGCCGTGCAGCTCCAGGACAAGAACATCGTGGTCACCGGCGGCGGGAACGGCATCGGCCGGGCCATGGTGCGCCGGTTCGCCGCAGAATCGCCCCGCACCCTCGTCGTCGCCGACGTCGACGGCACCGCCGCCCAGGCGGTGGTCGACGAGCTCGAGGCCGGCTTCGACTGCCTGGCCGTCGAAGCCGACCTGAGCACCGAGGCCGGCAACGTCGAGGTGGTGCGGGCGGCCGAGGAGTACGGCCCCATCGACCTGCTGTGCATGAACGCCGGCATCGCCGTGGGCGGCGGCGTCGAGGCGCCTGACGAGGACTGGCAGCGCATCTGGGACATCAACGTCATGGCCCACGTGTGGGCGGTGCGGGCGGCGCTGCCCGGCATGCTCGCCCGGGGCGAGGGCTACCTGCTGCCAACCGCGTCGGCGGCCGGGCTGCTCACGAACCTCGGCGCCGCGCCGTACTCGGTCACGAAGCACGCCGCCGTCGGCCTCGCCGAGTGGCTCGCCATCACCCACGGCGACCAGGGCATCAAGGTGTCGTGCCTGTGCCCCCAGGGCGTGCGCACGAAGATGCTCTTCCCCGACGACGACGCCCAGGCCGACGCCATCAGCGCCGAGTCGGTGCGCTCGCAGGGCGTCATCGAGCCCGAGGAGGTGGCCGAGGCGGTGGTGGCCGGCCTGGCCGAGGAGCGGTTCCTCATCCTCCCCCACCCGGAGGTGCTCGACTACTTCCGGCGCAAGGCCGACGACTACGACCGCTGGATCGGCGGCATGCGCAAGCTCCAGGCCCGCACCCAGGGCTGAACCCGGCCGTGGTCGACTCCTGGCTGCGGTCGCTGGGCCTGCGCCCGGGCGCCGAGGTGCGGTTCCGGCGGGAGCCGGGCGACCACTGGCTGCCCGGGAAGGTGATGGGCCGGGAGGCCGACGGCTCGGTCGACCTGCGAGACGCCCGGGGGCGGTCACGGGCCATCCCCATCGAGCAGATCGAGGTGGCGGAGCGCGGCCCGCGGGGCGGCAGGGTGTGGACCCCGCTCACCGACGTCGTCGCCCGCACCGAGCAGCTCGACCTGTTCGGCGACGTCTGAGGTGGACCGCGAGACCGTCGCCGTCTACGACTCGTCGGCGGAGACCTACCGGGTCAACCGGACACCACGGTTCGCCGACCGGGCCGCGACGCTCGCCGCCGCGTCCCTCGGACCGGTGCTGGACGCCGGCTGCGGCCCCGGCACGTACCTGCCCTCCCTCGGCCCCGAGGCGGTCGGCCTCGACGCCTCCGCTCCGATGCTCGGCCTCGCCGCCGGCCACGGACGACCGCTCGCGCGCGCCGACCTCGGCCGGCTCCCCTTCCAGCGGGGCGTGCTCGGCGGTGCATGGGCCCGCAACTCGTACCTCCACGTGCCCCACGGCGAGCTGCCGCTCGCCCTGGCCGAGCTCCACCGCTCGCTGCGGGTCGGCGCGCCGGTGTCGTGCTCGTTCATCAGCGGCCCCGACGACGAGGTGGTGTCCGACGACGACCTCCCCGGCCGGCGCTTCTGGCGCTGGAGCGACGAGGCGCTCCTCGACCTGTTCACCGGCGCGGGCTTCACCGACATCGAGCTGACCGGCGACGAGCCCCGCTTCGTCGACGCCGTGCGGGACCGCACGCTCCCCGACTTCGTCGCGCCCGGGATGCGCATGCTCGTCGTCGGGCTGAACCCGTCGCTGCACGCCGCCGATGCCGGCGTCGGCTACGTCACGCCGAGCAACCGGTTCTGGCGTGCCGCCCTGCAGGCCGGGCTCCTCACCGCCGACCGAGACCCGTGGCACGCCCTGCGGAACCACGGCGTCGGCATGACCGATCTGGTGAAGCGGGCGACCCGCCGGGCCGACGAGCTCCACGCCGACGAGTTCCGCGCCGGTGTGGCGCGGGTCGACCGGCTGTGCGCCCGGTTCCGGCCCGACGTGGTGTGCGTCGTCGGGCTCGCCGGCTGGCGCGCCGCCGTCGACCGCACGGCGGTGGTCGGCCTGCAGGAGCGCCACCTGGGCGAGCGGCCGGTGTACGTGATGCCGTCGACGTCGGGCCTCAACGCCAGCAGCCAGCTCCCCGACCTCACCGCCCACCTCGAGGCCGCCCTCGCCCTGGCCGACACGCGTTCGTGACGCGCAGATCGACCGTGTCCGGTCGATCTGCGCGGACGGAACGGGGTTCGGAGGGTCAGCGGGGGGCGAGGTCGCGGACGGCCTGGCGCAGGTCGTAGCCGAAGGGCAACGGCGCCAGCGCCGGCGTGGTGACGCCGTTGTCGATGTAGCGCTGGATGTGCTCGCGGCACTTCTCGGGCGGGCCGTGGACGATGAGCTCGTCGACCACCGAGTTGGGGATGGCGGCCAGCGCCCCCTGGCGGTCGCCCTCGGCCCACTTGTCCCACATGGGCTGGAGCTCCTCACGACCCAGCCACTCGTGGAAGGCCCGGTAGACCGGCACGTTCAGGTAGGCGGCGATGGCGAACTTCGCGGCGCCGTACACGGTCTCGGGGTCGTCGATCGGGGCGCAGAAGATGCGGGCCACGATCTCCTTCGGCGAGCCGTCGGGCGAGGCCTCCTGCACGATGGGCGCCACCGTGCGCACGTCGTCCGCCGACAGCCAGTTGATGATGGCGCCGTCGCCCTCGCGCCCGGCGAGCTTCAGCATCCCGGAGCGCAGCGCGGCCACGAGGATCGGGACGGGCTCGGGCGGCAGGGCGCTGAGCTTGAAGCCGTTGATCGAGAACGTGTCGAAGTCGTCCTTGATCTTCTCGCCCTCGAGCGCCCGGCGCAGGAAGCGAACGATGTCGCGCACCTTCTTGTACGGCTCCTCGAACGGGATGCCGTTCCAGCGCTCGACGATGACGTTCGACGACGACCCGACGCCGATGGCGAAGCGACCGGGCGCCGCCTGGGCGAGCGAGCCCACCGACTGCGCCAGGCAGGCCGGCCCCCGGGTGTAGGCCGGGATGATGGCGGTGCCCAGGCGCAGCGACGGCGTCCACACCGAGGCCAGCGCGAGCGGCGTGAAGCCGTCGTGGCCGTCGGCCTCCGCGGACCACACGTCCGTGTAGCCGAGGTCGACGAGCTCCTCGAACTGCTCCCGCTGGCTGTGGAGCGGTCCGCTGAGGGGGATGGTCATGCCGTAGCGCTGCATGCCCGCATCGTG
Source organism: Acidimicrobiales bacterium (assembly GCA_035764875.1). Taxonomy (GTDB): domain Bacteria; phylum Actinomycetota; class Acidimicrobiia; order Acidimicrobiales; family Salinilacustritrichaceae; genus Salinilacustrithrix. The sequence continues at coordinate 15,320 of DASTYO010000102.1, read as the reverse complement.
GCACGGCGGGCGCTGCCCGTTCCGGACCTGCGGTCCCGCTACGTTGCCCGGCCATGAGCTCGACCGAGCGCGAGTACCACTACGTCCTGCGCTGCCCGTGCGGGGAGAACCTCACCGGCGACACCGAGGACGACATCGTCGAGACGTCGTTCGCCCACCTCGCAGAGAAGCACCCCGACATGGCCGACAGCTACGAGCGCGAGCACATCCTCTTCATGGCGCTGCGCCTGCCGAAGTAGCGCGTCGGTCCGATCAGGGACCAACGCCTCTGACCTCGGGGGGCGACCCGGCCGTACGGTCGAAGGGTGGCTGAGACCGAGGCCCGCTGGCTCCTGATGGAGGCGGGCGGCTCCGACGCCATGCCGTTCCGCGCCCGCATCGAGAGCGTGGGGCGGCGGCTGCCGGAGGACCGCGTCACGACGGAAGCCGTGATGCGCTCGACGCGCCACCGCACGCGCATCGACCTCGAGCGCCTGACCGGCATCCGGGAGCGGCGCTGGGTGGGCGACGGGGAGGACTCGGCCACGCTCGCCATCGACGCGGCACGCGACTGCCTGCGGCGGTCCGCCCACGCGGCAGAGGACCTCGACGTCCTCATCGTGTGCAGCATCACGAAGTACCGGGACGGTCTGGCCCAGCAGATGGAACCGCCCCTCTCCCACCACGTGCGCCAGGCCATCGGCGCCGACCGGGCCCAGGTCTTCGACCTCTCCAACGCCTGCGCCGGCCTGCTCACGGGCATGTTCGTGCTCAACGACTGGATCCGCCGCGGCCAGGTCCGCTGCGGGATGGTGGTCAGCGGGGAGGACATCAGCTCCCTCGCCCGGAACGCTGCGAAGCACGTGCGGCACATCCTGTCCAAGGAGCTGGCGTCGCTCACGCTGGGCGACGCCGGCGCGGCCGCCATCGTCGATCGCGCGCCGGAGGGCTCCGAGGGCATCACCGCCGCCGGCTTCACGACGCTCGCCGCGCACAGCCGGCTGTGCCTGGCCCAGCCGAGCGAGCGCGAGCCGGGCGCCCGCATGCGCACGGATTCCCGGGGCATCCACCGTGCGGCGATCGAGGACCTGCCGCCCCTGCTGCGCGAGGCGCTCGATGCCGCCGGGCTCCAGCTCCACGACATCGACTGGGTCGTGCCCCACCAGACCTCGGCGCGGGCGATCCGCAAGGGCATGGCCGAGGTCGCGCAGGCCCTCGGCGACGAGCCTCGCCACCCCGCCGTGGTCACCGTCGACCGGTTCGGGAACACGGCCTCGACGACCCACGTGGTCGCTCTGGTCGAGATGCTGGAGGACGGCCGGCTCCGGGCCGGCGATCGGGTCGCGCTGGTCGCGCTCGCGTCCGGGTTGGAGGTCGGCGTCCTCGTGGTCACCGTGGACGAGCACCTGGCAGGTCGTGATGGGCACGACGCTTGAAGCCGTGCGGGTCGTCGCCGGCCGGCCGGAGGACGGCGCCCGGCGCCTCGCCGACGAGGCGATCGTCGCCTGCCTCGACGCCGCGGGCGTCGGGGCGACGGAGGTCGACCTGCTGGTGAACTGCGGGATCTACCGGGAGGGCAACCTGGGCGAGCCCGCCCTCGCCGCGCTCATCCAGCAGGACGTGGGGGCGAACCTCGGCCACCCGCCGGTCGGCGGGCACGGCACCTTCTCCTTCGACATCGCCGCCGGCGCGTGCGGGCCGCTGACCGCGATGCAGATCGTCGACGGGTTCGTGCGCAGCGGCGCCGTGCGGCGCGCGCTCGTGGTGGCGAGCGACGCCGACCCGGGGCGGGGCCGGTCGCTGGGCTTCCCGTACCGCCCCGTCGGTGCCGCCGCCCTCCTCAGCCGGAGCCCCGAGGCCGGCGGCTTCACCGCCTTCTCGGCGCAGCTGTTCCCGGAGCACGCGGACGACGTCCGGGCGGAGGTCCGCTGGGAGCCGCGGCGCCGGCGGTTCCCGTGGAGCGCACCGGGGCACAACGTGCTGGTGGTCGATCGGTCGCCGGCGCTGGTGGCGCACGGGACCGAGAGCGCGGTGAAGGCGGTCGGTCGCACGCTCGGGGAGCTGGGGCTCGGGCTCGGCGACATCTCGTCGGTGATCACGCCCGAGGCAGCCGGGCTCGGCGCGTCGGTGGTCGCCGAGCTCGGCCGGCCCGGCGTGGTCGCCGGCGAGGGCGCGCACACCGCGGGCGTCCTCGCCGCGCTGGCGCGGGCGCAGGACGAGGGCCGCCTGGACCACGGCCGGGCACTGGTCGTGACGGTCAGCGCCGGCCTCCACGTGTCGTGCGCGGTCCACGAGGCGCCGCGCTGAGCGGCCGCGCGACCTCCCCGCAGCGACGTCTTCGGCCGACCGGGACCTTCGCCTCTCCCCCGCCCGGGACGGACGAGGTCAGATCGAGTGGTGGGACGCAACGGGACGGTCCTGGCAGTGCACAACCTCGAGGTCGTGTACAGCGACGTCATCCCGGCGCTCCGGGGGGTGAGCCTGGAGGTGCCGGCCGGCACGATCGTGGCGCTGCTCGGCGCCAACGGTGCGGGCAAGACGACCCTGATGCGAGCGGTGACCGGCCTGCTCCCGGTCCACCACGGCCGCATCACCAAGGGGACCATCGAGGTCGAGGACCTCTCCGTCGTCGGGGAGGACCCTGCGTCCCTGATCCGGCGCGGCGTCGCCCAGGTGATGGAGGGACGTCGCATCTTCGCCGAGCTGACCATCGGGGAGAACCTGCGGCTGGGCGCGATCGCCCGTCGGACCTCCCACGACGTCGCCGCGACCTACGAGCAGGTGCTCGACCTCTTCCCGGCGCTCCAGGGCCGGCAGGGCGACCGGGCGGGGGTGCTCTCCGGCGGCGAGCAGCAGATGCTCGCCATGGGCCAGGCCCTGATGGCCAAGCCGACGCTGCTGCTCCTGGACGAGCCCTCCCTCGGCCTGTCGCCGCTGAACGCCCGGCAGATCCGTGACGTCATCGTGCGGATCAACCGGAGCGGCACCGGGGTCCTGTTGGTCGAGCAGAACGCCCGCATGGCGCTGTCGATCTCGGACCACGCCTACGTGCTCGAGGCCGGCAAGGTCGTGAAGGACGGCACCGCGTCGGAGCTCGCCGACGACCGGGACGTCCGCGAGTTCTACCTCGGCATGGGCGAGCGCGGGCGCCGATCGTTCCGCGACGTGAAGAGCTACCGCCGCAAGAAGCGCTGGAGCGCGTGATGACCGACCTCCACCCCACCGTCGCCGGACCCACCGAGCCCGCGATGGCGCCGACCGCGCCGGCGACCGCCGTGCTCGAGGTGGAGGAGGTGTCGTTGGCCTTCGGCGGCATCCAGGCCCTGCGCTCCGTCGACTTCGACGTGCGGGAGGGCGAGCTGCTCGCCGTGATCGGCCCCAACGGCGCGGGCAAGACCTCGATCCTCAACTGCATCAACGGCGTGTACCGGCCCCAGCGGGGCAGCATCCGGCTGCACGGCACCGAGCTGGTCGGCTCGTCGCCCCCGGAGACCGTGGATGCCGGGGTGGCCCGCACGTTCCAGAACCTGGGGCTCTTCACGAACCTCTCCGTGATGGACAACCTCATGCTCGGCCGGCACCACCTCATGCGCAGCGGTGCGCTGAGCGGCGCGGTCTGGTTGGGGCGGGCGCGCCGGGAGACCGTCGAGCACCGGCGCCGCTGCGCCGAGATCATCGACTTCCTCGACCTCATCCCGTACCGGAACCTGCCCGCCGGCATGCTGCCGTACGGGGTGCAGAAGCGCATCGAGCTCGGGCGGGCGCTGGCCATGGAGCCGACGCTGCTGATGCTCGACGAGCCGGTGGCCGGGATGAACCTCGAGGAGACCGAGGACATGGCCCGCCACCTGATCGAGATCCGCCAGTCGGTGGACTGCGCCACCGTGGTCATCGAGCACCAGCTCGACTTCGTGATGGACCTCGCCGACCGGGTGCTCGTCCTCGACTTCGGCGAGGTCGCCGCGATCGGCACGCCCACGGAGATCCAGTCCGACCCCCGCGTGGTGGAGGCGTACCTCGGCGGCCTGGACGAGGAGATCGATCTGCGATGACCGCGACGCAGTCGCCCGCCCGGCGCCCCAACGTCCTCGTCGGCTCCGTGGACGAGGCCGCCTCGCTGCCCGGGCTTCTGCTGCGGCGCGCCGCCGCCACACCCGACCGCGTCGCCATCCGCCACCACCGCGAGGGCGTGTGGGCCGAGACGTCCTGGGGCGAGTACGCACGGCACGCGGCGGAGGTCGGCCTCGGCCTGGCCTCGATCGGCGTCCAGCCCGGAGATCGCGTCGCGATCCACAGCGACAACCGGCCCGAGTGGCTCTATGCGGATCTCGGGGCGGAGGGCATCGGTGCCGTCCCCGTCGGCGTCTACCCCACCAGCCCGCCCGCCGAGCTCGAGTACCTCCTCGGCCACTGCGACGCGGTCGTCCTCGTCACCGAGGACGAGGAGCAGCTCGACAAGGCCCTCGCCGTGCGGGAGCGCCTTCCGATGCTGCGGCGGATCGTGGTGATCGACCCCACCCTCGTGACCCGCCACCTCGACGACCCGCAGGTGATGACGTTCGCCGAGCTGGCGGCGCTCGGCGCCGGCCAGCCGGCGGAGCTGTTCGCCCAGCGGGTCGCCGATCTCCGCATCGACGACCTGGCGACGCTCGTCTACACGTCCGGCACCACCGGACCCCCGAAGGGGGCGATGCTCTCCCACCGCAACCTGCTGAGCGCCGCCGCGTCGCTCGACCAGCTCGAGGGCATCAGCACCCAGGACGAGATCCTGTCCTACCTGCCGCTGTGCCACATCGCCGAGCGGACGAACTCCCTCATCGACGCCCTGTGGTTCGGCGTGGTCGTGAACTTCGGGAAGGGCAGCGCCACCTTCGCCACCGACCTCGCCGAGGTGCAGCCGACGGCGTTCCTGGGCGTCCCGCGGGTGTGGGAGAAGATGCTCGCTGCGGTCGAGATCCACATGGCCGACGCCTCGTGGCTCAAGCGCACCACGTACTCGTTCTGGATGCGCCAGGGCCAAGACGTCGCCCGTCGCCGGATGGCGGGCACCGTCCGCCCGGTCGACTGGGTCCGGTACTTCGTGGGCTGGCTCGTGCTGTATCGACCCCTGCGCACGAAGCTCGGTCTGCGCCGCACGTGGCTGGCGATCAGCGGTGCCGCTCCCATCGCGCCCGAGGTGCTCGAGTTCTTCTGGGCGCTCGGCGTCACCGTCCGGGAGGCCTACGGCCAGACCGAGAACACGGCGCTCGCCACGTTCACGCCCGCGGACCGGGTGAAGATCGGCAAGGTCGGACGGGCCATGCCGGGCGTGGAGGTCCGCATCGCGGACGACGGCGAGATCCTCACCCGCTCGGCCGGCAACTTCCTCGGCTACTTCGAGGACCCGGCCGCCACCGCCGCCGCGGTCGACGAGGAGGGCTGGCTGCACACCGGTGACATCGGCGACCTCGACGAGGACGGCTTCCTCCAGATCACGGACCGCAAGAAGGACCTGATCATCACGGCCGGCGGCAAGAACGTCAGCCCGTCGGAGATCGAGAACCGCCTCAAGGTGTCGCCGTACGTCCGCGAGGCGATCGTCATCGGCGACGGGCGCAAGCACCTCACGGCCCTGATCGGCATCGAGCTCGACACCGTGGGCGACTGGGCGACCCGCAGGCAGATCCCCTACACGACGTACGAGGACCTCTCCGCCAAGCCCGCGGTGCACGACCTGGTGGCCGAGTGGGTGGAGCACGTCAACCACGAGCTCGCCCAGGTGGAGCAGATCAAGGCGTTCCGGCTGCTGCCCGAGGCCCTCGACCACGAGAACGGCCAGCTCACTGCGACCCAGAAGGTCAAGCGCCGGGCCATCGCGGACCAGTTCGGCGCGCTCGTCGAGGAGATGTACCGGTGACCGACTTCCTCCAGCTCACCTTCGCCGGGCTGGCGCTCGGCGCCCGGTACGCCCTCGTCGCCCTCGGGTTCGTCGTCATCTACAAGGCGACGGGCGTCATCAACTTCGCCCAGGGGGCCTTCGTGGCCCTCGGCGCCTACCTCGCCTTCAACTTCCACCAGACCTGGGGCATCCCGTTCTTCCTCGCCGTCGTCATGGCCGTGCTGGCCGGCGCGCTGATCGGCGCGGGGACCGAACGAGCCGTGCTGCACCGCATGGTCGGTCGCCCGGTGTTCGCCGTGATCATGATCACGGTCGGCATCCTGTTCGTGCTCAACGAGGTGATCACCTGGATCTGGGGGCAGTCTTCGCTGAACCTCGGCGACCCGTGGGGCCAGGACAAGGTGACCGTCGGCGACGTCGTCCTGCCGGTCCGCGACCTGTGGACCCTGGTGCTCGCCGGGCTGGTGCTCACCGGGTTCTTCGCGTTCTTCCGGTACTCGAGCCTCGGCCTCGCCATGCGGGCCGCGGCGATGGACCAGGAGGCCGCCATGGCGCGCGGCGTCGACGTGAAGCTCGTGTTCACGCTGTCGTGGGCGATCGCGGCCGGCGTCGCCGCCCTCGCCGGGATCACGTTGGCGGCCGGCCCCGCTGCGCTCAGCCCGGGGATCTGGCTCATCGCGCTGGCGGCGTTCCCGGCGATGATCCTCGGCGGGCTCGACTCCCCCGCCGGCGCCGTCGTGGGCGGCCTCGTCATCGGCGTCGTCCAGACCCTCACGGCCGGCTACCAGCCCGACGACGTCCCGTGGCTCGGCGAGAGCTTCTACGTGATCATGCCGTACGTCCTCATGATCGTCGTCCTGATGGTGCGGCCGTACGGGCTCTTCGGCACGAAGGAGGTGCAGCGGCTGTGAGGCGCTCCTCCGCCAACCGCGGCCTGTCCCGCAGCCACGCCGACGACATCCGGCTGTGGCGCTCGGTGAGCCCCTGGGGCGTCGGCCTGCTCGTCGTCGCCGGCTTGGCGCTCCCCTTCGCCATGAGCGACTTCCAGAGCTCGGTGGCCGTCTACGCCGGCATCGCGGCCATCGCCGGGATCGGCCTGAACCTGCTCACCGGGTTCACCGGCCAGGTGTCCCTCGGCCACGCCGCCTTCCTCGGCGTGGGCGCGTACACGGCCGCCTACCTCGGCACCGAGCTCGAGCTCCCGCTCGTCGTCTGGCTCCCGGGTGCCGCGCTCGCGGGCGGGCTCGTCGGCGGGGTCATCGGCCCCTTCGCCCTGCGGCTTCGGGGCAACTACCTCGCCATCGTCACCATCGGTCTCGTCTTCATCGCCCAGTACGTCTTCGAGAGCTGGACGTCCGTCACCGGCGGGCTCAACGGCCGGTCGGTCACCTCACCGACCGAGGTCGGTCCCGTCGACGTCGAGGGGCTCGAGGTGTTCGGGCGCACGCTCACCCGGGACCAGGGCTGGTTCTACCTCGTGTGGCTCCTGGTCGGCTTCGTCGCCCTGACCACGAAGAACCTGGTGCGGAGCCGGGTCGGCCTCGCCATGCAGGCCGTCCGCGACCGCGACCGCGCCGCCGAGGCCATCGGCGTGCGCCTGGCGCGGTACAAGGTGCTGGCGTTCGTGCTGTCGAGCTCGCTCGGCGCAGCGGCAGGTGCGCTCCACGCGTCGTACCAGCGGTTCATCCACCCCAGCGAGTTCAGCCTCTACCTGTCGATCACCTACATCGCCATCATCGGGGTGGGCGGCATCGGGATCGTGTTCGGCGGCGTGGTCGGCGCGCTGTTCATCACCGCGATCCCGCGCCTGATCGAGGAGATCAGCCCGAGCATCCCGTTCGTCAGCACCGGCACGGGCGACGACGGCTTCATCACGGTGTTCTCCCTCAACCAAGCGATCTTCGGCCTGCTGATCATCACCTTCCTCGTCCTGGAGCCGAGGGGGCTCGCCGCCATGTGGCTGCGCGTCCGCCTGTACTTCCGGGCGTGGCCGTTCTCGTACTGAGGAGGCACCATGCACCACACCAAGCTGCTCCGCACCCTGGCGATCCTGTTCGCCGCGACGCTGGTGGCCGCGTCGTGCGGCGACGACGACGACGCCACCGAGGCCACGGACACCACCGGCACGACATCCGCCGAGGTGGCGGGCGACGAGGAGACCACCACGACGGCCGGTGCCCCCGAACCCACGGCCGGCTTCGACGGCGAGACGATCAAGCTGGGCGTCCTGGTGCCGCTCACCGGCTTGCCGTCGCTCATCGGCAGCCCGCTGGCGGCGGGCCAGGAGGCGTACTGGGACCACGTCAACACCGAGCTCGGCGGGATCGCCGGCGAGTACCCCGTGGAGGTCGTCCTCGAGGACACGCTCTACGAGGTCAACACCACCGTGCAGAAGTACAACAAGATCAAGGGCGACGTGGTGATGCTCGCCCAGGTGATGGGCACGCCGCACAACCAGGCGCTGCTCCCGCTGCTCGACGACGACGACATCGTGTCGGCGCCCGCCGGACAGGACTCCATCTTCATCCGGGAGCAGCACATGCTGCCCGTCATCGAGCCCTACCAGGTCGACGTGATCAACGCCGTCGACTACTACCTCCGCAACGGCGGCTCCGTCGAGGACACCTTCTGCGGGGTCATCGAGAACGACGTCTACGGCGAGGCGGGTCGGGAGGGCCTGGAGTTCGCCGCCGACGAGTTCGGCTTCGACATCGCCCAGGTGAGCGAGTTCGAGCTGGGCGACGCCGACTTCACCGCCCAGGTCACGGCCCTGAAGAACGCGCAGTGCGACTTCGTCATGGCCACCGCGCTCCCGTCGGAGTTCAACGGCCTGATCACCACCGCCGACAACCTGGACTTCGCGCCCCGCTGGGTGGGCCAATCGCCCTCGTGGGTCGACGAGTTCGCCGGCACCGACCTGGCGTCGTACTACCAGGACCACGTGTGGATCGTGGCCGTCGGCTACGGCGCCGATCCCGAGGCGAGCGACTTCGCGCGCACCCTGTACCGGAACCGGCCCGACCAGGCGCCGGACAACTACTTCCTGTTCGCCGGCTACCAGGCCTTCGCCGTGCACCAGGTGCTGGAGCGCGCCGTCGAGCGGGGCGACCTGAGCCGCGAGGGCATCGTCGACGCGATGAACAGCATCGAGGTGCTCGAGTTCGACGACGTCATCGGCGACTACACGTGGGGCCCGCCCGAGGACCGCGACCCGCCGCGGGTGTCGTCGATGTTCGCGGTCGACCCGGCGGCGCCGTTCGCCCTCGCCCCGCTGGAGATCAACTTCACCTCTGACGCCGCCGAGGCGTACGAGGTCCCCGGCGGGAGCTGATCGCCGGGCCCGGCCCGTCCGGTCACCGCTGGCGGTCGGCGAGGCGCGTGCGGCGCGCCTCGAACTCCTCGTGGAACCGCAGGATCGTCGACTGGCTGGCGGTGGCCAGCAGCGTGCCGTCCTGGGCCCACAGGTGCACGAGGCCATGCCCGAACCCGTTGGCGATGGCGTGCACCTGGATGTCGAGCAGCACCCACTCGGTGGGCACGAGGTCGACGACCCGGAGCGTGTTGTCCAGGCTGTTGCCGCCGGCGTGCGCGCCGAGCGCCTGGCCGAGGCCCATCGGCACGTAGTCGCCGAGGATGGCGAGCGACGCGCCGGACATCTCGAGCACGTCGGGCATGCGGGCCCACATCGAGCAGTTGCCGTCGGGCATCGGGTTCCCGACCAGGTCGTCGTAGGTGCGGGCGCTCGCCAGGCGGAAGTCGAGCCGCGACATCATCCCGTCGGTGAGCCCCTCCTCGTCGGGCGTCACCCCGAAGCGGATCTCGCACTCCTCGGGCGTCGGCACGTCCGGCATCCGCTCCCACATGCCCGAGGCCGGCGTGTCACGGTGGCCGAGGGCCGCGTTGACGGTCAGGATCTCCCGGTCGCCCACGTGCCCGACGGCCCGGGCCTGGGTGACCGTCTTGCCGGCGTTGGCGACGATCACGTCGATGTCCATGATCGACCCGGTCTGCGCGTACGAGAGGTACTGGGCGGTGGCCCAGATGACCGGGCGGCCCGTGGTGCGCTCCATCGCCTCGATGCCGGCGCCGAGGCCGCACCCGCCCCACAGGAACGAGCCGCGCGTGGACACCCCCGGCGTCACCGGGATGAACCAGCGGGTCGGGTTGTGCGTCGGCTCCAGGCCGAGGAAGGTCTTGGCGTCCACGGCCGCGGAGCCTAGAGAGGCGCCCCCGTCGGTCCCAGACCGGTGTCAGCTGCAGTCGAGGGTGGTGTGGCGGGCCTGGCCCGGATCGGCGAGGTCGACCTCGAGCGGCTCCTGGCCCTGCTGCTCGAGGCTGCCGTCCGCGCCCACCGACCACGTCGTGGTGGTGCCCCGGTAGGTGGTCTCGCCGGCGAGGTCGGCCTCGTGGGTGCGGAAGGTGCCGTCGTCGGCGCACTCGATGCCGGCCACGTGGCCGACGCTGGCCCCGAAGGTGAACGCGCTCCCGCGCCCGTCGACCTCGGCGCGGACCGGGACGCAGCCGTCGGCGAGCACGAGGGTGGCGATCTCGACCGATGCGCCGGCGCCCACGACGACCCACACGTCGTCGTCACCGTCGGCGTCGACGTCGCCGACCGTGGCGACCCGGACGTCGGCGAACGTGGCGACGTTCTCGTCGGCGACCTCGACGACGCTGCGGCCGCCGGCGCCGTGGGCGACGACGACCTCCACCGTGCCCGGCTCCCGCACGTGCACCGACACCTCGTCGCCGGCCTCGTCCCCGTCGGCATCGAGCGGCACCGGCGTGCCCCGCTGCTCCCCCCGGGGTGCGGGGTCGTCGGGGCACGCGGTCGGCGCCTCCGTGGTGGTGGAGCTCCGGGGCGCCTCGGTGGTGGTGGTCGTCGCGGCCTCGCCGGCGCCGTCGTCACCGCACGCGGGGAGCATCGCCACGGCCAGCAGCAGCACGGCCAGGACGGAGCCCGGCCGGCGCGGTCCGGGCAGATCGGTGCGCATCGGACCATCGTGTCAGACCCCCGCCGAGTAACTGTCGTACCCCCTGCGGATGATGGGGGCATGGCAACGCAGACCCGCCTCCTCGACACCGAGCCCCAGCGCCCCGCCTTCCACCTCGACCCCCGCAGCCGGGAGGCCGGCCGCAAGGGCGTGGCCAAGGCACGCGCCGCCCTGGCCGACAGCATCGCCCGCACGCAGGCCGCTCGCCGGGCCGAGGCGGGCGATCAGCACGCCCACGCCGCCTGACGCCTTGACCGGCCGGTCAAGAACGGTCGTACACTGCCTCGCATGACCGACGTTGTGATCATCGATGCCGTCCGGACGCCCGTGGGCCGCCGTGGCGGTGGCCTGTCCACCATGCACCCGGCCGAGCTGCTCGGTGTCGCCCAGCAGGCGCTCATCGAGCGCACCGGCATCGACCCCGCCGAGGTCGGCCAGGTCGTCGCCGGCTGCGTCTCGCAGGTCGGCGAGCAGGCCTTCAACATCGGCCGCACCGCCTGGCTGGCCGCCGGGCTCCCCCAGTCGGTCGCCGCCACCACGGTCGACACCCAGTGCGGCTCCTCGCAGCAGGCCACCAACCTGGCCACGGCCCTGGTCGCCGGCGGCGCGGTCGACGTGGCCGTCGCCTGCGGCGTCGAGGTCATGAGCCGGGTGCCCATCGGCTCGTCGGGCCGCAAGGACCTCGGCCTGGGCATCCCCATCCCGAAGACGTACTTCGGCCGCTACGAGATGACCTCGCAGTTCGAGGGCGCCGAGCGCATCGCCGACAAGTGGGGCATCTCCCGCCAGGACACCGACGAGTTCGGCCTGCGCTCGCAGCAGCTCGCCGCCCGCGCCTGGGCCGAGGACCGCTTCGCCACCCAGATCGTGCCGGTCACCGCGCCCGACGCCGACGAGGAGGGCAACGTCCTCGACAGCACGCACACCGTCACCCGCGACGAGGGCCTGCGCGAGACCAGCCTCGAGAAGCTGGGCCAGCTGAAGCCGGTGGCCCGCCCCGACGGCGTGCACACCGCCGGCTCGTCCTCGCAGATCTCCGACGGCGCTGCCGCCGTGCTGCTGATGACGGCCGACAAGGCCAAGGCGCTCGGCCTCACCCCGAAGGCTCGCATCGTCGACACCTGCAACGTCGGCGTCGACCCGGTGCTCATGCTCACCGGCCCCATCGACGCCACGCACCACCTGCTCCAGCGCACGGGCATGAAGATGTCCGACATCCACGTCACCGAGATCAACGAGGCGTTCGCGTCGGTCGTGCTGTCGTGGGCCAAGGAGCACAACCCCGACATGGACACGGTGAACCCCAACGGCGGCGCCATCGCCCTCGGCCACCCGCTCGGCGGCACCGGGGCCGTGCTGCTCACCAAGGCCCTCCACGAGCTGGAGCGGGCCGACAAGGAGAACGCCCTCGTCACCATGTGCTGCGGTGGCGGCCTCGGCACGGGCACCATCATCCAGCGCATCGGCTGATCCCTGCGGTCGGCCTCACTTCCCCCTCCCCGGCGCGCCCGCGCCTGCACCCCCCGGAGGCCACCGGTGAGGTCCCGCTCCCCACACGTCGCGCTCGCGGCCGCCAGCCTGCTGGCGGCCGCCTGCGCGTCCACCACCCCGTCCGGGCCCCCGGACGATGCCGGCATCGGCGTCGTGACCCACGTGGTCGACGGCGACACCCTCGACGTGCGGGTCGGCGGCACCGAGGAGCGCGTCCGCCTCATCGGCGTCGACACGCCCGAGTCGGTGGCACCGGACCGGCCGGTGCAGTGCTACGGCGCCGAGGCCAGCCTGTACCTGGCCAGCCTCGTGCCCGAGGGCACCGAGGTGCGCCTCGAGCGCGATGCCGAGCCCCGCGACCAGTTCGGGCGCCTCCTCGCCTACGTGTACCGCGCCGACGACGACCTGCTGGTCAACCTGGAGCTGGTCGAGCAGGGCTACGCCGACGCCGTCACCTACGGAGACAACGAGGCGCTGTACCCCGACCTCGTCGCCGCCGAGGCCCGGGCCCGCGACGGCGGCCGCGGCCTGTGGGGCGTGTGCGGCGGCCCCGACGTCGACATCGCACCACCGCCCGGTCGGTAGCGTTGCCGCCGTGCCGACCCTCGCCGAGCGCCTGGGGCATCCGCCCGACGCCCGCCTGCTCATCGTGAACTGCGACGACCTCGGCTTCTGCCACGCCGCCACCCGGGGGGTGTACGAGGCGCTCCGCGACGGCATCGGCACCAGCGCCTCGATCATGATCCCGTGCCCGTGGGCCCGGGAGGCGGCCAGCCACTACCGGGGCGAGGACGTCGGCGTGCACCTCACCCTCACCGCCGAGCACGACCTGTACCGGTGGGGGCCCATCACCCACGCCCCGTCCCTGCTCGACGGCGACGGCGGCTTCCCCCGCACCAACGTCGACGTCTGGGAGCACGCCGACCTCGACGAGGTCCGCCGGGAGTGCCGGGCCCAGATCGAGCGGGCGATCCTGTGGGGCTTCGACATCAGCCACCTCGACAGCCACATGGGCGTCATGCAGCTCCGCCCCGAGTTCTTCGACGTCTACCTCGACCTCGCCGTCGAGTACGGGCTGCCCATCCGGCTGTCCGGCGCGTCGACGCAGCGGGCCATCGGCTTCCCGTTCCGCGACCTCGCCGCCGAGGAGGGCGTCCTGTTCCCCGACCGCTTCGTGTACGCGCCGGGAATCGGCAGCCGCAAGGCGCTCGAGCGCACCATCTACGACCTCGAGCCGGGCGTCACCGAGGTGTACGTCCACCCGGCGGTCGACACGCCCGAGCTGCGGGCCATCGGCGCCACCTGGTCCGGGCGCGTCGACGACCTCGACCTGGTGCGCAGCCACGAGACCCGCTCGCTCCTCGAGCGGGCCGGCGTCACCCTCATCGGCTACCGCGAGCTGCGCGAGGCGCAGCGCGCCGGCTGACCCGCCCGTGCCCGGCCGCACCCTCGCCCTCGTCGCCCTCGCCGCCGGCCTGCTCGCCGGGTGCGACAGCGACCGCCGGGCGATCTCCCGCGACGACCTCCCCGACGTACCCGAGGAGCCCGACCACGTCGTCGAGCTCGGCGACGACGGCTTCGACGTCGACGAGCTGCAGGTCAGCACCGACGAGCTGGTCGAGTTCCGCATCGTCGGCGAGGACGACCACGGCATCCGGGCCGACACCCGCATCGACACCGGGCTTCTGTTCCCCGGCGAGTCCACCTTCGTCATCTTCGACGAGCCGGGACCCTACGAGGTCGAGGACGTCACCGACGACGAGCAGGTGCTGCGGGTCGAGTCGGTCGAGGCGCCGGAGGAGCAGCGCTAGGACGGGAGCTCGGTGGCGGCGAGCACCTCGTCAGCCGCCTGCCGCCACTGCGCCGACGTCGTCACGGGCAGCACCGACAGCATCCGGCCGATGTTCCCGGTGACCTTCACCCGGCCCTGCATGAAGCCCACGTTCTGGTCGAGCGTGCCGCGCAGCACCTCGACGTAGTCGTCGTGGCCGATGAGCACCGAGAAGTCCGCGTCCTCGTCGCTGCCGAGCTGGTTCTCGACGATGCGTCCGTCCTCGAGCACGGTGTGGAACACCACCTCGCCGTCGGGACCGCCGACGACCCGGTACTCGATGCGGGCGCTGGCGCCGTGGTGCTCCGGCAGCGACGCCGTGGCGGCCCGCTGCGCGTCGAGCCACTCCTGGCTGAGCAGCGGAGCGGCCATCAGCGGGCGTCGACGCGCTCGGACGCCCCCACCGGGATGCCGTCGAACAGGTCGCCCGTGGACTCGTCGCTGTCGACGTGGCTCACGGCGAGGATGTACTCGTCCCACGGGTGCACGGTGGCGGCGACGTCGCGGGGCAGGCCGAACCAGAACGGCGACTCCGGGTCGATCTGGGTGGCGTGGGCGAGGAGGGCCTCCCACCGCACGTCAGCGAAGTCGGCCGTGTGGACCCGGGTGGTGATGCGGTGGTCCTGGTCAGGTCGCTCGAACCACCGCTGGTCGTAGGGCGACTCCTTGCCGAGCTCGATGAACATCTCGTGCATCGCCACGATGCGCGCCCGCGACCATGCGGTCCAGTACACCTTGTCGACCCGGTGCGGCTCGCCGAGCTCGGGGCGCCAGTCGGTATCGGCGGCCCGCTCGACGGCCGGCATGGTGACGTCGTGCACCATGAGGTGGTCGGGGTGCGGGTAGCCGCTCTGGTCGTCGCCGTAGGTCACGACCACCTGCGGGCGCTCCCGGCGCAGCACCTCGACGAGCCTGCCGACGGCCTCGTCGAGATCGGCGTTGGCGAAGGCCTCGGGGTGGGCGTTGGCCTCGGTGTCGGGCATCCCCGAGTCGCGGTAGCCGAGGTGCACGACCTCGTCGTAGCCGATGATATCCGCCGCTCGGTCCAGCTCCTCGCGGCGGACGGCCTGCAGGTCGGCCTTCACCTCGGGGCGGTCCATCGCCGGGTTCAGGATGTCGCCGGCGGCGCCGTCGGTGCAGCACACGA
>DASTYO010000101.1:0-2742 GCA_035764875.1 Acidimicrobiales bacterium | reverse complement strand
CCCCGCAGCTGGCGCTGATGCTGGCCGACGACCGGTTCGAGGACCGGGACCTGTCGTGCGTGAAGACGATCATCGCCGGCGGCGCGCCGTCGCCCCCGGCGCTCGTGCACGAGTGCCGCCTGCGGTTCGGCGCGACGTACTCGATCCGCTACTCGTCGACGGAGTCCGGCGGCGTCGGCACCGGCACGGCGTTCGACGCCGACGACCACGAGGCGCTGCACACCGTCGGCCGGCCCCGCGCCGGGCTCGACGTCGAGATCCGCGACGACGAGGTCTGCCTCCGGTCGCCGGCAGTCATGTCGGGCTACTGGCACGACCCGGCGGCGACGGCGGAGACCCTGCGCGACGGCTGGCTCCACACCGGCGACCTGGGGGAGATCGACGGCACCGGCTGCCTGGTGCTCAAGGGCCGCCGGAAGGAGATGTTCATCCGGGGCGGCTACAACGTCTTCCCCGCCGAGGTGGAGGCCGTGCTGGGCACGCACCCGGCGGTGGCCGAGGTGGCGGTCGTCCCGCGGCCGGACCCGGTCATGGGCGAGATCGGCGTGGCCGTCGTCGTCCCCCGCCGGGGCGCCGAGCCGCCCACCCTCGAGGACCTGCGCCACCACGCCGAGGACCGCCTGGCCCGGTGGAAGCTTCCGGAAGCGCTGCGGGTCGTTTCCGACCTCCCCAGGACCGCCGTCCACAAGCTCGACCGCCGCGCCCTGGCCGAGGCCGAGGCCACCCCCTAGCGAAACTTGGTCAGTTGGCCCGTGCGGCGCGGGCTGTTGTGTCGCGGGACATCCCTCACGGGTGTCGCGGGACATCCCTCACAGTAGGTCTGCCTCGTCGGTCGTGGAGGGGTTGGATTCGTCGGTTGGGGTCGAGGGCGAGTTGGCGGGCGAGGCGGCCGTCGATGAAGACGTGGCAGGCGAGTCCGGTGATGACGGTCAGTGCGCGGCGCCCGTTGTGGGCGGCACCGACGCTGATGCCGTGGCGAGGGAGCCAGACGATCCCGTTCCGCACCTGGGTGTGGTGGATGGTGCTGGGCGATCGGAGCGGCTGGTCGGCGGGTCCGGCCTTGGGGGCGTAGGTCCACACCTCGGCAGGGACGCGGCGGCCGATGCCGCGGTGGCGTCGGTGGTGGTTGTAGTGGTGTCGGAACAGGCCGAGCAGCGCCTGGAGCTCGGCGAGGGTGGCGGCGGGCTGCTGGGCGGCGAGCCACTTCTGTTCGGTCTGGTGGAACCGTTCGACCTTGCCGTTGGTCTGCGGGTGGTTCGGTCGGGAATGGGCGGCGGCGACACCGACGGCTCGGAGGGCGTCGGCCAGGACGTGACGGAAGGTGCTGGCGTTGTCGGACTGGAACCGTTCCGGCCAGCCCAAGGTCCCGGCAGCATCGGCGACGGCGGCGAGGGCTGCGGCGCCGGTGCAGGTCGGCATGGCGGTGGAGGCGACGAGGAGGCGGCTGTGGTCATCGATGACGTTGAGGACCTTGACCACGGTGCCATCAGCAAGGGTCCAGGCCATGTCGTCGAGCTGCCAGGACTCATTCGCTCGTTCGGCGGTGAACCGGTGTCGCGAACGCTTCGGGGCCTTGCGCGGCTCGGGGGTGATGAACCCGCGGGCCTTCAGGATCCGATACACCGTCGCCGGCGACGGTGCCTTCGCCACGACACCGGCGAGCGCGTCGGCAACCTCGCCCGGCCCGTAGTCCAAGCCGAGGTCCTTGAGCTCCTTGCGTTTCGCTACCACCAGGTCCTCGACATCGGCGGTGGTCTTGTTCCACACCCGCTTCGGCGCCCGCGACTGCGGCTCGAGCGCCACGCCACCCTCGAGACGCCACCGCTTCCGGAGGTCGTAGAAGAACCAGGTGCTGACGCCGTGCTGCGAACAGAACTCCCGGACGTTCAACCCGTCGAGCTCAACCTCGACGATCAAACGGCGAACGCTCATCGGCACATCCCTTCCGGCCATCACCCGAAGGTGACGACCTCAAGTCACGGTGTGAGGGATGTCCCGCGACATGTGTGAGGGATGTGCTGAACGACAACAGCCCGTGTGGCGCGGGCCAACTGACCAAATTTCGGATTGTGTGAGTGATCGCTCGTAGAGTCGGAGGGGTGGAGCACCGGGTCGACGAGCTGGCCGCCGTGGCCGACGTGAGCGTCGACACGATCCGCTTCTACCAGTCACGGGGGTTGCTGCCGGCGCCGCGGCGGGCCGGACGGGTGGCCTGGTACGGCGACGAGCACGTGCGCCGGCTGGCCCGGATCCGCGACCTCCAGGCGAAGGGCTTCTCCCTGGCCGCCATCCGCCGGTTCCTCGACGGCGACCTCGACGCCGCCGACGAGGCGCTCATGACCGCGGTGGCCGGTGGCGACGACGACGGCCCGCTCCTCAGCATCGACGAGCTGGCGGCCGCCACCGGGCTGCCGGTGGCGCTGCTGCAGGCGGTGGAGCGGGAGGGCCTCCTCATCCCCCGCCTCGTCGACGGCGAGCCCCGCTACACCCCGGCCGACGCCGAGGTGGCGAGGGCCGGCCTCCGCCTCCTGGAGCACGGCCTGCCCCTCGCCGACCTGCTCGCGCTGGCCCGGGCGCACCACGCCGCCGTCCGGGACACCGCCGAGCGGGCCGTGGCCCTGTTCGACGAGCACGTGCGGGAGCCGCTGAGCCGGCAGGGCCTCGACGACGCCGACGCTGCGGCCCGCCTCGTCGCCGCCTTCGACGAGGTGCTGCCGGCCACCGTCACCCTCGTCGCCCACC
>DASTYO010000100.1:0-34163 GCA_035764875.1 Acidimicrobiales bacterium | reverse complement strand
GGAGGCGACTTCGCCGAGGCCTACGTGCTCGCCCACGAGTACGGGCACCACGTCCAGAACCTGCTCGGCATCCGCGCCGAGCGGGGCACCGGCCCCGAGAGCGGCGCGGTGCGCCAGGAGCTCCAGGCCGACTGCTTCGCCGGCGTCTGGGCCCACAACGCCACCACCACGCCCGATTCCGCCACCGGCGAGATCCTGATCGTGGAGCTGACCCAGGACGACATCCAGGAGGGGCTCAGCGCCGCGGCCGCCGTGGGTGACGACCGCATCCAGGAGCAGGCCACCGGCCGCGTCTCGCCGGAGTCGTGGACCCACGGCTCCGCCGAGCAGCGCCAGCGCTGGTTCCTCACCGGCTACGAGTCGGGCGACCCGAACGCCTGCGACACCTTCGCCGCCGACCAGCTCTAGAAGGAGAAGGAGAAGGAGAAGGAGGAGGAGGAGGAGGAGGGAGTTGTGAGGCCCTGCCGAACAACTCCAGGAAACCCGGAGGCCACCGAGCGGCCGCAGGGTTTCACGGGACGATGTTGACGAGCTTCGGCGCCCGAACGATGACCTTGCGGGGCTCGCCCGACAGGTGCGGACGCACCTGCTCGCTCGACAGCGCCAGCGCGCGCGCCTCGTCCTCGGAGATGTCGGGCGACACCTCGAGGCGGTCGCGGACCTTGCCGTTCACCTGGACGACCATGGTGACCTGGTCGACGGCCAGCATCGCGGGGTCGTGCACGGGCCAGGCCTGCTCGTGGACGTGGCCGCCGGTGCGCAGCTCCCACAGCTCGGCGGTGACGTGGGGGGCCATCGGCGCGAGCAGCAGCAGCAGCGTGTCGATGGCGAAGTCGGTCTTGCCCTGCTTGTAGAGCAGGTTCGTGAACTCCATGAACGCGGCCACCGCCGTGTTGTAGGACCAGCGCTCGTACTCGTCCGTGACCCGGGCGATGAGCCGGTGGGCCTCCTTGTCGACCGCGGTCGCCGCATCGCCCGTGGCCACGGGCACGGCGTCGGAGGCCGGGTGGGCCAGGCGCCACAGGCGCCCGATGAAGCGGTGGGTCCCCTCGATGCCCACGCCCTCCCAGTCGACGTCGTCCGCGGGCGGACCCACGAACAGCTGGCCCAGGCGCAGGGCGTCGGCGCCCTCGCGGTCGAGGATCTCCTCGGGCGCGACGAGGTTGCCGCGCGACTTCGACATCTTCGCCCCGCCGAGGCGGATCATGCCCTGGGTGAACAGCCGCTGGAACGGCTCGCGCAGCCCGGCGGGCGCGACCCCGATGTCGGCGAGCGCCTTGGTGAAGAACCGGGCGTACATCAGGTGGAGGATGGCGTGCTCGACGCCGCCGATGTACTGGTCGACGGGCAGCCAGTGCTCGACCGCCGCCTTGTCGAAGGGCAGGTCCTCGTTCGTGGGGTCGGTGAAGCGCAGGAAGTACCACGAGGAGTCGACGAAGGTGTCCATCGTGTCGGTCTCCCGGACCGCCTCGCCGCCGCACTCGGGGCACGTGGTGCGCAGGAAGCCCTCGTGGTGCTTCAGCGGCGACTCGCCCGTGGGCAGGAACTCGACGTCGTCGGGCGCGATCACGGGCAGCTGGTCGTCGGGCACCGGGATGGCGCCGCTGCCGTCGATGCCCTCGCACCGCGAGCAGTACACGATGGGGATCGGGCAGCCCCAGAAGCGCTGCCGGGACAGCAGCCAGTCGCGCAGGCGGTAGTTGACCTTCGCCTCGCCCAGGCCGTGGCGGACCAACCAGTCGATGGCGGTGGCCTTCGCCTCGTCCTTGTCCATGCCGTCGAGGTCGACGACGTCGCCCATCACGGTGGTGCCGGCGCTGTTGATGGCCGGCCCGTCTCCTGTGTACGCCTCGCCGTCGAAGCCTTCCGGCGGCTGCACGGTGCGCACGATGGGCAGGTCGTAGGCGTTGGCGAAGTCCCAGTCGCGTTGGTCCTCCCCGGGCACCGCCATGATGGCGCCGGTGCCGTAGGTGACCAGCACGTAGTCGGCCAGGTACAGCGGCACCGCCTGGCCGTTGAACGGGTTCTGCAGGTAGGCGCCGGTGAAGGCGCCGCGCTTGTCGATGGCGCCCTCCGAGGAGAGGCGGTCCATCTCGGAGGTGGCCCGGGCCTTGGCGATGAAGGCCTCGACCTCGGCCCGGTGCTCGTCGGTGGTGACCGCCAGCGCCAGCTCGTGCTCGGGGGCGAGGACGGCGTAGGTCATGCCGAAGGCGGTGTCGGGGCGGGTGGTGTACACCTCGACCCGGGCGCCCGAGGGGTGCGGCTCGCCGGCCGCGTCGACCACCGGCATGGAGAACTGCGCGCCCTCGGACCGGCCGATCCAGTTGCGCTGCATGGTCACGACCCGCTCGGGCCAGTCGACCAGCTCGAGGTCGTCCAGCAGCTGCTGGGCGTAGTCGGTGATCTTGAAGAACCACTGCTCGAGGTCGCGGGTCTCCACCAGGTCGCCCGAGCGCTCGCACGTGCCGTCGGCCAGCACCTGCTCGTTGGCCAGCACGGTCTGGCAGCCCGGGCACCAGTTCACCGGCGCCTTGCGCTTGTAGGCCAGGCCCCGCTCCAGGAACCGCGTGAAGATCCACTGGGTGAACTTGATGTAGTCGGGCTGGTGGCTCATCACCCGGCGGCGCCAGTCGTACACCGCGCCGATGCGCTTGATCGACGAGGTCAGCTCGGCGATCTTCTCGTCGGTGTGGATGCGCGGGTGGATGCCCGACTTGATGGCGGCGTTCTCGGCCGGCAGGCCGAAGGAGTCGAACCCCATCGGCGACAGCACCGCGTGGCCCTGCATCGTCTTGTACCGCACGATGAGGTCGCCGAAGGTGTAGTTCCGCACGTGCCCCATGTGCGCCGCACCCGATGGGTACGGGTACATCGACAGCACGTAGTACTTCGGCCGGGGATCGTCGTTGTCGACCTCGTACGTGCCCTGGTCGAGCCACCGCTGCTGCCACCGCGCCTCGACGGTCTTCGGGTCGTAGTCGGGCACGCGCCCGTCCTCGACCACGTTGCTCGGCGTGTGCTCGGCCATGGCCGGGCATCGTACCGAGGCCCCCATTCCCGGCCGATTCCGGTTCCCGGCGCGATGTTCCGGGCGATTTCTCGGAGGGACGGAGCCGCGCGATACGCTCGACGCTCCCCACGGGGCTATAGCTCAGTTGGTAGAGCGCTTCCATGGCATGGAAGAGGTCAGGGGTTCGATTCCCCTTAGCTCCACGCTTCCTCGCCCTTCGGGCGAGGAGGATCGAGTTGCCCGGCTGCGCCTCACAACTCGCCGGCGACGCGGCGGGCGGCCAGCGGCTCGCCTCCCGCCATGGCTGACGACCTCCCCCGCCCTGACCTGCTCGTCGAGCTGCCGGACGGGCGGCGGATGGCGGTGGACGACCGAGGCGACCCCAGCGGCACGCCGGTGCTGTACGTGCACGGGACGCCCGACTCGCGCCTGGCCCGCCACCCCGACGACGCCGTCGCCGCGGCCGCTGGCGTGCGGCTGATCGCCGCCGACCGGCCCGGCATCGGCGGCTCCGACCCCGACCCGGCGGCCACGCCGGCGTCGGTCGCCGACGACCTCGCCGCCGTCCTCGACGTCCTCGACGTCGCCGAAGCCGGGGTCCTGTCGTGGTCCGCCGGCTCGCTGTTCTCGCTCGCCTTCGCGGGAGCGCACGCGGTCCGCTGCCGCCGGCTCGTGCTCGCCGCGCCCCTCGTGCCGGCCGACGGCTACGACGACCCGGCCGTGGTCGACGGGGCGGACGACGGACGGCGACTGTTCGCCGACGCCCACCGGGGGATGCACCCCGACGCGGTCGGCGACGAGCTGGCGCCGTGGCTCGTGCCGCCGGTCATCGACGACGCCACCGCCCGGGAGCTGATGGCGGGCTCCATCGCCGCCCTCGCCGACATCCCCGGCGCCGACCACCAGCTCGCCGTCGCCGTCCGGGCCAGCGTGGCGCACGGCCACGTCGGGGTGGCCCGCGAGATCGCCGCCCAGGCCGTCCCGCTGGCGTCGCTGCTCGACCGCATCGGCGCCGACGTGCGCATCCACGTCGGCGCGGACGACACGGTGACCCCGCCGGCCATGGCGAGCTGGATCGGTCGCCGAGTGGGCGTCGAGCCCGTCGTCCACACGGGCGTCGGCCACGAGCTGGCCATCCGGTGCTGGTCGGCGCTGCTCGCCGAGGCCGCCGGCCCCTGAAGGGGCGTGGCGACCCGGCGCGATCAGCCGCCCGTGGCGGCGGCCTCGGCGTCCTCCCAGGCGACGACGGGGACGTCGGACCAGAGGCGCTCGAGCTCGTAGTACTGGCGGGCGTCGTCGTGGAACACGTGCACCACGAACGTGCCGTGGTCGGACAGCACCCACTCCGCCTCGTTCAGGCCCTCGACCCGCAGGGCGCGTGGCCCGCCGGCCTCGGCCACCTTGTCCTCGCACTCCTGCACGACCGTGCGCACCAGGCGCGGGTTCGACGCCGAGGCGATGACGAAGTAGTCGGTGATGGCGAGCACGTCACCGACCTGCAGCACCAGGATGTCGGTGGCACCCTTCATGTGGGCGGCGCGGGCGGCGATGATCGGGAAGGTCGGGTCCAGCAGGCTGTCGACGGCCGGAGCCGGCGCAGGGGACCCGGCCGCGGGGGGAGGTGTCGGCTCGGCGTCAGTCATGATCGGCCCCGAGGGTAACGGTGATGTCCACCACATCGCTCGGTCGGGGGTCCTGGACGACCTCGCCGGCCCCGAGGACGTCGCGGATCGCGCGGGCGGCCTCCTCGTGCTCCGGGCCGACGTAGGCGATCGTGGTGGTCTCGTGGTCGAAGCGGGAGGCGTTGCCGACGATCACCACCTCGACGCCGACCGGCGGCAGCGCGGGCGCCACCCGCCGCGCCGCCTCGAGGTCGTCGGTGCCGTTCAACACCCGCACCCGCTCGCGCACGCCGGGGCGCGGAGACCGCGGGAACGGGATGAGCTCCGCGACCAGCGCCTCGACCGCCTCGGGATCGGTGACGAAGGTGGGCTCGTCGGCGAACTCCTCGGAGCTGCCCTCCTCGACCGGCAGCCGCTCGAGCACCGTGGCGCCCCGGGTCAGCTCCCGCACGAAGTGCCCGACGCCGGACCCCAGCTCGCCGGGGACGGCCTCGGCACGCCCGGCGTCCTGCACGGCGGTGAGCCACGCCCGCCAGAGGGTCTCGTGGCGGAACAGCCGTGCCAGCTCCGACTGGCCCTCGACGCGCGCCTCGAGGTACGGGCCGACGTCGTCGGCCTCCAGCTCGATCTCGCCCGCCGGGAAGCGCAGCTCGTCGTCGACGTACAGATCGTCGGGGTTGTCGAGGACGAGGGGGGCGACGGGCGCCACGAGGCCGGCCCACCGCTCGGCGTCCACGACCGCGACCTCGCCGATGCCCGCACCGAGCAGGTCGCCGACCACCTCGGCCTGCACCTGCGCCGTGCCCAGGTCGTAGCCGGCCTCGATGGGGGCCACCCCGAAGATCGGCATGTCGGCGATCACCCGGGTGGGCACGAACACCACCCCACCCCCACCCGAGTCGGGGCTCGGGAGGGTGAGCACCGTGATGGCGTCGATCTCGCCGTCGAGGTCGTGGAGCACGGCGAGCGTCGGGGTGGGCTCGACGAGCGCCTCGAAGCCCGGTGCCGCGGGGTCGTCGACCGGCTCGAGCACCTCGCCCTCCGTGCTCGACCGGATGATGCGCGAGCCGGCGTAGGCCAGCCCGATGCCGGCTGCGAAGAGCGCCACGAGCACGACCGCGGACACCACGCTGGCCAGTGGGACGGCGCGCCGCCCGTCGCTGTCGGGCGAAGCCCCGGGCGCGTGCTCGGTGTCGTCGACCTCCGCTTCGCCGGCCCCTGCTTCGCCGGCCTCCGCTTCGTCGACCGCGGTCCCGGTGTCGGTGGTGGCCGCCCGCGCCTCCACGCTGGCACTACCGGACTCGGGGGCCGGCTCGTCAGGTCGCGTCGTGGGAGCGGCGTCCTCGGGCTCGACCACCGGGGTGCGACCCGGGAGGTCGATGGGGACCGACAGCAGCGCCCGCAGCCGTGCCGCTCGCTCGTCGCCCGCCCCGTCCTGCTCCGGGCTGCCGGAGCGCTGCTGCGTCACGTGGGCCCACGATAGAGCTGGCGCTCCCGGATGCAGGAGATGACCGGGCGCGGCAACAGGTAGTCGAGGGGCCGCCCGTCGCAGACCCGGTCGCGCAGGTCGGTGGACGACACCTCGAGCCGGGGCACCTCCACGTGGGTCCAGCTCCAGCCGGCCGGGATGACCGGCGGCGGCTCCCCGGGGCGGTCGACCACGACGAGGGACGCGAGGGCGCGCACCTCCTCGACCCGCTCCCACGTCGGCAGCCCCGTGGCCGCGTCCGCGCCGAGGATGACGAACAGCTCGGCGCCCGGGTGCTTCCGGGCGAGCTCGGCGAGCGTGTCGGCCGTGTAGCTGCTGCCCCCACGCTCGATCTCCATGGCCGAGGCCTCGAGGCCCTGCACGTCGCCGACCGCGGCCTCCACCATGGCGAGGCGGTCCGCCGCCGGGGAGATCGGCCGGGTGCCGACCTTCTGCCAGGGCTGGTTCGCCACCACCAGCAGCACGCGGTCGAGGGCGAGGTCGTGGCGCACGTTCACCGCGGTCACCAGGTGGCCGACGTGGGGCGGGTCGAACGTGCCGCCGAACACCCCGATGCGAGCTCCCACGGGGCCGACGATATTCGACCGTGCGGGACACGCCGCAGCCGCCACACTGTGCGGTCCCCACGCCCACCGACTCAACGCGGTTCAGCACTGGTTGGACGACTGCGTGGTCTGGGCGCCGGCGGCGTCGGGTATCGATCCCCGACGCCCCGTCCGCCGGGCTGCCCTGTGACCGCTGTCACGAGCTCGGTCGGAATCCTGCACCCGCAACATTCGTTGGAACGAGTGACATGAGCGACTCTGTTGGACAGTACCTGAACGAGATCGGGATGGTTCCCCTCCTCACCGCCGAGGAGGAGCGCGAGCTCTCCCAGATCATCGAGCGCGGACGCGAGG
The DNA here is from genome assembly GCA_035764875.1 of Acidimicrobiales bacterium. GTDB lineage: Bacteria > Actinomycetota > Acidimicrobiia > Acidimicrobiales > Salinilacustritrichaceae > Salinilacustrithrix. The sequence goes on along the minus strand of DASTYO010000100.1, from coordinate 27,143 downwards.
CCCAAGAGCGGGTCGATGCCGGTGAGCGCAAGACCCGCGAGCTGCGCCGCGCCATCGCCGAGGCCGCGGCCGCCAAGGACCGGTTCATCCGGGCCAACCTCCGGCTGGTGGTCTCCATCGCCCGGCGCTACCCGCTGCCCCCGTCGATGGAGCTGCTCGACCTGATCCAGGAGGGCAACCTGGGCCTCGAGCACGCGGTCGACAAGTTCGACTGGCGCAAGGGCTTCAAGTTCTCCACGTACGCGACCTTCTGGATCCGCCAGGCCATCGGCCGGGCCCTCGACCAGAAGGCCAGCCTGGTGCGCCTCCCCGGCGACCGGTCAGCCAGCCTGCGGGCCGCCCTCCGGCACGCGTCCGGCGAGGGCACCGAGCTCGACGACGAGCACGCCCGCCTGCACCGGCTCACCACGCCCACGTCGCTCGACCGCACCGTGGGCGACGACGCCGACGGCTCCGAGCTGATCGACCTGCTCGCCGACAACAAGCCCGGCCCCGAGATGCTCACGCTCAAGGCGGCCGAGGACGAGTTCGTCACCGGTCTGCTCGACGTGCTCGAGCCCCGGGCCCGCTATGCCGTCGAGCAGCGGTTCGGGCTCAACGACGGGCGCACCCGCAGCTACCGCGAGGTCGGCGAGGAGCTCGGCGTCACCGCCGAGGCCGCCCGCCGGCTCGTGAAGCGGGCCGTCGGCACCGTGCGTGAGGAGGCCGGCACCCGCGGCGCCGCCTGAGGCGCCGGAGATCCCCCAGCGCAGACGCCCACCGCACCCCCTCCCTCTCCCCCGGCGGTGCGCGATCTGCCAGGTTCGGACCGCTTCCCCCGGCGGTCCGAACTGCTTTTTGCCCAGCGAAGACGACGTGCGAGGCTGGAGCCGTGACCATGTGGACACCCACGTCCTGGCGGACGAAGCCCGCCGCCCAGCAGCCCGAGTGGCCCGACGAGGGCGCGCTCGACGCCGTGCTGAAGGAGCTGTCCACCTATCCGCCGCTGGTGTTCGCCGGGGAGGCCCGCAACCTCACCAGCCAGCTCGCCCAGGTGGCGCGCGGCGAGGCGTTCCTGCTCCAGGCCGGCGACTGCGCCGAGTCCTTCGACTCGTTCTCCGCCGACGCCATCCGCGACAAGCTCAAGGTCATCCTGCAGATGGCCGTGGTGCTCACCTACTCCTCCGGGGTGCCCACGGTGAAGGTGGGCCGCATCGCCGGCCAGTTCGCCAAGCCTCGCTCGAGCGCCACCGAGGTCATCGACGACGTGGAGCTCCCGTCGTTCCGGGGCCACATCGTCAACGACATCGGGTTCACGTCGGCGGCCCGCCAGGCCGATCCGGTGCGGTTGCTGCAGGCGTACCACCAGTCGAGCTCCACCCTGAACCTGCTGCGGGCCTTCACCAAGGGCGGCTTCGCCGACCTCACCCGCGTGCACCAGTGGAACCAGGAGTTCGTCGCCTCGTCCCGGGAGGGCGAGCGCTACGAGCGGCTGGCCGACGACATCGACCGCACCCTGCGGTTCATGCGGGCCTGCGGCATCGACACGGAGGAGACGCCGTACCTCCACGAGGTCGACTTCTTCACCTCGCACGAGGCGCTGCTGCTCGGCTACGAGGAGGCCCTGACCCGGAAGGACTCCATCTCCGGCGACTGGTACGACTGCTCGGCCCACATGCTCTGGATCGGCGAGCGCACCCGCCAGCTCGACGGCGCCCACGTGGAGTTCCTCTCCGGCGTGCAGAACCCCCTCGGCTGCAAGGTGGGACCCACGGTCACGCCTGACGAGGTGCTGGCCCTGTGCGAGGCGCTCAACCCCGACCGGGTGCCCGGCCGCCTGACCCTGATCTCCCGGATGGGCGCCGGCAAGATCGAGGAGCTGCTGCCGCCGCTGCTGGAGGCCACCCGCGACCACGAGCACCCGGTTGTCTGGGCGTGCGACCCGATGCACGGCAACACGTTCACCTCCGAGTCGGGACGCAAGACCCGCCACTTCGAGGACGTCGTGCGCGAGGTGGCCGGCTTCTTCGCCGCCCACCGCGCCGTCGGCACCTGGCCCGGCGGCATCCACGTCGAGCTCACCGGCGACGACGTCACCGAGTGCCTCGGCGGCGCCGACCAGATCGCCGACGCCGACCTCGGCGACCGGTACGAGACGATGTGCGACCCGCGGCTCAACGGCCGCCAGTCCATCGACCTCGCCTTCCGCGTCGCCGAGCTCCTCCAGGGCTGACCTCCGTCCGTCGTGGGGCTGCCGGCCCCGCGCCGGCGGCTCCGGCGCGCCCGCGTGCGACCGGACAACTGGCCTCGCTGGACCGGACAATCGGGAATGTTGATCTGCTCGGTCGGGTTTGACACACTGACCGAGCAATACCTGACCGACTCGGTCAGATTTCCGACTCCCGAGGGACCCACCACATGCAGCGCCACGAGATCGTGCTCGACCCCGACCAGGCGGCCGACATCGCCAAGTTCGAGACCCAGCTCGCCGCCTACCTCGACGGCTCGCTGTCCGAGGACGCCTTCCGCGTGTTCCGGCTCACGAACGGCATCTACGGCCAGCGCCAGGGCGGGCACAACCAGATGGCCCGGGTGAAGATCCCCTACGGCAAGGTCACCCCCGACCAGCTGGACATGATGGCCCACATCGCCGACACCTACAGCCGGGGCTGGGGGCACATCACCACCCGCCAGAACATCCAGTTCCACTTCGTGCAGCTCGAGCGGATCCCCGACGTCATGCGCGACCTCGCTGCGGTGGGCATGACCACCCGCGAGGCCTGCGGCGACACCAACCGCAACGTGCAGGGCTGCCACCTGGCCGGCGCCTGCCCCCACGAGGTGCTCGACATCAGCGCCTGGGCGGAGGCCACGTTCCGCCACTTCCTGCGCCACCCCCTCACCCAGCGGCTCCCCCGCAAGTTCAAGATCAACTTCTCGGGCTGCGCCACCGACTGCGGCCAGGCGATGTTCAACGACGTCGGCGTCATCGCCGTCACGCACCAGCACGAGGACGGCAGCCTCGAGGCCGGCTTCCGGGTGTTCGTGGCCGGCGGCCTCGGCGCCAACCCGCACCCGGCGCTCGCCCTCGAGGAGTTCACGCCCCGAGATCGCCTGCTGGAGACGATCGAGTCCATCGTCCGGGTGTTCGCCAACCACGGCAACCGCGACAACAAGCTCCGGGCCCGCATGAAGTGGCTGGTCGACACGATGGGCTGGGAGGAGGTCCAGGAGCGGATCTTCAAGGAGCGCCGCTTCCTCGTGGCGTCCTCGTCGTGGCCGGGCGGCGTGCCCGAGCTCGTCGACAAGTGGGGCGACAGCCCGGCCGGCACCGCCGCTGGCACCGCGCCCACCCCGGTCGGTCAGGGCGTCCCGGTCACGCTCCGCCGTCGTGGCGCGTACGAGGCGTGGGAGGACGCGAACGTCGTGCGCGGGAACGCGAAGGGCACCGTGTCGGCGTACGCCTGGTCGCGGCTCGGCGACGTCACCGCCGCCCAGTTCCGGGCGCTCGCCAGCATCCAGCGCGAGCTCGACGCCGAGGTGCGCATCACGAACCGCCAGAACCTCGTGTACCGCGACCTCACCGAGGACCAGCTGCCGGTGCTGTTCGACCGGCTGTCGGCCATCGGGATGGCCGAGCCGGGCGCCGAGCTGGCCCGCGACGTCGTCGCCTGCCCCGGCGCCGACACGTGCAACCTGGCGGTCACCCAGTCCCGCGGGCTCGCCGACGCCATCGGCGACGCGCTCGAGGAGGCCGGCCTCGCCGAGGTCGGCGGGATCCGCACCAACATCTCGGGCTGCACCAACTCCTGCGGCCAGCACCACATCTCCGACATCGGCTTCCACGGTGTCGAGCGCCGGGCCAACGGCCGGTCCGCCCCGGGCTACCAGATGCTGCTCGGCGGCTACGTGGGCCAGGAGCGCGTGCACTTCGGCGACAAGGCGCTGCGGCTGCCGGCCAAGACGGCGCCCGAGGCCGCCGTCCGGGTCGTGCGCCGCTTCGCCGCCGAACGCGAGGCCGGCGAGGAGTTCCGCGCCTGGATGGACCGAGTGGGCGGAGCGAAGGCGATCGCCGCCGAGCTGCAGGACCTCGACGTGTTCCCCGACTACGACGTCGACCCCGAGTTCTACGTCGACTACGGCGAGACCGGCCCCTACGTGAAGGAGATCGGCGAGTCCGAGTGCGCCACCTGAGCGCACCAGCCCCTCCACCACCTCGCCCGTCCCCCAACCGCATCGGAAGCACGCACCCCATGGCCGTCACCCTGCCGTTCCCCAGCCAGCGCCACTCCTACACCGACGACGAGCTGCTCGAGGTCAACGCCGAGCTCGAGCACGCCCCCGCCTCCAAGATCATCGCCTGGGCGGTGGAGGCGTTCGGACCGCACCTGTGCCTGGCGGCGTCGATGAACGACGCCGTGCTCATCGACCTGGCCGTGAAGGTCGACCCCGCCATCGAGGTCGTCTTCATCGACACCGGCTACCACTTCCCCGAGACCCTCGAGACGGTGGAGGTCGTGCGGCGTCGCTACGGCCTCAACATGAAGATCATGACCGCCCCCGAGAACACCGAGGAGCTCTGGAAGATCGACCCGGACAACTGCTGCTCGGCGCTGAAGGTGCAGCAGCTCGACCGGGCGCTCGCCGGCAAGGCAGCGTGGATGAGCGGCATCCGCCGCACCGAGGCCGACACACGGTCGACCGCCCACGTCGTGGGCCGCGACCTGCGCGGGCTGGTCAAGGTCAACCCGATCGCCAGCTGGACCGACCTCGACGTGGACTCCTACATCGAGACCCACGACGTGCCGGTGAACCCCCTGCTGAGCAAGGGCTACGGGTCCATCGGGTGCATGCCCTGCACCGAGCCGGTCGCGCCCGGCGAGGACGCCCGGTCGGGCCGCTGGCGGGGCCGCGACAAGACCGAGTGCGGCCTGCACGTGTCCTGACGGCGGCGGGCGCCGTCGCCGGTACGGTGCCGGGCATGCACGCCACCCGTACGGTCACGACCTCCGACAACCTGTCGCTGGCGGTGTGGGAGCACGGCGAGCCGGATGCGCCCACCGTCGTGCTCGTGCACGGGTACCCCGACACGCACCTGGTGTGGGACGGCGTGGCCGAGGAGCTGGCCCGCGACCACCACGTGGTGGCCTACGACGTGCGCGGCGCCGGCGCCTCCGACGCGCCCCACCGCCGCGCCGGCTACGACCTGACCCACCTCGTGGCCGACCTCGTCGCCGTCGTCGAGGCCACCGCACCGTCCGGGCCGGTGCACGTGGTGGGCCACGACTGGGGCTCGGTGCAGTCCTGGGAGGCGGTCACCACGGGCGCCCTCGGCGATCGGCTGGCCAGCTTCTGCTCGATCTCCGGTCCCTGCCTCGACCACGTGGGCCAGTGGCTGCGGGACCGGCGCCGCGACCGCGACTGGGGGCCGCTGCTGCGCCAGGGGTTGCACTCCTGGTACGTCGGGTTCTTCCACCTGCCGGGTGCGGCGCCGTTCGGCTGGCGCCGGTTCGCCGAGAAGCCGTTCCGCCGCTACCTGTCCCGGGTCGAGGGGCTCGGGCCGGACGCCCAGCCCGGGCCCACGCTGCCCAGCGACGGCGCGAACGGCGTGGAGCTGTACCGCCGCAACGTCCGCTCGCGCCTGGCCGAGCCGCAGGAGCGCACCACGGACGTACCGGTGCTGCTCGTGGTGCCCACCCGCGACCGCTACATCACCGGCGCCCTGCTCGACGACGTGGGCCGGCACTGCCGCGACCTGCGGCGGATCGACGTGGACGCCGGCCACTGGCTGCCGGCGGCGCAGCCGGACGTGCTGGCGGCGCTCATCCGCGAGCACGTGCGCGCCTCGACGGACGCCACCTGAGGGAACTGGCAGCGGCTGCGGAACACGGAAGGGCGTGCGTTCCGCAGCCGCTGCCAGTTCCGAGGGGCTAGTCGCCGTTGACGCTCCAGTGCCAGGGCTCGCTGGGCAGGTTGTAGAAGCCGTAGCGGGCGGCGTTGGCGGCGAGCCACTGGAAGGCGGGCGAGGACCGGGACTGGATCGTGCGGCCGCCGTAGGTGAAGTCGACGGCGAGGCCCCGCTCGTGGTTCGACTGGCCGGGGCGGGCCGTGGGCGGGCTGCACTGGCTGGGCGACATCTGGTACACGGCGTAGTCGCTGGTGCCGCAGTTCTGGCGGCGCAGCTCGATCTGGCGCTGCGGGTCCCGGTAGCCCCAGCCGCTGAGCGAGATGCCGTCGGCCTCGGCGGCGGACAGCAGTCCGGCGAGGTTGTCGGCGATGCTCTCGTGGATCTGGATGCCCCGCACCGAGACGATGCTCCCCGAGCCGGTGATGCTGATGGTCACGGGACCGGCAGATCGCGAGGACGCCCGCTGGGCGGCGAGGCGGGCGGCGAGCGCGGCCTGCTCGGACGCCAGCTTCGCGGAGAGCTGCTCGTCGACCGAGGCGAGGTGGGCGGCCTCGGAGAGGCGGTGGTCGAGACGGGACTGCACCTGCTCGACGACCTGGGCCTGCTGGTCGCGGGCGGCGCTCACCTGCTCGAGGCGGGCGTCGACGGCGGCCCGCTGCTGCTCGGCGGCGGTGGCGGCGGCCTCGGCTTCACCCCGGGCGATCTCGAGGTCCTCGTGTGCCCGGTCGAGCAGGTCGAGGGCGTCGAGCTGGGACGCCGACTTGGCCTCGAGCAGAGCCTGCTTGAGCTCGGCCTCGCCGATGTTCTCGGCCTCGAGGGAGTCGACCAGGCCGCTGGAGGACGGCGGCCGGATGAAGGTCTCGACGGCCAGCTCCTTGACGGCGGCGTCGAGGGCGGCGATCTCGGCCTCCTTGGCGGCGACCTTCTCGGTGGCGCGCTGCAGCGCGGCCTCGGCCTCGGCCGAGCGGCGCTCGGCGTCGCGCAGGGCGGCGGTCTGGGTGGCCACGTTGGCCTGCAGGGCGGCCAGGGCGGCCTCGACCTGCTGGTCGGTGGCCCGGAGCGTGTCGATCTCGGCGGCGACCGCGGCCCGCTTGCGCTGGACCTCGGCCCGCTCGGAGGCGGTGTCGGCGTTGGCCGTGCCGGGGAGGGACAGGGCACCGGCGCCGAGGACCGCCGCGAGGACGGCCGGGGCGAGCATGGTGCGGAGACGTGAGCGTTGGAGCATGTGGTGGGGTGCGCGTGAGGTCTGGGCTGGCGGCGGTGGGGGTATGAGGGGCAGCCGGACTGTTGCGGAACTGTAACGAACCGAAGCGGCGCTGTCACACTTCGTCGCCACGGTAGCGGTCTCCTGCCTGTCCGAGCGCGACCCAGCGCGCGCGCTGCGTGCGACCCCCGCCCCGGCGGCCGGCGCGGCCGCTACTCGAGGATGTCGACGAAGCGCTCGAGCTGGCGCAGGTTCCGCACCTCGAACACGCCGTCGCAGTACCCGGCGTACTCGCTGATGATGGAGTCGCCGGTGTCCCAGTACGACCGGGGCTCGGGGTTGAGCCAGTACACGTGGCGGGCTCGGTGCTCCATCTCCTTCACCACCCAGGACTGGGAGGCGTGGTAGTTGTTCCGGGCGTCGCCGAGCAGCAGCACGGTGGTCTTGGGCCCGACGTCCTTGCCGTAGGTGCTCCAGAACACCTCGAAGGCGTGGCCGTAGTCGGAGTGCCCGTCGACCCACACGACGTCGGCCTCGGTGTTCACCCGGTGCACGGCCTCGGCGATGTCCTCGACGCCCTCGAACAGGTGCGTGACCTCGTCGATGCCGTCGATGAAGACGAACGCCCGCACCTTGGAGAACTGACCCTGGATGGCGTACACGAGGTGGAGGGTGAACCGGGCGAAGGACGCCACCGACCCGGAGATGTCGGCGACCACGAAGATCTCCGGCTTCGACGGGCGGGGGTAGCGGAACTTCGGCTCGGCCGGCACGCCGCCGTAGGACAGCGAGTGGCGGATGGTGTTGCGGAAGTCGAGCGGCCCCTTGCGGCCGTGGCGGCGCTTGCGAGCCAGTCGCACCGCCAGCTTCCGGGCGAGCGGCTGCAGCGCCTTGCGGAGCAGGAGCATCTCCTCCCGCGAGGCGTGCATGAAGTCGATGTCCTCGGGCAGGGGCTTGCGCAGCGTCTTGGCCATCGCCTCGACGCCGCGGTCGGCCACCAGCCGGCGGCGGATCTCCGACTCGATCTCCTGCTTGAGCTTCTCGATGCGGGTCTCGTACTCGTCCCGCTCGAGGCGCTCCTCGAGCGAGCTGAGCGGCTCGGGGCTCTCCTGGCGCGCCTGCTCCATGAGCTGCTCGAGCATGCCGTCGAGGTCGAGGTGCCGCAGGGTGCGGTACAGGTAGTAGGTGCCGCCCACGGGGCGGCCCGGCTCCATGCCGGCGAAGCGCTTGACGGCCTGGCGGGCCACGGCGCGCATCATGGCCTGGTCGCCCTGCTGCAGCGCCTTCATCAGCATCTGGGCGATCTCCTCGGGCGTCATGGCGTCCATGGCGCCACCGCCGCCCTGCTGCTCGCCCTGGTCGCCCTGGTCGCCCTGGAGCTGCTCCATGAGCTCCTCGAGCGCCTGGGCGAGGTCGCTGTCGGGGTCGATCTCGTACTCGGGCCCGCGGTAGCTGAAGTACACCTCGAACACGGTCTCGAAGGCCCGCCAGTGCGAGTTGTTCTTCACCAGCGTGGCGGCGAGCGCGTACTTGAACGCCTCCCGGTCCTCGAGCGGGATGTGCTTCACCGCCTCCATGGCGTCGAGGTTCTCGGTGAGGCTCACCGGCAGGCCGGCCTCGCGCAGCTCCTGGATGAAGCCCGCGAGGAGCTCGCCGATGGCCTCGCCGGCGCCGAGCTCGATGTGCGGCTCGTGGGTGTCGGCGGTGCCGCTCACGAGCCCGCCGGGGTGCCCGCCGTGTCCTTGGCCATGTCGGACTTGGCGTCCTCGAGCTCGCGCAGCGCCTTGGTGATGTCCGACTGGTACTTCAGCAGGATGTTGACCGTGCTGCGGGCGGTGTCGGCGTCGATCTGCTGGACGCCGAGCAGCAGCAGCGTGCGGGCCCAGTCGAGCGTCTCGGACACCGACGGGCTCTTCTTGAGCTCGAGGTTCCGCAGCGAGCGCACGATGCGCGCCACCTGGTCGGCCAGCGACTCGGTGATGTCCGGCACCTTGGTGAGCACGATCTCCTTCTCGCGCTCGAGGTCCGGGTAGTCGACGTGGAGGTACAGGCAGCGCCGCTTCAGGGCCTCGGACAGCTCGCGGGTGTTGTTCGAGGTGAGGAACACCAGCGGGATCTGCTTGGCCTCGATGGTGCCCAGCTCGGGGATCGACACCGTGTAGTCGGAGAGGATCTCGAGCAGCAGGGCCTCCGTCTCGACCTCGACGCGGTCGACCTCGTCGATGAGCAGCACCACGGGGTCGTCGGAGCGGATGGCCTCGAGGAGGGGGCGGGTGAGCAGGAACTCGTCCGAGAAGATGTCGCTGGACAGCTCGTCCCAGTCCTCGGCGTCGGAGTCGTTGCGCTCGGCCTGGATGCGCAGCAGCTGCTTCTTGTAGTTCCACTCGTAGAGGGCCTTGGACTCGTCGAGGCCCTCGTAGCACTGGAGGCGGATGAGCCGCGCGCCGGTCATCTCGGCCACCGACTTGGCGAGCTGGGTCTTGCCGGTGCCGGCGGGCCCCTCGACGAGCACCGGCTTGCCCAGCCGGTCGGCCAGGTAGACGATGCCGGCGATCCCCTCGTCGGAGAGGTAGTCGACCTTCTTCAGGCCCTCACGGACGGCGGAGACTGATTCGAAGCGCGGTTCGGCCATCCCCTGACCCTACCGGCGAACTTGACCGAGTGGTCAAGCGAACTCCGATCGGGTCAGGCCGCCTTCTTCCGGCGCTTCGCCTTCTTGGCGGCGGCCTTCAGCTTCGCCTTCATGTTCGAGCTGACCGAGCGCAGCACGCCGGGATCGGTCTCGGTGTTCTCGAGGATGAGCGTCGTGATGGTGGCGGCCTCGGCGGGGTCGAGGCCCACGGCGACCCCGTCGCCCCGGGCCACGGCCTGCTGGGCCTCGCCGGGCAGGCCGTCGCCGGCGCCCTGGATCGCCTCGACCGCCTGGTCGAGGAGGTCCTCGTCGGCGTCGCCGGGCCGGTCGTCCACCAGGTCGAGGAGCTCCTCGGCGACGTCGCGCTCGAGGAACACGACGCGCTGGTCGTTGTCTGCCATCGGTTCCCTTCGGTGTCCGGCGGCGGGCGCCCGTCGGCCGCCGCTCCGCCCCGGTGCCTACCCGCCGCCGAGCGCGCGCAGACGTGGACGCCTCAGCCGCGGACCTGGCCGGTGCCCCGCACCACGAACTTCTCCGTGGTGAGCTGGCGCAGGCCCATGGGGCCACGGGCGTGCAGCTTCTGGGTCGAGATGCCGATCTCGGCGCCGAAGCCGAACTCCTCGCCGTCGACGAAGCGGGTGGAGGCGTTCACCAGCACGGCGGCAGCGTCGACCTCGGCGGTGAAGCGGTCGGCGGCGGCGAGATCCCGGGTGACGATGGCCTCGGAGTGGCCGGAGCCGTGGCGGGCGATGTGGTCGATGGCGGCGTCGAGGTCGTCGACGACGGCGATGCCCAGCTTCAGGTCGAGGAACTCGGTGTCCCAGTCGTCCGGGGCGGCGGCGGCGATCGACGGCGCCAGCGCGCAGGCGCGGTCGTCGCCGACGAGCTCGACGCCCTCGAGCGCGGCGACCACCCGGGGCATGAGCTGGGCGGCGACGCCCTGGTGGACGAGGAGCTTCTCGGCGGCGTTGCACACGCCCGGACGCTGGGTCTTGGCGTTCACGATGATGTCGAGCGCCATGTCGAGGTCGGCGGCGTCGTCGACGTACACGTGGCAGTTCCCGTCGCCGTCGATCACGAACGGCACCGTTGCGTGCTCGAGGATGCTCTGGATGAGCGAGCGCCCGCCGCGCGGGATCAGGCAGTCGACGGCACCGCGGAGCTGCATGAACTCGACGGCCGCCTCGCGGCTGACGTCCTCGACGAGGACGAGGGCGTCGGCCGGCAGGCCCGCCTTGTCGATGCCCTCGCGCAGCGCGGCGGCGATGGCGGTGTTCGACTCGATGGCCGCCGACGATCCCCGCAGGAACGCGGCGTTGCCCGACTTGAGGCACAGGCCGAACGCGTCGCTGGTGACGTTGGGCCGGGATTCGTAGATGATGGCCACCACGCCGAGCGGCACGCGGACGCGGTTGATGCGCAAGCCGTTGGGGCGGGTCCACCCCTCGCTGATCTCGCCCACCGGGTCGGGCAGGGCGGCGACCTGCCGCAGGCCGCCGGCCATGCCCTCGATGCGGGCCGGCGTGAGGCGGAGGCGGTCGAGCAGCGCGGGCGCCATGCCCGCGGCCTCCTCGCGGGCCACGTCGCGCCCGTTGGCCTCGAGGATCGCCTCCGTGTGCTGCACGAGCAGGTCGGCGGCCGCGAGCAGGGCCGCGTCCTTGGCCGCGGTGGAGGTGGTGGCGAGGGTGCGGGAGGCCGCCTTGGCGCGTGCGCCCAGCTGTGCCATCGGGGAGTCGGCCATGGGGAAAGCCTAGGGCCGGTGCCCGGGGCGGGGCAGACTCGGCAGGTGCACACGGACCCGGCGCTCGAGGAGGCGGTCAGCGCCTTCTGCGACGCGCTGGTGCCCCGGGTGCGCGACCTCGCGGCGTCGGTGCGCGGCGTCGACGGCGAGTCCGTCGAGGTCGACGTGCAGGTCGAGGCCTACAACCTGGCCGCCGCCTTCATCGACGCCGACGGCCTCCACACCGACCCCGAGCTGCGGGCGTTCATCGCCGCCTTCGGGCCCCGGTTCGGGGGCAGCCTGGCCCGGGCCACGCCGACCGACGTCCGCTCGGCCCGCCTCCTCGCCAACCGCACCCAGTTCCTCGACCGCCCGTCGGAGCTCGCCGAGGTGCTGCTGACCGCCGACGCCCGCGACGGCACCGACCTGGCCAGCCTCTACTACGACCGGGCGCTGGCCATCGCCTTCGCGGTGGCGAGCATCGACCAGCACGCCGCACCGGTGGAGCTGGCCGCGATCGAGCGGTTCCGGGGTCGGCTGCTCGACCGCATCGCCGAGGCGAAGGGCGTCGGCCGGCGGGAGGCCGCCCACGTCGCGGCCGCCGGCTCGGAACCCACGCCCGCTCCCCCGCTCGACGACGAGCTGCCGCCGGCGCGGCCGGTGGACGAGGTGCTCGCCGAGCTCGACGAGCTCATCGGCCTCGACGCGGTGAAGGCGGAGGTGAAGCGGGTCGCCGACCTCACCCGGGTGCAGCTGCTGCGGGCCGAGCGGGGCCTCCCGGTGCTCGAGCAGTCGCGGCACCTGGTGTTCTCCGGCAACCCGGGCACCGGCAAGACCACGGTGGCCCGGCTCCTCGCCGAGATCTACCGGTCGCTCGGCGTCGTCGAGCGGGGGCACCTCGTGGAGGTCGACCGGGCCGGCTTGGTGGCGGGCTTCGTCGGGCAGACCGCCCCGAAGGTCACAGCGGTGTTCGACGATGCCGACGAGGGCGTGCTGCTCATCGACGAGGCCTACTCGCTGGTCCGGGGCAGCGAGACCGACTTCGGGCGGGAGGCCATCGACATGATCGTCAAGCTCGTCGAGGACCGCCGCGACCGCATCGTCGTGATCATGGCCGGCTACCCCGACGAGATGGCCCAGCTGGTGGCCGCCAACCCCGGGCTGCGCTCCCGCTTCCCGCGCACCATCCACTTCCCCGACTACTCCACCGACGAGCTGGCGGCGATCTTCGACGTGCAGTGCGAGCGGGCCGGCTACGTGCTCACCCACGAGGCCCGGGCCGCCGTGCGCCAGCACCTCGACTCCGTGCCCCGCGACAAGGGGTTCGGCAACGGTCGGGTGGCCCGCAACCTCTTCGAGGAGGCCGTCGCCCGCCAGGCGTCCCGCATCGTCGAGGTCGCGCACCCCTCCGACGAGGAGCTGGCCACGCTCGAGGCGGCCGACATCCCCGTCCACGGGGCCCAGGACCCCGGCCCGTACCGGTGAGGCGGGTCTTCGCCGCGCTGGCCGCCGTGGCGATGGTGGTCGGCGCCCTCGCCCTGCGGGCCTCGCTGGGCGACGGCGATGATCCCGCCGCGCCACCCTCCTCCCCCGTGCTGTGCGCCGCAGACCTCGCGGCGATCTGCGAGGAGGCCGGCATCGGCTCGCGCGCCGAGCCGGCCGGCGCCACCGCCGACCGCCTCGTCGCGGCCACCTCGGCCGACGAGCTCGAGGCCGCCGCCTGGCTCACCACCAGCGCGTGGGCGTCGCTCGTGGTCGACGAGCGGGCGCGGCTGGGGCGGGAGCCGCTCTTCGCCGTCGTCGGCGCCCCGCTCGCCAGCAGCGGCGTCGCCGCGGTCGCGTGGTCCGACCGCCAGGCCCAGCTCGCCCAGCGCTGCGGCCAGCCGGCGGACGCCGAGCTGGGCTGGCGCTGCGTGGCCGAGGCCGCCGGCGCCACCCTCGCCGCCGGCGACCGGGTCCGCGTGGCCATCCCCGACGTCGACTCGGCCGCTGGACTGGTGGTGGCCGCGTCACAGGCCGCCGGCCTCCTCGGCCGGGCCGACTTCGCGTCCAACGACTTCGACGGCGCCTTCCGCACGCTCGCCACCGGGCTGGCCGACGGGCAGACCGCCGACCCGCTGCGACAGATGCGGGGCGAGGGGCCCGGGCAGGTCACGGTGGCCGGCGCGCTGCTCGCTGGTGCCCGGACGCTCACCAGCTCCTTCGGCACCCTCCAGGTCAACGTGCCCGACCCTGCGGTGCGTGCCGATGTGGTCCTCGTGGCCGCCCGGTCGGCCGGCATCGACGACCGCCACCGGGCCCAGCTGGCCGGTGCGCTGCGCGCGGCCGGCTTCGAGGACCCGGCCGGCGGCGACGGCCTCCCGGCGGGCGGCGTGCTCGCGGCGATCCGTACGCTGTGGGCCGAGGCCCGGTGACCGCAGCGGCACCGGCGCACGAAGGGAGCGACGTGGGCAGGCACGGCAGGCAGCGAGCGGCGGCCGTGGTCGCGTTGGCAGTGGCGCTCGCCACCGCCGTGGGCTGCAGCAGCGAGGGCGAGCTCAGCTTCGACGAGGACGGGAACCTGCAGGTCGACCGCGACCGCTGCGTGGTCGTCGACGCGGCCGTGTCGCCGGAGAAGATCGAGCTCCTCACCGACATGGCCGAGGAGTTCAACCGCTCCGACCTCGCCACCATCGAGGTCGACGGCGAAGAGACCTGCCTGGCCGTGGTCGTGCAGGCGAAGGCCTCCGGCGGTGCGGCGCAGCTGCTCGACCAGGGCTGGGACGAGCAGGCCGAGGGACCCCGCCCGGTCATCTGGTCGCCCGCGTCCACCGCGTGGCAGGCGGTCCTCAACCAGCGCTACCTCGCCTCCGGCCGCGAGACCATCGCCGACGACGCCACCCCGTTCATGCGCACGCCGCTGGTCATCGCCATGCCCGAGCCCATGGCCGAGGCGCTCGGGTGGCCGGACGAGCCGCTCGGCTGGGCCGACGTGCTCGGGCTGGCCCGGTCCGGGCAGGGCTGGGCGGAGTTCGGTCACCCCGAGTGGGGCGCGTTCCGGCTGGGCAAGACCAACCCGAACTTCTCGACCTCCGGCCTCTCGGCGCTCATCGCGCAGACCTACGCGGCCGCCGACAAGCGCGAGGGCCTGTCGGCCGAGGACCTCCGCTCGCCCGAGGTCGTGCAGTTCGGCACCGACGTGGAGTCCGCCGTCGTCCACTACGGCGACACGACGCTCACGTTCATGAACAACTGGTACCGGGCCGACCAGCGGGGCAACCCGTACGCGTACACGTCGGCGGCGGCCGTCGAGGAGAAGTCGGTCATCGACTACAACACCGGCAACCCCGACGGCGTCCTGTCCCAGGGCGAGCAGCCCCGGCCGCCCCGCATCCCGCTCGTGGCGATCTACCCCGAGGAGGGCACGCTCTACTCGGACAACCCGCTGGTCGTGCTCGATGCCGACTGGGTCGACGACGACGAGCGGCAGGGCGCGGCCCGGTTCGTCGAGTTCGTCCAGCGCCCGGAGAACCAGGAGCGCGTGCTCGCCTACGGCTTCCGTCCCGGGAACCCCGACGTGGCGATCGACGCGCCGGTGACCCGGGCCAACGGCGTCGACCCGGCGCAGCCCCAGACGCTGCTGGAGGTGCCGGCACCGGAGGTGCTGGTCGAGGTGCTCGACGCGTGGGCCGTGCAGCGGAAGCGGGCCCGGGTGACCCTCGTGGTCGACGTGAGCGGGTCCATGGGCGACCAGGCCAGCGACGAGGGACCCGACACCAAGCTCGACCTGGCGAAGTCCGCAGCGATCGATGCCCTCGACCAGTTCAAGGACGAGGACGAGGTCGGCCTGCGCATCTTCACCTCCGACATCGGCCCCGGAGGCCAGACCTTCGTCGACGTCGTGCCGCTCAGCCGGGCGGGTGACGTGCGCGAGCGCCTGGCGACGCAGATCCGCGGGCTGGTGCCCCTCAACGGCACCCCGCTGTACGACGTCACGCGCGCCACCTACGAGGAGCTGGCGGCGTCCTACGACCCGACGCGCATCAACGCCGTCGTGCTGCTCACCGACGGGCGCAACGACGACGGCGTCTCCGGCGACGACCGCCAGCAGCTCGACCAGCTGCTGGCCGCCCTCACCGCCGGGTCGGAGGGCGCGGCGAGCCGGCCGGTGCGCGTGTTCCCCATCGCCTACGGCGGCGACGCCGACCTCGGCATCCTGCGCCAGATCGCCGAGGCCTCCACCGGCGCCGTGTACGACGCGTCCGACCCTCGCTCGATCGACAAGGTGTTCACGGCGGTCATCTCCAACTTCTGAGGTGGGGGTTAGCCTCCGTCCCCGATGGCCCGGGTGTCCTTCAAGGACCGATTCCTCACCCCTCGCGTTGCGAAGGCGATGTTCTCCCCGTCGGCCATCCTGCTCGCCGGCGCCGGCGCCAGCGTCGCGATCGCCACCGGCCTCCCGCTCGTGGCGGCGCCCGTGGCCGCCGGCGTGGCGTGGGCCGCCCGGGTGCTGGCCGCCGTGCCGCGCAACCGGCCCACCGAGCGCATCGACCCGTTCGCCCTCCCCGAGCCGTGGCGCCGCTTCGTCGTCGAGGCGCTCAAGGCGCAGGTGCGGTACCAGCAGACCGTCGCCGGCGCCGAGCCGGGACCGGTGCGCGAGCGCCTCGTGGCGATCGGGGCCCGCATCGACGACGGCGTGCAGGAGGCGTGGCGCATCGCGCGGCGGGGTTCGCAGCTGGTCGACGCCCGCGCCGCCATCGACGCCGACGCGGCCCGGCGCGAGCTGACCTCGCTCGGGGGCGGGGCGGCCCCAGGTTCGGCAGCCGAGCGCACGGCCGAGGCGCTGCGCTCGCAGATCGACACCGCACAGCGGCTCGACGCCACCATCGCCGAGGTGCGCTCGCAGCTCCAGCTGCTCGACGCCCGGCTGGACGAGTCGGTGGCGCGCGCCACGGAGCTGTCGGTGCGCATCGGCGCGGTCGACGAGCTGGCGCCGGTCGGCGCCGACGTCGAGGACCTGGTCACCGAGATGGAGGCGCTGCGGGTCGCGCTCGAGGAGGCAACCGGCCAGGGCCGCCCCGGGACGGGACGGGCGGCCGCCGGGTGACCCGTCCAGTCGCCGGCTCGCGCACCGGTCAGCGCCGCCAACGTCGGGAGGGGAGCACCTCCACCGCACCGAGAGACGATTCCGGCCGGGGCGCCAGCCACGTCGGGGCGGGCATCCTGCTGTCCCGGCTGTCCGGCCTGCTGCGCGAGGTCGTCACCGCGGGGTTCCTCGGCCTCACCGGATCGGCCGACGCCTTCCGCGCCGCGCTGCGCATCCCCAACCTGATGCAGAACCTGCTCGGCGAGGGGGTGCTGTCGGCGTCGTTCATCCCCGTCTACTCCCGGCTCGTCGACACCGACGAGGAGGAGGCGGGTCGCACCGCCGGCGCCGTGGCCGGGCTGCTGGTGGCGGCCACCTCCGTCCTGGTGCTCGTCGGCATGGTGCTGTCCCGCCCGCTGACCCTGCTGCTCACGCCCGGCTTCGCCGACGAGCCGGCGAAGCTGGACCTCACCGTCTCGCTCGTCCGGATCATGTTCCCCGGCGTCGGGCTGCTCGTGCTGTCGGCGTGGTGCCTGGCGATCCTCAACTCGCACCGGCGGTTCTTCCTCTCCTACGTGGCGCCGGTGCTGTGGAACGCCGCGCAGATCGTGGTCGTGGCCGTCGTGGCCATCGGAGGCAGCACCCCGCGGTCCCTCGCCAACGCCCTGGCCTGGGGCGTGGTGCTCGGCGGGTTCCTCCAGCTGGCCGTCCAGCTCCCCGCCGTGCGGACCCTGGTCCCCCACCTGCGCCTGAGCCTCGACCGCAACCGGCGCAACGTGCGGGACAGCCTCAGCCGGCTCGGGCCGGTGATCTTCGGTCGCGGCGTCGTGCAGATCTCCGGCTACGTCGACCTGTTCCTCGCCAGCCTCCTCGCCAGCGGCGCGCTCGCGGCCGACACGCAGGCCCAGTTCCTCTACTTGCTGCCCGTGTCCCTGTTCGGCATGAGCATCGCCGCCGCCGAGCTCCCCGAGCTGTCCCGCCTCGGGCCGCAGGCGCCAGCGCAGGCCAAGGACCGGGTCGAGCGGGGCCTGGCGCGCGTGGCGTACTTCGTCGCCCCCACCGCCGTGCTCTACGTCGCGCTCGGCGAGCTGCTCGTCGCCGCGCTCTTCGAGCGCGGTCGCTTCGGCCCGAGCGACACCCGCCTGGTCTGGCTCTCGCTGAGCGCCTACGCCCTCGGCCTCATCGCCACCACCGCCTCCCGCCTCCTCCAGAACACGCTGTACGCCCTCGACGACCCGCGCACGCCCGCTCGCATCGCGCTCGTCCGCGTCGTGCTCGGCACGCTCGTCGCGCTCTCCCTCATGTTCTGGTTCGACGGGTTCGTGCTCGTGGGCACCACCGTCGAGGCCGAGACAGCCGCGACCGCGACGCGGGACTTCCTCCACCTCGGCGTGGTCGGCATCGCCATCGGCTCGGCCACCGCAGCCTGGTGCGAGTTCCTGCTGCTGCGGCTGGCCCTGGCGTGGCGGATCGGGCGGGTGACGCTGGGAGGCGGGCGCCTGCCCGTGGTGCTCACCGCGGCGCTGGTGGCGGCCGCGGCCGGGCGGGTGGTCGCGTTGGTGATCGGCGACCCGCCCGCGCTCGTCGCCGCCGTACCGGTCTTCGGCGTCGCCGGCGCGGTCTACCTCCTGCTCACCACCTGGCAGGGCATGCGGCTTCGCGACGAGCTCACCGGGGTGTCCCGCAGCTGACGCGCCGGACGGCGTCCGGATCGACCCGTCTACGATCGGGCCATGTTCAAGCTCCTGAAGCGCTGGTGGAAGTACCTGGTGGCGAGGGGAGGCGCGTCGTTCAACGAGCACGCCGACCCCAAGGTCCAGCTCGAGCAGGCCATCGCCGAGGCGCACGAGCAGCACAAGCGGCTCACCCAGCAGGCGGCGAACGTGATCGCCAACCAGAAGCAGACCGAGATGCGCCTCAACCGCGTCATGGAGGAGCTCGAGAAGGTCTCCGCCAACGCCCGCCAGGCCGTGATGATGGCCGACCAGGCCCAGAAGGGCGGCGACACCGCCAAGGCCACGGAGTACACGCAGGCCGCCGAGACCTTCGCCAACCGGATGATCTCGCTGGAGTCCGAGGTCGAGGACCTCAAGGCCCTCCACTTCCAGGCCGCCGAGGCCGCCCAGCAGGCCAAGGTCGCCGTCCAGCAGAACTCGGTCGCCCTGCAGAAGAAGCTCACCGAGCGCCAGTCGCTGCTCGGCAAGATCGACCAGGCCAACATGCAGGAGGAGATGAACAAGGCCATGGCCCAGCTGTCGGCCACGGTCGGCGAGGACGTCCCCACCCTCGAGGAGGTCCGCTCCAAGGTCGAGGCCCGCTACGCCCGGGCCAAGGGCATGTCCGAGCTCCAGGGCGCCACGGTCGAGGGCCGCATGCTCGAGGTCGAGCAGGCCGCCATGAACGTCGAGGCCCAGAGCCGCCTGGCCGAGATCAAGGCCCAGCTCGGCATCGCGCCGGCCGCGGAGGAGCAGGGCGAGCCCATCCCCTCCGTCGAGGAGCAGGTGCAGACCCAACCCGAGCCCGGCACCCCGTAGCGAACTGGCAGCGGCCGCGGAACGAGGCCCCGAGGGGCCACGTTCCGCCCCCGCTGCCAGTTTCGACGTTGCCTACGGCAACACCACGAGGTCGTCTCGGTGGACGACCTCGTGGGGGGCGCCCTCGGGGAGGTCGGGGGTGCGGGTGCCCCGGACCTCGCGGAGGCCGGCGGCGTCGTAGCGGCTGAGGCCCTTGGCGAACGCCTTGCCGTCCGGACCGACGATCTCGACGGCCGCGTCGACGTCGAAGCCGCCCTTCACGTCGACGACGCCGGCGGGCAGCAGGGACACGTTGCGCTCCAGCAGGGCGTGGCGCGCGCCCTCGTCGACGACGATGCTGCCGGCGGCGCCCACGGCGAAGGCGATCCACAGCTTGCGGGCGGGGAGCCTGTCCTTTCGGGGGTGGACGAGCGTGCCCACGCCGGGGTCGCGGGCGACGGCCTGGGCCAGCACGTCGTCGCGGGAGGCCTGGGCGATCAGGGCCCGGACGCCGGACCAGGCGGCGATCTTCGCGGCCGCGAGCTTGGAGGCCATGCCGCCGCTCCCCCGGTCGCTGCCCGCGCCGCCGGCGAGCGCCTCCAAGCTGTGGTCGACCTCGAGGATCTCCTCGATGAGCGAGGCGGAGGAGTCGAAGCGGGGGTCGGCGGTGAGCAGGCCCGGGGCGTCGGTGAGCAGGACCAGCAGGTCGGCGCGGATCAGGTGGGCGACCAGCGCGGCGAGGCGGTCGTTGTCGCCGAAGCGGATCTCGTCGTCGGCGATGGCGTCGTTCTCGTTCACCACGGGCACGACGCCGAGGTCGAGCAGGCGGCCGAGCGTGGCCCGGGCGTGCAGGTACTGCTCGCGCACCATGAAGTCGAGCGGTGCGAGCAGCACCTGGCCGGCGGTGAGGCCGTGGCGGGCCAGCTCCCGGTCGTAGACCGCCATCAGGCGGCTCTGCCCCACCGCCGAGATCGCCTGGAGCGTGACCGCGTCGCGGGGCCGGGCGTCGAACTGCATCGCCGGCAGGCCGGCGGCGATGGCGCCCGAGGTCACCATCACCACCTGGTGGCCGGCCGCGCGCAGCCCGCCCACCTCGCGGCAGAACTTGGCGATGGCGTCCTCGTCGATCGTCCCGTCGTCGCCGGTGATGGACGACGAGCCGATCTTGGCCACGACGATCTGGCGGCTCACGGGATGACCTCGCCGTGCGTGCGGGGCCGGGGACGCCCGACGAGCTCGATGGTCCGGTGCGCCACGCTCACTCCACCTCGTAGTCGAAGGCGAGCTGGCCGATGTGCACGGTGTCGCCGGGCTTGGCCCCCGCTCGGGCGAGGGCGCGGTCGATGCCGAGGGCCTTCAGGCGGCGGTGCGCCTCGTCGAGGGCCTCGGGGTTGGTGAGATCGGAGAGGGCGACGGCGCGGATGGCTTCGCGCCCGAGCACCTCCCAGTCGCCGGCGTCGTCACGCACGACCTGGTAGCCCTCGCCCTCGAGGCGGTGCACCACGTAGGCCTCCCGCTCGGGCATGGCCTCGCGCGCCGCGGTCACCGCCTGCACCATGCGACCGACGAGCTGCGGCACGCCCTCGCCGGTGACGGCGGCGATGCGCTCGCCCGCCCACTCCCACGAGCCGTCGGCGAGGTCGGCGCGCGACCCGACGACGATGCGGGGCCGGGTGAGCAGCACGGGGTCGTAGTCGGCGAGCTCGCGGAGCAGGATCTCCTGCTGGACCTCGGGCGGGTGCATCGCCGTGGGGGCGAGGTCGAGGAGCACCACGAGCACCCGGGCGCGCTCGACGTGGCGCAGGAAGCGGCGCCCGAGGCCCTTGCCCTCGCTGGCGCCCTCGATGAGCCCGGGCAGGTCGGCGACCACGATCTCGACGCCGTCGTCGGTGCGCACCACGCCGAGGTGCGGCTCGAGCGTCGTGAACGGGTAGTCGGCGATCTTGGGCTTGGCGGCGGAGATCACCGAGATCAGCGTCGACTTGCCGACGCTCGGGAAGCCCACGAGCGCGACGTCGGCCAGCAGCTTGAGCTCCATGCGCAGCCACCGCTCCTCCCCCACCTCGCCCTGCTCGGCGAACGCCGGCGCCCGGCGCCGGTTGGAGAGGAACTTGGCGTTGCCCCGTCCGCCGATGCCGCCCTCGGCCGCGAGGAAGCGGTCGCCGTGGTGCACGAGGTCGGCCAGCACCTTGCCGTCCTGGTCCTTGAGCACCGTGCCCTCGGGCACCGGCACGAGCAGGTCGGCGCCGCGCTTGCCGTGGCGCTTCTTCCCCGACCCGTGCGTGCCGTTGTCGGCCCGGCGGAACGGGTGGTCGCGGAACGCCAGCAGCGACGCCACGTTGTGGTCGGCCACCAGCCACACGTCGCCGCCGCTGCCCCCGTCGCCGCCGTCCGGTCCGCCCCGGGGCACGTGGGCCTCCCGGCGGAACGACACGGAGCCGGCACCGCCGTCACCGCCCTTCACGTGGAGGCCGCACTCGTCGACGAACTGGGACACGACTCCCGAATCTACGAGCCCGCCGGGAGGTGCTCCCAGACCGATCGGGTGTTCGCCCGGTCGTCGGAGGCGCGTGGGAGACTCGGAGCGTGGCCCGGACGACCGAGCAGCACCTCACCGAGCGAGCCCGGCAGTGGGCGTCGACCATGGCCGGGCACGGCGACGGCGACGTCCGGCACGCCCACGCCGACACCCACGCGGCGCCCGGCGACGTCGAGATCGCCACCCGCGAGGTCCGCGAGGCGCGCGACGACGAGCACCTCGCACCCGGGGCCACCCGGGCCCGGGGCGCGGGCCATCGGGGCGTCGAGGAGGAGCCCGACCCCTGGCGCACGTGCTTCGAGCGGGACCGCGACCGCATCGTGCACGGCACGGCGTTCCGGCGGCTGGCCGGCAAGACCCAGGTGTTCGTCTTCCCCGACGACCACCAGCGCACCCGGCTCACCCACGCCCTGGAGGTCGCGCAGGTCGCCGTGTCGGTGGCCCGGGCGTGCCGGCTCAACGTGGCGCTCGCCGAGGCCATCGCGCTGGGACACGACTGCGGGCACGGGCCGTTCGGCCACGCCTCCGAGGACGCCCTGGCACCCCACGTCGAGGGCGGCTACGACCACGCCACCTGGGGAGCCGACGTGGTGCTCGCGCCGCTCAACCTGTGCGCGGAGACCCTCGACGGCATCCGGAACCACTCCTGGTCCCACCCGGCGCCGTCCACCCCGGAGGGCGAGGTCGTGAGCTGGGCCGACCGCATCGCCTACCTCTGCCACGACTTCGAGGACGCCGTCCTCGCGGGCGTGGTCCACGCCGACGACCTGCCGGCGGTGGTGGCCGAGCGCTGCGGGCGCGACCGGCGCCAGCAGCTGCACACGTTCATCGACGCGCTGGTGCGCACCACGGTCGCGTCGGGCACGGTGGGCATGGACGCGCACCACGCCGAGGCCCTCACCGCGTTCCGGTCGTTCAACTACGAGCGGATCTACCTGCGCGACGAGTCCCGCCGCCAGGCCCGCGCGGTCGAGCGCCTCCTCGGGGCGCTCGTCGAGTGGTACCGCGCCGACCCGTCCCGCCTGGTCGCCGAGGGCCGCACCCTCGCCGACGGCGCCGACCTCGACCGCGAGGCGGTGGCCTTCGTCGGCGGCATGACCGATCGCTTCGCCCACCAGCGCGCCGTGAGCCGGCTGGGGTGGCAGCCCGCCGACCTGCCGGTGGGCCTGGAGACGCTCGAACCCTGACGCCGCCGGCTGCTCAGCGGCTCCCGAGCTGCACCCGGTCGCGCCCGACCAGCTCGGTGGCCGCAGACACCAGCGCCGCCGTCCAGTCCTCGTCGAACGGGTCGGGGCGCGGGTCGCCGGCCACCTCGAGCGTCCCCAGCACCGGCGTGGTGGTGGACGCCGCGGCCCGAAGGAGCGCCGCGTCGACGACGGTGGTGTCGTCGACGACGAGCAGGTCGATCGGTTCGGTGCGCAGCGTCGCGGCGGCTGCGGCACCCGAGGTGGTGGCCACGCACTGCAGCCCCTCGGCTCGCAGCGCCCCGGCGAGCGCACCCACCCGCGCGCCGTCGGTGCCGTGGACGACCACCCGCACCGGGGTCGCTCGTCGGGCGCTCGGCCGCCCGGCGGGCTCGTCGCCGCGCCGCTCGGCCGGCAGCACCAGGCGCACGCGCGTGCCGAGGCCCGGCGTGCTCTCGATGTGCAGGGCCCCGCCGGCGGCCTCGACGAAGCGGGCCACGGCGTGCAGCCCCACGCCCGAACCCTCGGCACCCTTCGTCGTGAAGAACGGGTCGGTGACCCGGGCCAGCACCTCGGGCGGCATGCCCGTGCCGTCGTCGCTGACCTCCACGGCACCGTAGGTGCCCGGAGCCAGCTCGGCGGCGAACGGCGCCACGCCGCGACCGTCGAGCTCCATGGTGCAGAACCGCAGCCACACCGTGCCGCCGCCGGTGGGGAGGGCGTCGCGGGCGTTGAGCAGCAGGTCGACCACCGCCCGCTCCAGGCGGGCCTCGTCGACCAGCAGGTCGAGCCCGCCGGGACCGGGGTCGACGACGATGTCGCGCCGGCGGCCGAGCGCGGTGCGAGCCGTGACGCCGAGCCGACGGAACAGCTGCTCGACGTCGGTGCGGCGTCCGGGCACGGGTTCGGAGCGGCCGACCTGGAGCAGCTGCTGGGTGAGCTCGATGCCGTGCTGCGCGGCGCGGTGGAGCGCGGCGAGGCTCTCGCGGTCCGGCAGGTCGCCACGGTCGTGGGCCGCCATCGCCAGCTGGCTGTGGCCGAGCAGCACGACGAAGATGTTCTTCAGGTCGTGGACCGCGCCGCCGGCGAGCAGGCCCGTGAGCCGGGCGGAGGCGCTGGTCTCGAGGGCCCGCTCGAGCTGCCACTCGGCGGTGACGTCCGAGATCACGCCGATGACCCGCACCGGGCGGCCGGTGTCGTCGGGCACCGACTGCACCCGCACCTGCAGCAGCCGGCTGCCGTCACGGCTGCGGTGCCGGAGCCGGTACGGGCCGGGCTGGGCACGGACCCGCTCGGCGACCTGGTGGACCACCTCGAGGTCGTCGGGGTGGACCGCGTCGAGGTAGGCCTCGAGCGACGCGGTCTCCATCCCCAGGATCTGGAACACCTGCGTCGACAGGTACAGCTCGTCGGTGGCGAGGTCGAGGTCGATGAAGCCGACGTGGGCGAACTCCTGCAGGTGCTCGAGCACCACGTCGGCGTCGAGGGCATCGGGGCTGGAGCTGGGCTGGGGCACGGCGGGGCCTCCTCGGGACGGTTCCACGGGCGCTCAGCGGTCGAGGGGCGCGATGAGGTCCATGCGCCGGGCGATGGTGACGGCCTCGAGCCGGGTGCTGGCCCCCAGCTTCCCGAGGACGGCGCGGATGTGGTTCCGGATGGTGTTGGGGCTCACCGCGAGGCGCGACGCCATGGCCCGGGTGCCCACGCCCTCGCCGAGCAGCTGCAGCACCTCGAGCTCGCGAGGCGTGAGCGCCGCCGGGTCGCGCCCGGCGCGCTGGGAGGTGCGGCGCACCAGGGCCGGCAGCAGCGGCGGCGCCACCACGGTCTCGCCACCGGCGACGCGGGTGACCGCGTCGACCAGCTCGTCGAGCGGCTGGGACTTGGCGATGAACCCGTGGGCGCCGTGGTCGAGCGACTCGAACAGGGTGCGCTCGGTGGCCCACCCGGTGACGACCAGGATCCGCAGACCCGGCACCACGGCCAGCAGGTCCGGGAACCGGTCGGCGATCTCCACGCCGTCCAGCCGCAGGTCGGTGACCAGCACGTCGGGCTCGTGGCGCCGGAGCAGGTCGAGGGCGCCGGCCACGGCGGGGGTGGTGCCGACGACGTGGAGGCGGCTGTCCTGCTCGAGCGCGGCCTCCAGGGCGCTGGCGACCATCTCGTGGTCCTCGAGGACCGCGACGGTCACCACCGGTGCAGGTGCTTCACCGTCGCTCATGCCGCACCCTCCTGGCTGACGTGGTGCGGCCCCCGCACCGAGCTGGTGCGTACGCCGCAGGTCGGGACACAGGCCACGAACAGTACGTTCCCGGTACGCGCTCGGCGACCGATGCTGGGCCACCGGCTCAGCCGATTGCGGACAGGTCCGGCTCCACCGGCAGCACCAGGCCGCGGCGCAGGCCCTCGCTCACCGCCTCGACCCGCGTGTGGGCGTCGAGCTTGGCCATGAGCGAGCGGATGCGGTTCCGCACGGTGTGCTCGCTCAGGAACAGGCGAGCGGCGATGTCGTCGGTGGTGCGGGCCTCGGCGAGCAGCCCGAGGATCTCGAGCTCGCGCGGGTCGAGGGCGGGCCCGAGCGGGGCCGTGGCCCGCCGCACGAGCACGTCGACGAGGTCAGGGCACACCACGAGCTCGCCGGCGTGGACCCGGCGGATCCCCTCCACCAGCTCGTCCAGCGGCTGCTCCTTGGAGAGCAGCCCCCGGGCGCCGGACGAGAGGGCACGATCGAGCCCGTGCTCGGTGGCCCACGCGGTCAGCACGAGCAACCGCGTCGCCGGCGACGCGCCGAGCAGATCGACCATCCGGTCGACCGACACCTCCGCGCCGAGGCGCAGGTCGACGAGGGCGACGTCGGGCCGCAGGCGGTCGAGGGCGTCGAGAGCCTCGGCGATGCTGGTGGCCGAGCCGACCACCTCGACGTCGTCGAACGTGCCGAGGGCCCGGCACAGCGCCGAGCCGACGAGGGCGTGGTCGTCGATGACGAGCGTCCGGATCACCATGTCACGCAACGTACGAGACCACCACGCTGAGTGAAATAGGACATTCGGCCCGAATCGCTCGGCCTGGACGCGCCACGACCCGGGCGTGCGCCCGGGTCGTGCATCGAACGGGGTGGTCTCCGCTAGTCGAGCGGGAGGATGTCGACCAGCTTGCGGCCGTGCCGCGAGCCGAACTTCACCGTGCCGTCGCTCTTCGCGAACAGCGTGTCGTCGCCGCCCTTGCCCACGTTGAGGCCGGGGTGGAACTTGGTGCCCCGCTGGCGGACGAGGATGGAGCCGGCCGACACGACGGTGCCGTCGTAGGCCTTCACGCCGAGGCGCTTGGATTCGGAGTCACGGCCGTTCCGGGTGGAACCGCCGCCCTTGGTCTTCGACATCGGTGTACCTCTCGGGGGCGATCAGCGGCTGATGCCGGTGATCTCGATCTGGGTGTAGTGCTGGCGGTGGCCCCAGCGCTTCCGCTGGTTCGACTTGTTCTTGTAGGTGAAGCCGTTGATCTTCGGACCCTTCGCCTCCCCCACGACGCGCGCCGTCACGGTGGCGCTGCCGAGGTCGGCGGGGGTGGAGAGGACGGTGTCACCGTCGACGACGAGCACGGGGCGCAGGTCGACCGAATCGCCTTCGGCGACCCCGAGGCGCTCGACCTCGAGGACGTCGCCTTCGGCGACACGATGCTGCTTCCCGCCGGTGGCGATCACTGCGTACATAGGGTTCAGCATCCTACGGCGGCCCGGCGGCTCGCTCCAACCCGTGCCTACTCGTTCAGGAGCTCCTCGTCGAAGACGACGCCGCGGCCCTTGCAGACCTCGCACTCCTCGGTGAAGCCGACGAGGAGGCCCTCGCCGATGCGCTTGCGGGTCATCTCGACCAGGCCGAGCTCGGAGATGTCGAAGACCTGCGTGCGGGTCTTGTCGCGAGCCAGCGCCTCGCGCAGCACGCGGCTCACGTCGTCGCGGTTCTTCTTCACCTCCATGTCGATGAAGTCGATGACGATGATCCCGCCGATGTCGCGCAGGCGGAGCTGCCGGGCGATCTCCTCCGCCGCCTCCAGGTTGTTCTGGTAGACGGTGTCCTCGAGGGAGTCCTTGCCGACGTTCTTGCCCGTGTTCACGTCGATCACGGTGAGCGCCTCGGTGTGCTCGATGATGAGCGAGCCACCCGAGGGCAGCCAGACCTTGCGGTCGAGGGCGCGGTGGAGCTGCTCGTGGATGTGGTAGCGCTCGAAGAGGGGCAGCCCCTCGGCGACGGGGTCGTAGTGCTGGACCCGGTCGGCCAGCTCGGGGTTGACGGCCTCGACGTAGAGCCGCACGTCCTCGTACAGCGCGTGGTCGTCGATCACCACGCCCCGGTAGTCCTTGTTGAACTCCTCACGGATCACCCGGACGGGCATCGTCGGCTCC
>DASTYO010000099.1:0-3033 GCA_035764875.1 Acidimicrobiales bacterium | reverse complement strand
GTCGTGCCCGTAGTACTCGACCAGCTCGACCGACACGGGTCGGCACCCGTCGCCCCGCTCGCCGGGCGGGCACAGGGCGAGGTCCTCGGGCCGGAGCAGCACCTCGCAGCTGCCCTCGACCTCGGTGCGCAGCGGGATCGTCCCGACCGCCGTGGTGGCCCGGCCGCCCCGGGCCTCCCCCGGCACGAGGTTGGCGTCGCCGACGAAGCGGGCGACCCAGGCGGTGGCGGGGTCGGCGTAGAGCCGGTGCGGCGGGGCCTGCTGGACGATGACGCCGTCGGACATCACCGCCACGTCGTCTCCGAGCACGAACGCCTCGTCCTGGTCGTGGGTGACGAACACCGTGGTGATGCCCACCCGGTGGAGCAGCTCGTGCACCTCGGTGCGCACCCGGGCCCGGAGCGTGGTGTCGAGGTTGGAGAACGGCTCGTCGAGCAGGAGCGCCGACGGCTCGGGGGCGAGGGCCCGGGCCAGCGCGACCCGCTGCTGCTGGCCGCCGGAGAGCGTGCCCGGCATGCGGTCGGCGAAGCCCTGCAGGCCGACCAGCTCGAGGGCCCGCTCGACCTTCGGGCCCTTGCGCTCGGGTCGGGGCAGGCCGAACGCGACGTTGCCCCCGACGGTGAGGTGCGGGAACAGCGCCCAGTCCTGGAACACCATCCCGATGCGTCGCCGCTCCGGCGGCACGTGCACCCCGGGGCCGCTGACCACGCGGTCGCCGATGCGGATCTCGCCGCCGGTGGGCCGCTCGAGGCCGGCGATCGAGCGCAGCAGCGTGGTCTTCCCGCAGCCGGACGGACCGAGGAGGGCGACGACGCTGCCCTCCTGCACGTCGAGGTCGACGCCGTGGAGCACCTCGGTGCCGTCGAAGGAGACGGTGATGCCGCGCACGGTGATCTGCCCCATCAGCCGGCCTCCTCCACGGCGAGGTCGAGCCGGAGCTGCCCGTCGACCGGGGCCACCTCTCGGCGGTGCCCGTTGCCGGACGGCGGGGCCGGCTCGTCGACCGGCGCCGCGTCGACCAGGAACGACGGCAGCGGGCGCTCGTGCACGATCGACAGCCGCTTCGTGGCCCGGGTGAGCGCCACGTAGAGCGCCCGCAGGCCCTGGGCCTCCTCGTCGACGATGGCGGCGGGCTCCACCACCACGGAGGCGTCGACCTCGAGGCCCTTCACCATGCCCACCGGCACGATGGTGACCGGCTGGCGCAGGCCCTGGCGGGTGGCGCGGCCGTGGGCGATGCCGGCGGCGTCGAGCGCAGCCGACACGTCGTCGACGTAGGTGGCGGGCACGATGACCGCGAGCGAGCCGGGATCGACGGCCTCGGCCTCGGCGCGGGTCACCTCGGCCACCACGGAGTCGAGCGTGCCGGACGCCGCCTGGCGGACGAGCGGCGGTTCGCCGCCCTCGCGCACCGAGATCGGCGGGCTGAGCTGCGGTGCGGCGACGCGCAGGACGCGGCTGGCCAGCTCCATGTTGGGGGCGGGGATGCGGTAGCCGACGGTGAGCTCGGCCTGGCGGGTCCCCCGCTTGGTGGGCAGGTGCTCGAGGATCTCGTCCCAGCTCTCGTGCGCCCAGGCGCCGGTGGCCTGGGCGATGTCGCCGACGATGGTGAGCGAGCCGGACAGCGAGCGGCGCGCCACCATGCGCAGCTGCATCGGCGACAGGTCCTGGGCCTCGTCGACGACGATGTGGCCGTAGGTGCGGATGTCCTCGTCGTGGCCCTTGCGCTTCCGCTTGGGGCCGAGGCGCTCCCGCGCCTCGTCGAGCAACGGCACGTCGTGCCAGGTGAAGGCGACGTCGTCGACGCTGGCCGAGCGGGGCCGGTGCAGCCGGGCCTGCTCGTCGGGGCTGAGCCACCGGCGGCTGGCCAGCTCGATGAGGGCGCGGGAGCCGAACAGGTCGTGGAGGAGCTGGGCCGGGGTGAGCAGCGGCCACATCCACTCGAGGGCGGCGACGACGTCGGGGTGGCGGCGGAGCTGGTCGCGCACGTCGTCGACCCGCACGGGGTTGCGGGCGGAGTCGGCGAGCACCTCGAACAGCTGCTGCTCGACGTGCTTCCGGCCCGGGTTGTGCCGGTGGTAGCGCCGGTGGGCCTCGGCGACGATCCGCCGGCTGTCCTCCACGGTGCAGCGCAGGGTCTGGGCCCCGAAGCCGACCCGCAGGTCGCGCCGCAGCGGGCGCTGCCGGTCGTCGATGGCCTTGCGGATGACGTCGGCCATGCGGGCGTCGCCCTTCACCCGGGCCGTCTTGGGCTCGTCGTCCCCCTGGACCTTCTCGCGCTCGACGAGGTCGGCGAGCACGGCCAGCTCGACCCCGGCCTCGCCGAGGGACGGCAGGACCTGGTCGATGTAGCCGAGGAACAGCCGGTTGGGCCCGAGGACGAGCACGCCCTGGCCCTCGAGCGGGAAGCGGTGCGTGTACAGCAGGTAGGCGGCGCGGTGGAGGGCCACCACCGTCTTGCCCGTGCCGGGGCCGCCCTGCACGACGAGCACGCCCGACAGCTCGGAGCGGATGATCTCGTCCTGCTCGCCCTGGATGGTGGCGACGATGTCGCCGAGCTTGCCGGTGCGGGTGGTCTCGAGCGCCCGGATCAGCGCGCCGTGGCCCTGGATGCGGTCGTCGTCGGCCAGGCGGATGCCGCCGTGGTCGCCGTGCACCGCCTCGCCGAACAGCTCGTCTTCGAGGTTGAGCAGCGTGCGGCCGCGGGCGGTGAAGTGGCGGCGGCGGGCGAGCCCCATGGGCTGGGGGCCGGTGGCCCGGTAGAAGGCCTCGGCGATGGGCGCCCGCCAGTCGACCACCACCGGCTCCTGGTCGTCGTCGGCCACCGACATGCGGCCGATGTAGAAGGAGTCCTGGCCGTGCTCGCTGTCGGTGTCGATGCGCCCGAAGACGAGCGAGCTCTCGCCCAGGTCGAGCTGCGACAGCCGGGTGGCGATGTTGCCCTCGATCATCTCCCGCTCCCAGCGGGCCTGCTCGGTGCCGCCCTTGCCGACCTCGACCATCGACCGCAGGCGCCGGGCCCGCCCACGGGCC
>DASTYO010000098.1:0-14311 GCA_035764875.1 Acidimicrobiales bacterium | reverse complement strand
GGTGGCGCAGCGCAGCGCCGCGGCCCTCGCCCTCGGCCGCCACGCGCCCGTCGTCGGGGAGCGGCAGGCGCTCGCGGGCGAGCACCCGCTGCGCGCAGGCCTGCCCGCCGCCCTCGCCCTGGCGCTGTACCGCTCCGGACGCCAGGCGGACGCGCTGCGGGCCCTCGCCGACGCCTCCACGCGGCTGCGCGAGGAGCTGGGCCTCGAACCGAGTCGGCAGCTCCGCGACCTGGAGGTCGCCATCCTCGCCCACGACCGGTCGCTCGACGGGCTCGCGCGGCCGACCTCCCACCCCCATGTCGGGGCATCGGCCACGTCGGACGCCGGGAACCCGTTGGTCGGGCGAGACCTCGAGCTGGACGACCTGCTCGCTGCCTACAAGGAGGCGGCGGAGGACGCCCGCTTCGTCGTCCTCGAGGGTGACCCAGGCATCGGCAAGACCCGTCTGGCGGACGAGCTCGCCACGTCGGCCAGCGGGCTCGGATCGCTGGCGGTGTGGGGCCGCAGCGACGAGAGCGGGGCGGCGCCGGCGCTGTGGCCCTGGCTGCCGGTGCTGCGCGAGGCGGCCGCGCGACTCGACGACGTCCCGGAGGCCCTGACCCAGGTGCTCGCCGGGGCCGCGCCCCTGGTCTCCGGGCAGGGCGGCGCCGTGCAGTTCGAGCGCTTCGACGCCATCGCCACCGTGCTCGAGCAGGTCGGCTGCGCCGGGCCACCGCTGGTCGTGCTGCTCGACGACCTGCAGTGGGCCGACACGGCGTCGCTCGAGCTCGTCCAGCTGCTCGCCACCCGCCTGCGGTGCGGCGTGCTGGTGGTCGTCACCGTTCGCACGCCCGAGCGCGGCAGCGTCAGCCCGCTCACGGACGCGCTGGGTGCCATCGCCCGGCGCCAGGGCAGCCGGCGCCTCCGCCTCCGCGGCCTGTCGGCGCACGCGACGAGCGAGCTCCTCGGCGCCGTCGCACCGGCGATCACCGACGCCCACGTGGCCCGCATCCACGAGCGAGCGGAGGGCAACCCGTTCTACGCGATCGAGCTCGCCCGCCTGCTCGCCGAGGACGACGGCGTCGGCGGTGCGGTGCCGGCGAGCGTGCGCGACGCGGTGCGCCGCCGGCTCGCCTCGCTGCCGGATCCGAGCGTGGAGGCGCTCACGGTGGCGGCGATCGCCGGTCGTGAGGTCGACGTCGGCCTGGTGGCCCGGGCGGTCGGCTGCGACCTGGGCCCGTGCCTCGACCACCTCGACGTCGCCGCCACGCACCGCTTGCTCGTCGAGTCCCCTTCCGTGCCGGGCGCCCTGCGGTTCGCCCACGCGCTGGTCCGGGAGGTGCTGCTCGACGACCTCACGCCGGTGCGGCGAGCGCGGTTCCACCTGGCCGTCGCCGATGCCCTGGCCGGCCCCGGGGGTGACGCCTCTGTCGGGCGGGACGAGGTCGAGGTGCTCGCCGAGCAC
The DNA here is from genome assembly GCA_035764875.1 of Acidimicrobiales bacterium. Classification (GTDB taxonomy): domain Bacteria; phylum Actinomycetota; class Acidimicrobiia; order Acidimicrobiales; family Salinilacustritrichaceae; genus Salinilacustrithrix. Next base: position 12,867 of record DASTYO010000098.1, on the reverse strand, counting down.
CTGTGGCGTGCCGTCTCCCTCGGCGTCGGCGAGCGGGCGGCGAGCGCGCTCGAGCGTGCGGCCGAGACCGCCATCAGCCGCGTCGCCTACACCGCGGCCGAGGATCTGCTCACGCGCGCTGCGCAGCTGCGTCGGTCGGCGCCCGCGTCTCACGATGCCCAGCAGGCCGAGCTCGCGACCTTGCTCCGCCTGCTGGAGGTCATGCAGGCGACCCGGTACTTCTCCGGCACCGACCGGGCCGTGCTGGCTCGCGCGATGGAGCTGGCCGTCGCTCTCGGGCTGGGCGGTGTGACGAGGAAGCTGGCGTGGTCGGAGTGGGCGGCGCTGTCGACGGCATCGCGGGTCGGCGAGGCCCAGCGGCTGGCCGAGCGGTACTTCCTGCAGTGGGGCGCCGACCCGCGCCCGCACGTCGCATCCGCCGCGCACGCCATGGTCGGCGTCGACGAGTGGAGCCGGGGCCGGTTCAGCACCGCCGTCGAGCACCTCGACCGCGCCGCCTCGCTCCTCGAGGGCCTGCCGCCACCCGACGACGCCTTCGAGCAGGAGCACCGGCTGGTCGCCCACGCCTTCGGCCTGTTCTCGCACGCTGCCCACGGCGACATGACTCCGGAGGAGGCGCTGGCGGGCTTCGACTTCCTCCTGGCCGTGCTGCCGCCGGTGGCCGTGCCCGCCGTGTGCGGCTTCGCCGGCGCGGTCGCCTCGGTGCACGCCCGCTGGGACGACCTGGACCGGTTCACCCGGCACGCCCTCGATCTCGACCCTGCGGCGCAGTTCGCGTTCTTCGGCGGGCAGCTGCTGATGTTCCAGGGGCTCGTCTCGGCGAGCCGCGGGCAGGCCGACGAGGGCATCGCCAGCTTCACCGAGGGCCGGGCGCGCTACCGGGCCGTGGGCGGGCGGTCGGGCACCGCCACCTACCAGGCACTGCTCGCGGAGCTCCTGGCCAGGGGAGAGCGCGTCGCCGACGCCGCCGAGCTCGTCGCCGGAGCCCGCCGCCTGACCGACGAGACCGGCGAGGGCTGGAACGAGGTCACGGTGTGCATCGCCGAGGCCGTCGTCGCCCACTCGACCGGTGACGGTGCCCGGGCAGGCGAGCGGCTGCGCGCCGCGTTCGCGGCGGCCCAGGAGCAGGGAGCCCACGGGCTGGGGCGCCGCGCCGAGGCGGTCGCAGCCGAGCTGGGCCGGGCCTCCGCCCCGAGGAGCTGAGCCCGGGCGCGTCGGTCGCGAGAACGACCCAGGGTCTCCCGACCCTGGACGCCCACGGCCGGCGGCGCGCACGTGGACCTCACACGACGCGCGCTCCGGAGGGTGACATGAGCTCCACGAAGGTCCCGATCTCGCAGTGGCGGAAGATCGCCATGGCGACCTGGCGGCCGCGCCTCGACGGGTGGATCACCGCCGAGGTCGACATCGACGCGCGGAAGGCGCAGCAGTACGTCGCCGACGTGCGGGCCGCCACCGGCCAGCACGTCACGATGATGCACCTGGTGGGCCGGGCGGCGGCGAAGGTGCTCGAGGAGCTGCCGCTCATGAACGGGCGGATCGTCGCCGGGCGCTTCGTGCCGTCGCCGACGATCGACGTGTTCTTCACCGTGTCGATGCGGCCGGACGTGACCGACCGTGGCGAGGACGCGGCGGCCACGGACCTGACCGGCGCGGTCGTGCGCCGCGTCGACGAGAAGCCGCCGTGGGAGATCGCCCGCGAGCTCGACGAGCGGGCTCGCCAGATCCGCGAGGGCCACGACGCCCAGTTCCAGCTCACCAAGCGGGTCACGCAGCTCATGCCGCCGCTCGTCCTGCGGTCGTTCCTCTCCCTGACCACCGTGGTCACCGAGGAGCTCCAGCTGCCCCTGCCGCTCCTCGGGCTCGAGGCCCGTCCGTTCGGGTCGGTGCTGGTGACGAACGTCGGCACGTTCGGCCTCGACCGGGGCAACCCGCCGATGCCCGCCGTCAGCCGGCTGCCCGCCGGCGTCGCGGTCGGCGCGGTGAAGGACATGGCCGTGGTCGAGGACGGCCAGGTGGTCGCCCGACCGATGCTGCCCCTCGCGGTCGGCATCGACCACCGGTTCATCGACGGGTACCAGGCCGCGACGATCGCCAAGGTGTTCCGCGGCTACATCGAGGACCCGGCGTCGTTCGATCCGGTCCCGAAGCGGCCGGCCGCTCGTCGCGGGAACGGCACGCGGAAGCGCCGGGCTCAGCCCGCTCGGACCTGAACCCGGCGCCACCACCACCCGGGCCTACGGCTTCGCCTCCTTCACCGAGATCGCGCCGGCGCCGATCGCCGTGGTCGCCACGGCGGGGACGCCGTCGCCGGGTTGCGTGTCGTAGAGCACCGCGCCTGACGCTTCGTGCCAGATCCGGACCCGGAGGTGATCGGTCGCCCCGCCGGTGCCGCCGTCGACGACCGACACCTGGAACGCGTAGCCGGCTTCGCCGTCCACCGTGCCGTCGCCGCTGAAGAAGGCCCGGTCGCCGTCGACGACCATCCAGTCGTAGCCGGACGATTCGAACACGAGGTCCGCAGCCTTGAGCCGGAACGACGAGTTGCCCTGTGGGACGGTGTCGTCCCCCAGGTACTTGGCGGCGAACGTGAAGTGGGCCCGGCCCACCACCTCGGGGTCCGTCTCGTCGTCCGGCGTGTGGGCGCCAGGGAGCGAGTCGAACCAGCCCGCACCGGTCACGAAGCCGCCGTCGGGGTCGTACACGATGACGTGCTCGTGCACCACGGGGACCGCCTCGCCGCCGTCGTCGTCTGCCAGGCGCACCGTCACCGAGTAGATGCCCGGCGCGGCGTACGCGTGCTGGCCGCTCACCACGCCGGATCCAGCTCCCTGGTCGACGACGCCGGCGCTCGTGGTGCCGTCGCCCCAGTCGATGGACGCCGCGTGGGTGTCGGCGACACCCGCGTCGGTGAAGGGAACCGACACCTGCGCCGTCGTCTCCACCAGCACCGGAGCGACCGGTCCGGAGCTGGTGCCCAGGACCGGCGCGACGTTCGTGACGGTGAACGGAGCCGTGTCCACCCGGCCATGCGGTTCGCTGTCCGCCTCGGTGGCGAGCACGGTCACCGTCCCCGCGGCCACGTCGTCGACGCCCGTGAGGGTGGGCGCCGCTCCGTCGGTGGGCTCGATGACCGCGTCGGCGCCTGCGTCGTGGCTCCACGCGTAGGAGACCGGGTCGCGATCCCCGTCGAAGGTCTCGTTGGCCAGCTCGACCGACGATCCCTCGGCCACCGTGTACGGGCCACCCGCGTCGGCGTAGACGGCCTGGTCGGGCCGACGGGCGTGCACGCCGTCCGGGTACAGCGCCGGCCGCAGCTCGGCGAGGATCGCGTCGCGGTAGGCCTCGTGCCCCTTGTAGTTGGGGTGCACCATGCCCTGGTACCGGCCCTCGATGAAGAACGTCTCCTGGAGCTGCACGAGCTGGCGGTTGGCGTCGTCGGCGCAGTAGCCCTTGTTCCGGAACCGGCTGGCCACCCCGTCCACGAACGTCCAGCCGTTCGCCGTGGTCGCCGCCTCGATGGCAGTGGTGAGCCGGGGGACGATGTAGCTGTCGATGAACCCGGACTCGGTCGCCGAGAGGCCCGGGATGCTCTGGAAGCCCATCGCATCGAAGTCGCAGAAGGCGCCCGCCTGGTTGCGGACGGCGTCGACGTACTCGGACAGGAACAGCCGCTCGCTGCGATCCGCCGCGAGCAGGCCGAGCTGCTCGATGCGTGCGTCCACTGCCGCGTAGCCGTTGGCCAGTCCCGGGAACTGCGGGCTCACCGGCCACGTCGTGTCCCCGTCGACCCCCTCGTCGATGAGCTCCCTCGCGGTCATGGTCGGGTACTCGAGGCCGAGCATGAAGTCGGCGCAGAGCGACGAGATGACCGGCCCGAACATCGGGCTCACCCACAGCGAGCTGATGTCGGCGAGCTTCGGGCACTCCTGCTGGGCGGTGGCGACGGCGTCGATGTTCGACACCCCGTTCGCGTTCGAGCACGGCTCCTGCAGGATGCAGGAGATGATGATGTCGGCGAAGTGCGCGTCGTTGCCGCCGATCGACACGTACATCGCGTCGACCTCGCGGTCGCCGACGAGCTGCTTCGCCACCTCGAGCTGCGGCGGTACGCAGCCGGCCGGCCGGGTGCCGCCCGGCTCCGGGTTGCACGCCTCGTTGGTGACGCCCTCGGCTGCCGGCTCGGTGCCCTGGTACCAGCCGAGCAGCCCGTACGTCATCGTCGCACCCGAGCACGCGAGGTGCACGAACGTCACCGAGGTGCGCGGGTCGGCGTCCTCGAGCTGGCGCGCGGCCAGCGCCGAGCCGGCCCGGCCGGAGCGGTGGCAGGTCTCGTCCTGCCAGGTCGCCGAGTACTTGCCGAACACGGCCTCGACCTTCCACACCACCGCCTGCACGGTCGCCCAGACCGCCTCGACCGCGTTGACGGCCAGGTCCCACACCTCGGTCAGCGTGTCCCACGCGGCGGTGATGCCGACCACGGTCGCCTCGTAGGCGACGACGAACCACTGGCCGGTGAGCGCGGTCGCCTTCTCGAGGCAGCTCCACTGCCCGTCGTCGCCGCACGGCCGCGCCTCGAGGTCCTCGTAGTGGGCGATGGCGGCGGCGAGGTTCTCGACCTTCAGCTCGACCTCGAACAGCTCGTCCCACGCGTCGTCGAGCTCGGCCCAGGCTGCTTCCTCGGCATCGAGCACGCTCAGGTCGAGGGGCACGTCGGGCGAGCCCTCGCCCGAGCCGTAGGAGTCACCGAGGGACACGATCAGGAGGTCCTGGACCACGACCTCGCGACGGACCCACGGGCTGGTCCCGTTGTCGTCGGTGACCCGCAGCTCCACGCGGTAGGTGCCCTCCTGGGGTACGACGAGATCGAAGTCACCGCAACCCGGACCGCCCGTGACCGCGAGCGGTTGCTCCACGACGCGCCACTCGTACGTCACGGCACCCTCCGTCTGGCTGTCGCAGGCGTCGAGGTCGACGTGCCACGAGCCCGGGCGCACGGCGACGCCGGTCGGGACGTCCGCCGTCCCGTCGGGGTAGTCGACGATGCCGTCGCCGTTGCCGTCCACGAACCGGTCGGGCATCGACCAGTCGATCACCGGCACCGTCGCGGCGCCGGCGACCCGCACCGACAGCAACGGCAGCGCCATCGCCATGCTGCAGACGGCCACCACCGACGCGATGACCCGGCGCGCGCGCCTTCCACCACGGCGCGCCGAAGGCGCGCCACCCCACAACCTGCCCACTGCATCCGCCTCCTGCTCGGGCCGACCCTCGGCCGGCACCCCAAACCGTTCCGGCATCGCTGCTCGCAGAGGGGGTCTCCCACGACCCACCGCCCCCGCCGTTCACCGCCTCGCCACGGGCGACGATACCACATCCTCACGCAACGTGCGGGGAAATCTCACGCTCCGTACTTGGTGCGTGGACTCGCAGCTGCACTCGCGATTCGACGACGCGAGCCGGTGGCGGCGGTCTACGGTGCCGCCGGCGGGAGGGGCTGCTGTACGCATCGATGCTTTCCAAGGAGAAACTGTGCGCAAAGTGCCCATCGCAGCGGCGGTCGTGATGACCGCGTCGCTGCTCACCACCGTCGTGGCCGGAGCGTCCGAGACGCAGACCACGCAGACCGACACGACCCACGAGCCCGGTACCGTCCACACCTACGTCGTCCTGGCCGAGGAAGGGGCCAGCGTCGAAGACGCCGCTGCGGCCGCGGTGGCCGGCGGTGCCACCGTCGTCGGCACCAACGCCGCCATCGGCATGGTCACCGTCGAGGCGAGCGGCGCGGGGTTCGCGTCCGCCATGGCCTCGCACCCCGACGTCGTCGGCGCCGCTCGCGACTCGGTGATCGGCTCCGCCCCGGAGGTGGATCGCTCGCGCGACGACGTCGAGCGCCTCAGCGCCGCCGAGCGGGCGCAGGCGGCGCCGTCCGACACCGCGGCCGTCGAGGTCGCCGGCACCGAGCCGCTCGCGTCGCTCCAGTGGGACATGGACATGATCGACGCCCCGGCCGCGCACGCGGTCGAGGTCGGCGACCACAGGACCAAGGTCGGGATCATGGACACGGGCATCGACGGGTCGCACCCGGACATCGCGCCGAACTTCAACGCCGCGCTGAGCCGCAACTTCACCACCGACATCCCGCTCATCGACGGCGCCTGCAACAAGGACCCCGACCGCTCGTGCGAGGACCCGGCCGACGTCGACGAGAACGGCCACGGCACCCACGTGGCCGGCACCATCGGCTCGCCGCTCAACGGCGTCGGCATCGCCGGCGTCGCGCCGGGCGTCGAGCTGGTGAACCTTCGGGCCGGCCAGGACTCGGGCTACTTCTTCCTCGAGCCCACCGTGAACGCGCTGACGTACGCGGGCGACAACGGCATCGACGTCGTCAACATGAGCTTCTACATCGACCCGTGGCTGTTCAACTGCACCGACAACCCGGCGGACACGCCCGAGCAGCAGGCCGAGCAGCGGACGATCATCGAGGCCACCCAGCGGGCGCTCGACTACGCCAGCGCCCACGGCGTGACGCTCGTCTCCTCCGCCGGCAACGGCCACACCGACCTCGGCAACCCCACGTTCGACGGCACGAGCCCCGACTACCCGCCGGGCACCGAGCACGACCGCGTGATCGACAACTCCTGCCTGAGCCTGCCGACCGAGGGTGACGGCGTGGTCGCGGTGACCGCCGTCGCGCCGAGCGGGCGCAAGTCCTACTACTCGAACTACGGGATCGAGCAGGCCGACATCGCTGCTCCCGGAGGCGACTACTACGACACGAACCCGCGGTCGGCGACCAACCTGGTGCTCGCGCCGTACCCCGAGGACCTGGCGATCGAAGCCGGCGAGGTCGACAAGAAGACCGGCGCATCGCTCACGCCGTTCGTGGTCGCCGACTGCACCTCCGGCGACTGCTCGTACTACCAGTACCTGCAGGGCACCTCGATGGCCTCGCCCCACGTCACGGGTGTGGCCGCGCTCATCGTCGCGGCCGGGGGCGGTCTCGACGCCGGTGGCGAGTTCGGGTTGCACCCGAGGACGGTCGTCCGGACCCTGCTCGACACCGCCACCGACACGCCGTGCCCGAACGGCGACGGCGTCCTCTACGACTACGACGCGCCGATCCCGGACTCGTACAACGCGGTGTGCGACGGTCGCGCCGACCGCAACGGCTTCTACGGCGACGGGATCGTCAACGCCTCGGCCGCGGTCTCCTGGCCGGGTCGTCCGATGAGCTGATCGGGGCGACCCGGTTCGTGTGGGGTGGAGCCGGTCTCGGCCGGCTCCACCCCGACACGGACGAACCGTCAGGAGCCGGTGCGAGGCCCTGACCGGAAGCGCACGGGGAGGTGCGTGGGCCCGCTGATGAAGTTCGACGCCAGCCACTGCGGCTCGGCCGTCGGCTCGAGGCCCTCGAGGCGGGTGAGCACCTCGCGCAGGAGGGCCTCGATCTCGAGTCGGGCGATGTGGGCGCCGAGGCAGAAGTGCGGGCCCCCGCCGCCGAAGGCCACGTGGTGGTTGGGGTGGCGGCCGAGGTCGAGCTCGTGCGGGCGGTCGAACGCCGCCGGGTCGCGGTTGGCGGCGCCGTAGTACATGACCACCTTGTCGCCCTCGGCGATCTCGGCGCCGTGGAGCACGACCGGACGGGTGGCGCGGCGGCGCATGTAGACGACCGGGCTGACGTAGCGCAGCAGCTCCTCGATGGCCGCCGGCAGCAGGCCGTCGACGTCGGCATGGAGGCGCCGGAGCTCGGCTGGGTGCTCGAACAGCGCGTGGAGGCCTCCGCCCACCAGGTTGCGGGTGGTGTCGCCTCCCGCGTCGACCAGCAGGAGGAACCAGAGGAAGAAGTCGACCTCGTCCACCGGGTGGTCGTCGAGGGCGCCCGTGGCCAGCAGCGTGGCGAGGTCGTCGCCGGGGTGCTCGCGCTTGTGGGCGTACACCTGCTGGGCGTAGCCGAACATCTGGCCGAAGGCGGCCTGCTGGGCCTCGATGCCGACGGCGTCGGAGGCGGCGTGGAGCGTCTCGGTGAGGTGGTAGAGCTCGCGCCCGTCGTCCAGCGGGATGCCGAGGAGCTCGGCGATCACGAAGCTCGGCATCTCGCCGGCGATGTCGACCACGAGGTCGCACTCGCCGCGCTCGATCACCTCGTCGACGATCTGGCCGGCCAGGTCCTGGATGCGGGGGCGCAGCGCCCGGGCGGCCTTCGGCGTGAACTGGCCGCTCACCATCCGGCGCATGCGGGTGTGCACCGGCGGATCGGCCATCAGCATCATCTTGTGGTCGCCCATGTCGGTGGCCGGGTCCGGGTCGGCGAGCATGATCGTCGGCTCGGACGAGAACGTCGCCGCGTCACGGCCGACGGCGCGGACGTCGTCGTACCGGGTGAGCGCCCAGAAGTGGCCGCCGTCCGGGGTGGGGTGGCGGTGCACCGGCTCGTGGGCGCGCAGCCAGTCGAACTGGTCGTGCGGCTGGCCGCCGTCGAAGCTGGCGGCCGAGTACAGGTCGATGGTCGGCCGACGCTCGGCGATCGTCATGGCATGCCCCCTTGTCCGACCGGGGACCGTAGCGTCACCCCCCGGCCGGGGCGCAGACCTCCAGCTCCATGCCGTCGACGTCGCGGAAGAAGAGCGACCACGTGTCGCCCCCGAGCATCTGGATCTCGCCGATGTCGGCGCCGGCGGACGCGAGGCGGTCGCGGACCTGCTCGAGCTCGGCCCGCGAGGGCACAGCGATCCCGAAGTGGTCGATGGCGCCACGGCCGCCCAGACGCCGGCGCTCGCCGATGATGTCCTCTGCGGGCACCTCGAAGACGTTGAGCGCGGCGCCGCCGCCCATGTCGAGGATGAACATGCGGGGGTGGTCCCCCTCGGCCTCCATCCGGAACGTGACCTCGGCGCCGAACACCTCTCCGTAGAAGGCGGCGAACCGGTCCAGGTCGGTGGTGAGCGTGGCGACGTGGTTGAACCCACTCGTGATCGGCATGGTGCCCCCTGTGCGCTGGTCGTCGCCAGCATGGCACCACGCCGACCTGAGAGACTGCGGGAAAGCCGTCGACTCCAGGGGGGAGCCAGCGATGATGGACCTGACGATCGAGGTGGAGAACGAGCCGGGGGCCCTGGCCCGCGTCGCGAGGGCGATCAGCGATGCGGGCGTGAACATCGCGGCGGCCACGTTCGCGAAACCGGGCGACATGGCCGAGCTGCACATCCTCGTGCCCCACGCCGAGGCGGCCCGCCACGCGCTCGGCATCTCGAACCTCGCCGTCACCCGCGAGCGCGAGGTCGTCGTGGTCGAGGCCAAGGACCGGCCGGGGGAGCTCGCCGACCTGGCCCGCAAGGTGGCCGAGGCCGGCATCAACCTCGACCTCGTCTACGTCGCCACGCGCACCCGCGTCGTCTTCGGCGCCGAGGACATCGAGTCGCTGAAGGCGGTGCTGGGGGTCGACCAGCCGGCGCCGGCCTGAGCGTCGCGCCCCGGTGCGCCGGCACCGATGACTTCGGCCGGGCGGGTCCGTCTCAGCGTGACGTACGACCGATCCGACCGGAGGGCCACATGAGCTTCCACCCCTACCTCTTCTTCAGCAACGGCGAGTGCGCCGAGGCGTTCCGCCGCTACCACGAGATCTTCGGCGGCGAGCTGCAGGTGATGACCAACGCCGACGCCCCCGAGGGCGTCGATCCGATGCCCGGCGCCGAGCCTGGTCACGTCATGCACGCCGCCATCGAGCTCGGCAAGGGCTCCTACCTGATGGGATCGGACGACCCCACCGGCGACGGCGGCCCCAAGACCGGTGTGGCGGTGACGTTCGCGACCCCCGACGAGCAGGAGGGCAAGCGGGTCTTCGAGGCGCTGGCCGAGGGCGGCGAGGTCTTCATGCCGTTCGAGCCCACGTTCTTCTCGAAGGGGTTCGGCTCCTGCGTCGACCGCTGGGGCGTGAACTGGATGGTCGACACGAGCGAACCCGAGGGCTGAGCCCGGCTCACCCCACCCCGGCGAGCGCGCTCCGGCAGCGCCGCTCGTCGAGGGGGTGGCCTGCGTCGGCGTAGCGGCGTGCGGCAGCGTCGAAGCACGCCCGGGCCCGCTCGCCGTCGCCGGCCGCCAGGGCCACGTTGGCCCGCACCTCGTCGAGTGCCGCGTACCAGGCGGGCAGCCGCATCACGACCTCGGCGAGGTAGACGACGGCCTCCTCGTACGCGACGGCGCGCTCGAGGTCACCTCCCCGGGCCGAAGCGATCGCGGCGGGGACGGCGAGGTGGATGCGGCAGCCGGGGCACGTCTCGAGCGGACCGCGCACCGCGGCCTCGGCCTCCTCGACCGCGGCCAGCCCGTCATCGGGGTCGGTGGCCACGGTGATGCGCGACCCGTAGATGCGGTCGAGCAGGTGGAAGCCGATGTCGCTCATGCGGGCGAGGTCGAGCGCCTCATCGATGGCGGAACGAGCATCGGCGTTCCGTCCGGCGGCGTGCAGCAGCTCGGCCAGCCGCTGGAGGGCGTGCGCCTCGCCGGTGGTGCCTCCGGTCCGGCGGTGCAGGTCGAGCCCGACATCGAAGCCTTCGTGGGCTTCGTCCAGGTGCCCCGAGAGGAACTTGGCCTCGGCGCGCAGGGTGATGCCGAAGGCCTCGCCGCGCAGCGCGCCCTGGCGCTGCGCCTCGGCGGTGAGGTCCTCGGCGAAGGCGATCACCTCCGGGTACGGCCGGGAGCCGTAGAGGAACCGCTGGGTCATGCACAGGTGACCGTCGAAGACCCGGACGGCGAGGTGCGGGAGGTCGGTGGTCTCCCGCAGGTCGCGCAGGACGGAGTCGTGCAGGTCGCCCCGGGCATGGGCAGCAGCGGCGTGGGCCCAGGCGGCGATGACGATCCCGGCGCGGTCGCCGGCCTCGAGGGCGAGCCGCCGCACCTCGTTGGCCTTCTCGGTGCCGAGCGCCGGGTCGGTCACGCCGAGCGCGGCTGCGCCCGCATAGGTGAGCGCCTCGTTGAGCCGTCCCATCAGCGAGCGGGGGGCGGCACCCTGGACGGCGGCGAGCCCGCCGGCCGGGTCGCCCTGCTTGATCTGCGACAGGGCCCGGGCGATGACGAGGTCGTCGGCGACGTCGTCCGGGGCGACGGCGATGGCGGCGTCGAAGGCGGCGAGCGAGCCGGGGTCACCCAGCATGTCGAGCGACTCGGCCTCGAGGCGCAACGCCACCGGGTGCCGCGGATCGTGCCGGAGCACGGGGGCGAGGTGGCGGCGGGCATCACGGTACGCGCCGACCTGCATGGCCTCCGTGGCGGCGGCGATGCAGTGCTCGGCGGCCTGCGCCGGCTCGTCCGCCGCGAGCCAGTGCCGGGCGATGAGTGCCGCCGGCGCGCCGGCGTCGGCGAGCCGCTGCGCCGCCTCCCGGTGCAGGACGAGGCGGCGGTGGGGCGGCACCTGCGCGCGCAGCGCGTCGCGCACCAGGTCGTGGCGGAAGCGGTAGCGGCCGTCGGCCACCACGAGGACGCCGGCCTCGAGCACCCGGTCGAGCAGGGCGAACGCCTCGCGCTCCTCCCAGCCGGTGAGGGCCAGCACCAGCTGGTGGTCGAGCTCGTCCCAGCCGAGGGCGAGCGCCTCGAGGGCGGACACCGACTCGCGGTCGAGGCCCACCAGCCGGCTGGTGATGGACGCCGCCGCCGACGGCGCCAGCTCGGCGCCGTCGATGGCGGTGCTGGCCAGCTCCGTGATGGCGAAGGGGTTGCCCTCGGCGCGCTGGACGATCTGCTCGACGGCGGTGTCGTCGAGGGCACGGGTCGTGGCCCGCCGGGCGAGCGTCGAGGCGGCGGCCCGGTCGAGCCCGTCGAGGCCGATGTCGACGAGGCGGCCGGCGCGGTCGAGCCGGGCCAGTCCCTCCCGCAGCTCGTCCCGCACCGCCTCCTGGCGGAAGGCCAGGACGACCAGGACGTCGGGCACCGACGTCGCCATGTGGAGCAGGACGTCGATCGTGCCGTCGTCGGCCTCGTGGGCGTCGTCGAGCACGAGGACGACGTCCCGGCCGGACGCAGCCGCCCGCAGCACGTGCGTCACCGTCCCCAGCACCTGGTGGCGCGTGAGCGGCCCGGCGAGCGGCGGCGCGTCGGCCACGACGTCGGTGAGCGACGACAGCACCGTCCGCACGTGGGCCGGTGCGCCGGCCAGCGGCTCGCGTGGGTCGAGGACGATCTCCTCGGCGACCGAGACGAGCGGTCCGAACGGCTCGTGACGACCGGCGGTGTCCGTCCACCAGATCTGTGCACCAGCGTCGCCGAGCACCGAGACCAGGCGCCGGCAGAACGCGGACTTGCCGATGCCGGCCGGACCGTGCACCGCCACCATGCCCGGTCGCCGGGGAGCGGCCGTCCGGAGGCGTCGCTCGACCGTGGCCAGCTCACGGTCCCGCCCGACGAGCTCGCCGTCCGTGTCGGCCAGCCCGTGGATGGCCTCCTCGTAGAGCTCGACGCTGGTGGCGCTGGGTCGCACGCCGAGCTCGGTGGCCAGGCCGGTGCGCAGCGCCTCGAAGCGCTCGACCACCTCGGAGCGGGCGCCCCGGTCCAGCGCGGCACGCATGAGCGCCTGGTGGGCGAGCTCATCCGTGGGTTCCAGCTCGACGACGCGCTCCCACGCCTCCGCAGCGCGCAGCACGGTGAGCAGGAGGGACCGCAGCTGGCGGCGATCGTCGGCGGTCCAGTCCTCGTACAGCGAGCCGGGCAGCAGCGCACCGCCGGAGGCGATGTCGGCGGCGGCGCGGCACGCATGAGCGCCTGGTGGGCGAGCTCATCCGTGGGTTCCAGCTCGACGACGCGCTCCCACGCCTCCGCAGCGCGCCGCACGGTGAGCCGGAGGGACCGCAGCTGGCGGCGATCGTCGGCGGT
>DASTYO010000097.1:0-57390 GCA_035764875.1 Acidimicrobiales bacterium | reverse complement strand
CACGGTTGGGAGGTGGTCGCACCCGGCGACCTGTGGGCGCAGCTCCGGCGCGACCTCGGCCGGAGCAACATGACCGCGCGCCGGGCCGCGGCGGTCCGTCGCGACGTTCCCTGGCGTCGCTACTACTCCACGAGGAACCTGATCCACATCACCCGCCTGTACGGGTCTATTGGCGCTGCCGCCATCGCGACCGCTCGCTACGGCCTCATGAGGGCTCTGGTGGACAGCGCCCGGGCTCGCTCCCTGCGTGCTGTGCTGCCGCCCCTGCGCGGAGCCATCGACGCATGGTGTGGTCGGATGGGCAGGACGGTCGCGCCATCCTGAACGCACGCAAAGCCCGACGTCGCGAGCGGTTGCCGTCTGACGAGACTCGTCGCCCGGGGCGCCGACCAGAGACAAGACCAGGGCATGCCGACGGCGGTCTACCGTGCGCACGATCAGGCGCGGGAGCTGTCGGCCGGAGGTCGGGCACGCTCTGGACTGCGTTGCACCACGAGTGCCGCACGGCGTCGGCCGCCGGTGAGATCGGTCTTTCGCCGGGCTGGCGAACGCGCCGCCGAACTGCCAGCGGCGTGCGGTGACGGCCGGTCCGATGAGAAGGCGATGGTCCAGGCTCCGCACCAGCATCCTCCAGGGGCACGATCCGTCACCGCCGGGTAGGAGTCAAAGCGTCCTCGCTAGTACGTCGTCTCACAACGCCCGGCCGCGCCGTTGGCAACCGGGTTTGCCAGACTCGTCGGTTCCAGGTCACGCCACGAGCCCGCAGGGGGAACCGCCACCATGCCCACCGCCGCAGAGGTCCGCGAGCAGCTCACCGGTCCCGGGGGGATGTTCGAGATCACCACCGACGTGGTCAACGGCGTGGAGGTGCAGGTCTACAAGGAGCGCTTGCCCAACCTCCGGTCGATCCCCGAGCTGTCGATCCTTCGCGGCGAGCAGACGTTCCTGGTCTACGGCGAGGAGGAGTGGAGCTTCGAGCGGTTCATCGCCACGGCGAACGGCGTCGGGTACGCCCTTCGTGACGACGCCGGTGTCGGCCACGGCGACCGGGTGGCGGTGCTCAGCCAGAACAACCCCGAGTGGTGCCTCACGTTCTGGGGCACGGTCACCGGCGGGGCGATCCTCGTCGGGCTGAACGGCTGGTGGAAGACCGAGGAGGTGCTCTACGGCCTGCAGGACTCGGGCGCCAAGGTGCTGGTGGCCGACCGCAAGCGGTTCGAGCGGATCGCCGACCAGCTCGACCAGTGCCCCGACCTCGAGCGCATCTACCTGACCCGCGACTGCGACCCGGCCGACTTCACCGACGTCGTGGGCGATGCCCACCGGGACAAGCTCCACCGCTTCGATGAGCTGATGGCCGAACCCACGGCGACGTTCCTCGACACGCCGATCGACGAGGACGACACGGCGGTGATCTTCTACTCCTCGGGCACCACGGGGAAGCCCAAGGGGATCATGTCCACCCACCGGAACATGGTCGCCAACCTCCAGAACACGATGTACAACTCCGTGGCCGGGGCGATGGCCGGCGGCGGGGCCCTGCCCACGGGCGAGACGCAGACGGTCGCCCTGTTCACCTCTCCCCTGTTCCACGTGTCGGGCTGCCACTCCACCCTGGTGGTCGGGCTGCTCGCCGGGCTGAAGCTGGTGATGCCGGTGGGCAAGTTCGAGCCCGAGGACGCCCTGCGCATCATCCAGGAGCAGAAGGTCAACGTCTGGGCCACGGTGCCGACGATGGTCTGGCGGGTCTGCGAGCACCCGGACCGCTTCGACTACGACACGTCGACGGTGATCTCGGTGGCGTTCGGCGGCTCGCCGTCAGCCGAGGAGCTGCAGCGCAAGGTGCAGGAGACCTTCCCGAACGTGCAGACCACCTCGAACGCCTACGGGCTCACCGAGTCATCCTCGGTGGCGACGGTCAACTCGGGCGACGACGCCAAGCGCAAGCCCACGTCGGTCGGCCCGCCCGTGCCCACGGTGGAGATCCAGGTCATCGACGACCGGGGGAACCCGCTGCCCACCGGCGAGGTCGGCGAGATCTGCATCAAGGGCCCCATCATCATGAAGGGCTACTGGAACAAGCCCGAGGCCACGGCCGAGACGGTGGTCGACGGATGGCTGCGCAGCGGCGACATCGGCTACGTCGACGACGAGGGCTTCGTGTTCATCACCGACCGCAAGAAGGACATGATCATCCGCGGCGGCGAGAACATCTACTGCGTGGAGATCGAGGAGCGGCTGGTGCAGCACCCTGCCATCGCGGACGCGGCGGTCATCGGCGTGCCCCACCCCGAGCTGGGCGAGGAGGTCAAGGCGGTCGTGCAGGTCGAGCCCGGCCAGCAGATCTCCGAGGCCGAGGTGAAGCAGTGGGTGGCCGACGGCCTCGCCGGCTTCAAGGTGCCGGCGTACGTCGAGGTCCAGCAGGACAACCTGCCCCGCAACGCGTCCGGGAAGCTGCTCAAGAACGTCCTGCGGGGCGAGGGCGAGGTCAGCTTCGAGGAGACCATGTGAGACGAGCCCTCGCCGTGGGCGCCGCCTCTGCGCTGCTGCTGGCCGCCTGCGGCGAGGGCCAGTCGGACGAGGAGGCGATGGTCGAGTCCATCGCCGCCAGCATCGTCCAGGACGAGACCTTCGCCGGCTACGAGATCAACCGGCAGCAGGCGAACTGCGTGGCCGAGTCCACCGTGGACGGTATCGGCGTGGAGCGGCTCGGCGAGATCGGCTTCGACGCCGACGCCGCCACCACGGAGGAGATCGACCTCGCCCGCCTCTCCGACGACGAGGTCGAGGTGATCGGCGGGGCGATGGAGGACTGCATCGACGACATCGGCTCGGTGCTCGCCGACACCGTCGCAGCCAGCATCCTCGAGGACCCGGAGCCCGCATTCCCGATCGAACCCGACGAGGCCGACTGCATCGCGAAGGCGGTGATCGACCAGATCCCGGTGAGCCGGCTCATCACCATCGGCGTGCAGACCGACCGGGGCGACGAGGTCGACCTGCGCCCGGTGGAGGTCGACGTGTTCGCCGAGGCCTACACCGACTGCCTGGACGTGCGCGCCTTGCTCCTCGAGGGCATCGCATCGGCGGGCACCGCCGAGTCCGTGGTCGACTGCCTCGACGAGAACATCAGCGACGACGACATCGACACGATCTTCCGAGCGGGGCTGGCCGGCGCCGACACCTCCGCCACCGCCGCCGAGCTGCTCCAACCCGCCGTCGAGGCGTGCACGTGACGGAAGTGCCGAACCGGTGACTGAACGCCCGGCCGGCGGGTAGGGGTCTGCGGTGGGCATCCTCCCGTCGCGCCAATCCGCCCGTCTGTCCCGTCACGCCGACGTGCTCCGGCTGGTCATCCGCCACGCCCGGCCCGGCCTGCTGGACCAGGCCGGGCTCGAAGCCGAGCTGCAGGACCTCGAAGCGGCCGCCGGCGATCCCGAGGCCGTCGCCGCCGACGCCGAGCGCTTCGCCACCGACCTCGAGACCATGGGTCCGACCTTCGTGAAGCTCGGGCAGGTGCTGTCCACCCGGGCCGACCTGCTCCCCCAGCCCTACCTCGACGCACTGGTCCGCCTGCAGGACGAGGTCGAACCCGTCCCGGCGGAGGAGATCCGCCAGGTCATCGAGGACGAGCTCGGCATGCGGGTGCACGACGTGTTCGACGCCTTCGACGACACGCCCCTCGCCGCCGCCTCCATCGCCCAGGTGCACCGGGCCCGCCTCGGTGACGGCACCGAGGTCGTCGTCAAGGTGCAGCGTCCCGGCATCGCCAAGACCGTGCGCGACGACCTCGAGGTGCTCGCCGACGTGGCGAAGGTGGTCGACGCCACCACCGAGGTCGGCCGGCGGTTCGCGTTCGTCGACTTCCTCGACTCGTTCCGCACCAGCTTCGTCGCCGAGCTCGACTTCCGCACCGAGGCCGACAACCTCCACACCTTCGAGGAGCTGCTCAGCTCCCGCCCCCACCTGTCGGTCCCCCGGCCGATCGACCGCCTCGTCACCCGGCGCATGCTCACGATGACCTACGTGGAGGGCCGCCGGGTCACCGACCTCACCCCGCTCGCCCGCCACGACTTCGACGGCGCCACGCTGGCCGACGAGCTGGTGCGGGCCTACATCGACCAGATCCTGATCCACGGCCTCGTCCACGCCGACCCCCACCCCGGCAACGTGCTGCTCACGCCCGAGGGCGACCTCGTGCTGCTGGACCTCGGCATGGTCGCCCGCCTCGGCCACCGCATGCGCCAGCACATGCTCGACCTCACGCTGGCCATCGCCGACCAGCGGGCCGACCACGTCGTGGAGGTGCTGGAGGCCGCCGGCACCCGGCTCGCCGACTACGACCGATCGACGCTCGAGGCCCACGTGGCCGAGCTGCTCAGCCGCCACGCCGGCTCGTCGGTGGCCACGCTCGACACCGGCTCGGTGCTGCTCCAGGTCTCGCGGGCCTGCGGCCTGGCCGACCTCCGCCCGCCGGCCGAGATCGCCATGGTCGGCAAGGCGCTGCTCCACCTCGACGAGGTCACCCGCTGCCTCGATCCCGACTTCGTCCCCAACGAGACGATCGTCGACCACTCCGGGGCGCTCCTGCGGCACCAGGTGTCGGCGGGCGCCAGCCAGATCCGGGTGGCCCGCACCGCGCTCGACACCGCCCGGTTCATGGAGAACCTGCCCCGCCACGCCGACCGGGTGCTGTCCGACCTGGCCGAGGGCACGCTCACGATCCGGGTCGACGCCCTCGACGAGGACGAGCTGCTGCGGGGCCTGGAGAAGGTCGCCACCCGCCTCACCGCCGGCATCGTGCTCGCCGCCATGCTCATCGGCGCCGCCCTCGCCATGCGCGTCGAGAGCGACGTGGAGCTCCTCGGTGCGCCCGCCGTGGCCGTGGTCTTCTTCGCGCTCGCCTTCATCGGAGGTTTGGTGCTCCTCGGCCACGTGCTGGTCACCGACCGGCGCGACCGGGCCAAGCGCCGCCGCCGGACCTGAGACGCGGACCGGCCCCAGCATCGCCGGTCAGCGACCGGAGATGCTGGGGCCAGAACGAGAAAGCGGGGCGGGCTGAGCGGTCGTCAGTCCTGGGCGCCGCCGGCGGCGTCCTTCACGGACTCCTTGCCGGCGGAGATGAACGGCATCATGCCGCGGAGGCGCTTGCCGACCTCCTCGATCGGGTGGGCCTCGCCCTCCTTGCGGAGGCGGTCGTAGGTGGCCCGGTCGCCGTTGGCCTCGGCCATCCACTCCTCGGCGAAGCGGCCGTCCTGGATCTCGTCGAGCACCTTGCGCATCTCGGCCTTCACGGCCGGCGTGATGATGCGGGGGCCGCGGGTGAGGTCGCCGTACTCGGCGGTGTCGGAGATCGAGTAGCGCATGCCGGCGATCCCCTCCTCGTACATCAGGTCGACGATCAGCTTCAGCTCGTGGAGGCACTCGAAGTACGCCGACTCGGGGGCGTAGCCGGCCTCGGTGAGGGTCTCGAACCCGGCGCGCACCAGCTCGGTGAGGCCACCGCAGAGCACGACCTGCTCGCCGAACAGGTCGGTCTCGGTCTCCTCGGTGAACGTGGTCTCGAGGATGCCGGCCCGGCCACCGCCGATGGCCGAGGCGTACGACAGGGCGATGTCCTTGGCCTTGCCGGAGGCGTCCTGCTCGACGGCGATGAGGCACGGCACGCCGCCGCCCTCGGCGTAGGTGCGGCGCACCAGGTGGCCCGGACCCTTCGGGGCGATCATGATCACGTCGACCCCGGCCGGGGGCTTGATGAGGCCGGATCGGATGTTGAACCCGTGGGTGAAGCAGAGGACGTCGCCCTCCTGCAGGTTCGGGGCGATCTCGGCCTCGTAGATGGCGGCCTGCTTCGTGTCGGGCAGGGTCATCACGATGAGATCGGCCTCGGCGCAGGCGTCGGCGACCGACAGGACCCGCAGGCCGGCCTTCTCGGCCTTGCCCTTCGACGACGAGCCCTCCTTGAGGCCGACGCGCACGTCGACGCCGGACTCGGCCAGGTTGAGGGCGTGGGCGTGGCCCTGCGAGCCGTAGCCGAGCACGGCGACCTTGCGGCCCTGGATGAGGCTGAGGTCGGCGTCGGCGTCGTAGTACACGGTGGCGGCCATGGTGCGGTCTTCCTTCTGGGTTCTGTCGTGGATGGGCGACAGCAGGTGTCACCCACGGACGAAATTCCTACTATGCGGTGCGGTTGCTGACCGACTTGAGGCGGGGCGGGGTGCGCTCGAGCTTCGGCAGCGCCACCCGGCCGGTGCGCTGGAGCTCGACGATGCCGTAGGGCCGGAGCAGCTCCTCGACGTCGTCGAGCTTGTCGGGCTCGCCGTGGACGGCCACCGACAGCTCGTCGAAGCCGACGTCGATGATCGAGCCGTCGAACACGTCGACGAGCTCGATGACCTGGCTGCGCACCGACGGGTCGGCCTTCACCGTGGCGATCATCAGCTCGCGCTCGATGGAGTCGGCCGGGTCGAGCTCGGAGATCTTCACCACGTTGATGAGCTTGAACAGCTGCTTGGTGATCTGCTCGAGCGGCGCCGACTCGACGTCGACGACGATGGTGATGCGGCTGTAGCGCTCGTCGTCGTCGGTGGGCGCCACGGCGAGCGAGTAGATGTTGAACCCGCGACGGGCGAACAGGCCCGCCACCCGGGTGAGCACGCCGGCCTTGTTCTCGACGAGGACCACCAGCGTGTGGTGGCGGGGCCGGTTGGGGTTGGGCGCGGGGCTCACGACAGCTCCTCCGGGGGGCTCTGCTCGGTGCGACCGCCGGCGGCGTCCTGGACGGGCAGCAGCGACGGGTGGACCATGACCTGGGAGTTCGACTGACCGGACGGCACCATCGGGAAGACCTTCTCGGCGGCGTCGGTGCGGAAGTCGATGACCACCGGCCGGTCGTTGATCTCGTTCGCCTTCTGGATGGTGGGCAGCACCTCCTCGGGCGACTCGACCCGGAAGCCCACGCAGCCCATCGACTCGGCCCACATCTTGTAGTCGGGCACGTCCTTGGACAGGAACACCTCGGAGTAGCGCTCGTCGTAGAACATCTCCTGCCACTGGCGCACCATGCCGAGGTAGCTGTTGTTGAGGATGGCGACCTTGATCGGGATGCTCTCGACCGTGGCCGTCACCAGCTCCTGGGCGGTCATCTGGAAGCACCCGTCGCCGTCGACCAGCCACACCATGCGGTCCGGGTGGGCCGCCTTGGCGCCGATGGCGGCGGGGACGCCGAAGCCCATGGTGCCGAGCCCGCCGGAGTTCACCCACGTGTAGGGGTGGTTGAACTTCCAGTACTGGCTGGTCCACATCTGGTGCTGCCCGACGCCGGTGACGACGATGGTGTCGTCGGGCGTGTTGTCGCGCAGCGTCTCGAGGACGAACTGCGGCTTGAGGGCCGAGCCGGGCTCCGGCGGGTCGTAGTGGAGCGGGTACTTCTCCTGCCAGCCCGAGATGGTGCTCTTCCAGACGCTGCGGTCGACGGACGTGCGGCCGTCGGCGAGCATCGCCTTGAGCACCGACACCAGCTCCTCGATGACGAGGCGGGCGTCCCCGACGATGGGCACGTCGGGCTTGCGGTTCTTGCCCAGCTCGGCGGGGTCGATGTCGGCGTGGATGACCTTGGCCTTCGACGCGAACTCGTCGAGCTTGCCGGTGACCCGGTCGTCGAAGCGGGCGCCGAGCGTGATGAGCAGGTCGGTCTCCTGGAACGCGGTGACCGCCGTGTAGTTGCCGTGCATGCCCGGCATGCCGAGGGCGAGGGGGTGGTCGTCGGGGAAGGCACCCCGGGCCATCAGCGTGGTGACGACGTGGATGTCGCACAGCTCGGCGAGCTCGCGCAGCGCCTCGGCAGCGTGGGCCCGCAGGATGCCGCCACCGGCGTAGATCACCGGGCGCTCGGCGGTGAGGATGAGCTCGGCGGCCTCGCGGATCTTCTTCGGGTGCCCCTTGGTGGTGGGCCGGTAGCCGGGGAGGCCGGCAGCCACCTCTTCGTCGGTGGGCCAGTACCACTCCATCGCCGAGCGCGGGTTGGTCGGGTCGACGATGTCCTTGGGGACGTCGATGAGCACCGGGCCCGGGCGGCCGGTGGTGGCGATGTGGAACGCCTCGCGGACGATGCGGGGGATGTCGGCGGCCTCGGTGATCAGGTAGTTGTGCTTCGTGATCGACATCGTGATGCCGGTGGTGTCGCACTCCTGGAAGGCGTCGGAGCCGATGGCCGGGTAGGCGACCTGCCCGGTGATGCAGATCATCGGGATGGAGTCGAGGTAGGCGTCGGCCAGCGGTGTGACCACGTTCGTGGCGGCGGGGCCCGACGTCACCATGCACACGCCGGGCTTGCCGGTGACGTGGGCGTAGCCCTCGGCCATGTGGCCGGCGCCCTGCTCGTGGCGCACGAGCACGTGGCGGATCGGCGAGTCGATGATCGGGTCGTACACGGGCAGGATCGCGCCGCCCGGGAGGCCGAACACGATCTCGACGCCCTCGAGCTCGAGCGCTCGGATGAGGGCGGCGCCGCCGTTCGTCGGTTCGTTCGGTTCCACTGCGTTGTCTCCTGCGGAGGGTCGGTCGACTCGGATCTCTATCGGATGAGGTGGTTCGTGGCCGAAAACCACGACGGCCCCCCTACTGGGAGGCCGGAGTGCGCACGCGAAGCGGGGAGGTGGCGTGCGCTCAGGAAATGAGTACCAGGCGGGGGTCGAGAGCCATCTCGCCCATGTTGGCAGAGCGGCCGTCCGCTCACAACTCCCAACGGGGCCCCGGCGCGCCGAGGGCCACCCCCGTCCGTCGGGAGGTGGCCCTCGAGGTCCCCGCGGGCGGGGAGACCGGTGCGGCGCGACCTACACGGGCGCGAAGCGCCGGGAGGCGATGTGCTCGGGCCGCCGCTGCGGGGCCGCGAACGGCTCGACGAGCGCGTTCTCGACGCTGTTGAACACCATGAACAGGTTGCGCCGCGGCATCGGCGAGATGTTGCTGGCCGAGCCGTGCATGAGGTTGCAGTCGAAGAACAGCACCGAGCCTGCCCCACCCGTGCACTGCTCGATGCCGTGCCGCTCGAACAGCGTGCGGAGGCTGTCGTCGTCGGGGACGCCGACCTCCTGCTTCTTCAGCGACCGCTGGTGGTTGGCCGGCGGGGTCGGCTCCGGGCAGGTGACGAACGTGCGGTGCGAGCCGGGCATCACGAGCAGGGGGCCGTTGAACACCTCGTTGTCCGTGAGCGCCACCACGGCGCTGAGGCACCGCATCCGGGGCATGCCGTCCTCGGTGTGCCAGGTCTCGAAGTCGGAGTGCCACTGGAAGTCCTTGCCGCGGAACCCCGGCTTGCGGTTGACCCGGCTCTGGTGGATGTAGACATCCGAGCCGAGCAGCTGGCGCGCCACGCCGGCGAGCCGCGGGTCGGACGGCACCCGTTGCAGCGGGCCCGGCCGGTCGTGGAAGGCGAAGATCGAACGGATCTCCTCCGACTCGGGCTCGATGATGAGCTGGTCGGCGTCGAAGTCGCCGGTGCCGTACACCAGGTCGGACAGCGCCTCGTCGAGCTCGCCCACCTCGTCGGGCGAGAACACACCGGGGATGGTGACGAACCCACGCTCGTCGAACTCGGCCACCTCGCCGGCGTCGAGCGGGCCGCCCCGGGCGTCGCCCCACACGACGGGGTCGACTCGGGGCAGCAGCGCCGGCGGCTCGCCGTTGCGGGACGGGTACGGGTCGACGCCCGTGTCCATCGGCGCTCCGGTGTCCGTGGTGGGTGCGCTCATACGGGATCCGGTTGGTCGTCCACGGTGAGGAGCGGGTAGGCGCCGTCTTCGTCGTGGACCTCCTGGCCGGTGACCGGCGGGTTGAAGCAGCAGATGACCCGGAGGTCCTCCTCCACCCGCAGCACGTGCCGGTCGTGGTCGTTCAAGAGGTAGATGGTGCCCGGCGTGATCTCGTGGACCTCGCCGGTGGCCTTGTCCTCGAGGGTCGCCTTGCCCTCGATGCAGTACACGCCCTCCAGGTGGTGCTTGTACCACATGTGGGTCTCGGTGCCGGCTCGCAGGACCGTGTCGTGCATGGAGAAGCCCATGCCGTCGTCGGCGAGGCAGAGGCGTCGGGCGGACCAGTTCCCGCCGTTCACGTCGCGCTCGGTCCCGAGGATCTCCTGCAGGGTGCGGACGATCACGACGACACCTCCTCGCGCTCGGCCCGGAGGTCCTCGACCATCGAGTCGTTCATGCCGTCGGCGACCTCGTTGAGGATGGAGAGCGCCCGGTCGATGGCGTCGTCGGTGACGACCAGCGGGGGTAGGAGCTTGACGACCTCGTCCTCGGCGCCGGCGGTCTCCATGATGAGACCGCGCTCGAAGGCGCCCTGCACCATCGCGCCGGCCACCTCGGGGACGACGGCTTCCATGCCGAGGATCAGGCCCCGGCCGCGGACGTCGGAGAACAGGCCCGGGTGGTTGCCCATGATCTGCTCGAGGCCGGAACGCGCCCGCTCGGACTTCGCACCGACCGCCGCGGTGAGCTCGTCGCTCGTCCAGAAGTGGTCGAGCGCCGCGGTGGCGGTGACGAACGCCGCGTTGTTGCCGCGGAAGGTGCCGTTGTGCTCGCCGGGCGCCCACACGTCGTGCTCGGGCTTGAGGAGCACGAGCGCCATCGGCAGGCCCGAACCGGAGATCGACTTCGACAGCGTGACGATGTCGGGGTCGATCCCCATCTCCTCCCAGGAGAAGAACGGGCCGGTGCGCCCGCATCCGACCTGGATGTCGTCGATGATCAGCATGATCCCGTGGCGCTTGCAGATGTCGTCGAGGTTGCGCATCCACTGGGCCGACGCCGGGTTGATGCCACCCTCGCCCTGGGTGGTCTCGACGATCACGGCGGCGGGCTCGTCGAGGCCACTGGACCCGCCGCTGATCATCGCCTCGAGCACCCGCAGGCTGTCGACGTCGTCGCCGAGGTAGTTGGCGAAGGGCATCGAGGTCGTGTTGCCGAGGGGCACGCCGGCACCGCCGCGCTTCATGGCGTTGCCGGTGACGGCGAGCGAGCCGAGCGTCATGCCGTGGAACCCGTTGGTGAAGCCCACGACGCGCTCACGGCCCGTGGCCTTGCGGGCGAGCTTCAGGGCGGCCTCCACGGCGTTGGTGCCGGTGGGCCCGGGGAACTGGATCTTGTAGTCGAGCCCACGGGGCTCCAAGATCACGGCCTCGAAGCGCTCCATGAAGGTGCGCTTGGTGGTTGTCGAGATGTCGAGGGCGTGGATGAAGCCCTGCTGGGAGAGGTGCTGCTGGAGCGCCTCGATCAGCACCGGGTGGTTGTGCCCGTAGTTGAGGGCACCGGCCCCGGCGAAGAAGTCGAGGTACTCGGTGCCATCCTCGGCGACCATCGTGTGGCCGTGGGCGGAGGCGAAGACCGTGGGCCAGGAACGGCAGTAGCCGCGGACCTCGGACTCGAGTCGTTCGAAGATGCTCATGTTTCCCTTGTGGGGTTGACGGACGGTCGTGGCTGGGCGCGCGGGCACGCCTGACCCGTACGTCCCGTCAGTGGCCGGCGGGGCCGATGCGGAACCGCAGCTCCGCTTCGTGGCCCGGAGGGAACAGCTCTTCACCGAAGAGCGGCTCCACGGTCACGGGCAGGCCGTGACGGTCGCCGAAGCGACGGAACAGGGTCTCGGACGCCGAGTTGCTCGGCGTCACCGTGGCTTCCAACGCGGTCGCCCGGGCCCGCTCGAACAGCTCGTCGAGCAGGCGGCCGGCGATGCCCCGGCGACGATGCGACGCATCGACGCCGATCTGCCAGACGAACACCGTGGTGGGCTCGTCCGGACGGCAGAACGCGGTGACGAACCCGACGGGGTGATCACCGTCGTCAACGGCGACGACGGTGGTGTCGCGGAAGTACTCGGTCCACAGCAGGTACGCGTAGGGCGAGTTCTCGTCGAGCCCGTTGGCCTTCGCGAGGGACCAGAGCGCCGGACCGTCCTCGAGCCGGGCGAGCCGGTAGTCGAGGGAGGTGTGCTGGGCGCTGGTGGTCGTCGGGGCCACGTCCTGTTCATACCTACTGGCTTGTGACCGAGAACACAAACGGACGTGGGATGTGTCACATGGCTGCGACGTGCGGTGAGGGATCTGCCGGATCCCTGCCTACGCCTCGGTGACGGCGCCCTTCTCCGCTCCGGCGGCGAGCCGGGCGTACTTGGCGAGGACGCCCTTCGTGTAGCGGGGCTCGGGGTGCTTGAGCGTCTTGCGGCGCTCCTCGAGCGTGGCCTCGTCGACGAGCAGGTCGATGGTGTGCTGGCGCACGTCGATGCGGATGCGGTCGCCCTCGTGCACCAGGGCGATGGGACCGCCGTCGACCGCCTCGGGCGCGACGTGGCCGATGCAGAAGCCGTGGGTGCCGCCGGAGAAGCGGCCGTCGGTGATGAGCGCGGCGTCGCCACCCCGGCCCGCGCCCTTCATGGCGCCGGTGATGGCCAGCATCTCGCGCATGCCCGGGCCGCCCTTGGGGCCCTCGTAGCGGATGACCACGATGTCGCCGCTGTTGATCTGACCGGCGAGCACGGCGTCCATCGCCGACTGCTCGCCGTCGAACACCCGGGCCGGACCCTCGAAGTGGTCGAAGTCGATGCCGGCCACCTTGACGACCGAGCCCTTCGGCGCCAGCGAGCCGGTGAGGATGGCGAGGCCGCCGATGTCGTGGATGGGGTCGGACAGCGGGTGGATGACGTCGCCGTCGGGCGCCGGGGGCTCGATGTCGGCGAGGTTCTCGGCAACGGTCTTGCCGGTGACGGTGAGGCAGTCGCCGTGGAGCAGGCCGGCGTCGAGGAGGTGCTTCATCACGACGGGGACGCCCCCGACGCGGTCGATGTCGACCATGTGGTACTTGCCGTGGGGCTTGGTGTCGGCGATGTGCGGCACCTTGGCGGCGATCTCGTTGAACACCGACAGGTCGAGCTCGACCTCGGCCTCGTAGGCGATGGCGAGCAGGTGGAGCACGGCGTTGGTGGAGCCGCCGAGCGCCATGGTGACGGCGATGGCGTTCTCGAACGCCTCGCGGGTCATGATCTGGCGCGGGCGGATGCCCTGCTCGATGAGGTGCATCACGGCGAGGCCGCTCGCGTAGGCGAGGTCGTCGCGGCGGCGGTCGACGGCCGGCGCGCTGGCGCTGCCGGGCAGCGACATGCCGAGCGCCTCGGCGATGCTCGCCATGGTGTTGGCGGTGAACATGCCGGCGCAGGCGCCCTCGGTGGGGCACGCGTTGCGCTCGATGGCGTCGAGCCCGGCGTCGTCGAGGGTGCCCGCGGCATGGGCGCCGACGGCCTCGAACACCGAGACGATGTCGAGGGCCTGGCCGTTGTGGTGGCCGGGGAGGATGGACCCGGCGTACAGGAACACGCTGGGCACGTTGAGGCGGGCGGCGGCCATCAGCATGCCGGGCAGCGACTTGTCGCAGCCGGCGAAGGTGAGCAGGCCGTCGAGGCGCTCGGCGTGCATGACGGTCTCGACCGAGTCGGCGATGACCTCACGGGACACCAGCGACGCGCGCATGCCCTCGTGCCCCATCGAGATGCCGTCGGAAACGGCCACGGTGACGAACTCGATGGGGTAGCCGCCGGCGTCGCGCACGCCGACCTTGGAGCGCTTGGCGAGCCGGTCGAGCGGCATGTTGCAGGGCGTCACCTCGTTCCACGACGACGCCACACCGATCTGCGCCTTGCCCCAGTCGTCGTCGGTCATGCCGATGGCCCGCAGCATCGCC
Organism: Acidimicrobiales bacterium; assembly: GCA_035764875.1. GTDB lineage: Bacteria > Actinomycetota > Acidimicrobiia > Acidimicrobiales > Salinilacustritrichaceae > Salinilacustrithrix. The sequence goes on along the minus strand of DASTYO010000097.1, from coordinate 43,657 downwards.
CGGGCGGGGGCGCGCTCCATGCCGTCGGTGACGTCACGGGAGCGGGGCTTGATGTCGACGGTGGTCTCGGCCGCGTTCTGCTCGGTGCTCACGCCTCCGGAGGCTACGCGTAGCGCTCGCCGAGGACCGCAGCCGATCGTGCCAGGCTCCTGCGCCGTGCCCGCGCTGCGCAGCCGCCACGACCGGGAGATCGCCCGGCTCGCCGTGCCGGCGTTCGGCGCGCTCGTCGCCGAGCCGCTCTACGTGCTCGCCGACACGGCGGTGGTGGGGCGCATCGGCACGGACGAGCTGGCCGGGCTCGCGGTGGCGTCCTCGGCGCTGCTCACGGGGTACGCCATCTTCATCTTCCTCGCCTACGGCACCACGGCCGCCGTCTCCCGGCTGCTGGGCGCCGGGCGCGACGACGCCGCGGCGCACCAGGCGGTGCAGGGCCTGTGGCTGGCGACCGTGATCGGCGTGGTCATGACCGTGCTGGTACTCGCCTTCGCGTCGCCCATCGTCGAGCTCCTGGGCGCGACCGGCGCCGTGCGGACGAACGCGCTCGTGTACCTGCGCATCTCGGCGCTCGGCATCACGTTCCAGCTCCTCACCTTCGCCGGCACCGGCTACCTCCGCGGGCTGCAGGACACCCGGACGCCGTTGCTCGTCGCCGTCGGCGCCGCCGTGGCGAACCTGGTCATCGAGCTGGTGCTCATCGTGGGGCTCGACTTCGGCATCGGCGCCTCGGCCTTGTCGACCGTGATCGCGCAGGCCGGCGGGGCGCTCGTCTACCTCCGGCTGATCACCACGGCCACGTCCCGGCTCGGGGCGGCGCTGCGACCGGACTGGGCGTCGATCCGCCGGCTCGGCCGGGCGGGGTGGGACCTGCTGGTGCGCACGGTCGCCCTGCGCGCCTCGCTCACGCTGTTCACCGCCGTCGCCGCTCGGATCGGCGCGGCGGAGGTGGGAGCCCACGAGGTCGCCTTCGCCGTGTGGAGCTTCCTCGCCCTCGGCCTCGACGCCGTGGCGATCGCGGGACAGGCGATGATCGGCCGGTTCCTCGGCGCCGGCGACACGGCCACCGCCCGCCAGGTGGGGCGCCGCATGCTCGAGCTCGGCACCGCCGCGGGCGCGCTGGTGGGGGTGGTGGTGCTGGCCCTGCGGCCCGTGCTGCCCGACGTGTTCAGCAACGACGTCCGCGTCCTGTCGCTGGCCGGCTTCCTGCTGGTCTTCGTCGCCGCCCTGCAGCCGGTCAACGGCGCCGTGTTCGTGCTCGACGGGCTGCTGATCGGCGCGGGCGACATGGCGTTCCTGGCCAAGGCGATGGTGGCGGCCGCCCTCCTCACCGTCCCGGCGGCGCTGGCCGTCGGCGTGCTCGACCTGGGGATCGGGTGGGTGTGGGGCGCCATCACCCTGCTGATGGTCGCCCGGCTGGCGGTGCTCGCCGTCCGCTGGCGCTCAGGTGCGTGGGCGGTCACCGGCGCCGAGCGCTGACCGCCTCCTCGAGCACCCGGTGCGTGTCCTCGTCGAAGGCGACCAGGTGCACCTCCTCGACATCGGTGCCCGGACCATCGGCGACGGCCAGGAGGGCGTCGACCGCGACGTCGGACGCCTCCCGCAGCGGATAGCCGTAGATGCCGGTGGAGATGGCGGGCACCGACACCGTGCGGGCGCCGACCTCGTCGGCCACCTCGAGGATGCGCCGGTAGCAGGAGGCGAGCAGCTCGGCCTCACCGTCGTGCCCGCCGTGCCAGACCGGGCCCACGGCGTGGATGACCCACCGGATCCCCGGTTCCAGGTCGAACGCCCGCGTGGCGACCGCGTCTCCGGTGTCGCACGGGGCGAGGCGGGCGCAGGCCTCGGCGAGGCGCCGCCCGGCCGCCCGGTGGATCGCCCCGCAGACACCACCCCCCGGCGCCAGCTGGCGGTTGGCCGCGTTGACGATGGCGTCGACGGACTCCCGGGTGATGTCGCCCCGCACGACGTCGAGCTGCACCGCGATCACGTCCCGGCGAAGCAGCTGTCGAGGAAGCGCTGGAAGCCCTCCGGGTCGGCGGTGATGCGCAGGTGCCCGTCGACCTGGTGCACGTCGAGCGCCGGGCAGAAGAAGTCCCCACCCGGCGTGAAGAAGTGGGGCGACCCGATGACGCCCCGGCGCTTGCCGTCCTCCCAGTCCTGCCCCGCCAGGTCGTCGGCGCCGTCGAGGTCCAGGCCGTGCGCGGCGGCCACGGCGGCCAGGACCGCCGGGTCGCTCACGTCCTCACCTCGCTCGAAGAGGCGGTCGCGCAGCTCGAGGGCCACGGCTTCCCCCACCCGCGGCGAGCGGGCGTAGGCCAGGCACGTGAGCTGCAGCGCCGGGATGGTGGTGGTCGGGAAGCGCGCCGGATCGAAGCCGGCGAACAGCTCGGGCGCCACGGTCGCTCGGATCTCGGCCACCTCCTCGGCGATGAGGGCCGGGTCCATCGGCTCGCCGTTGACCCGCTCGAGCGGCCACGCCCGGACCAGCACACCGACGTCGGCGCCCGCCTCCTCGCGTCGTTCGACGAACCGCCGCAGGCCGACGTGGGCGAAGGGGCACCACACGTCGGCGAAGACCTCGATCTGCATGCCTGCCATCCTGCCCGAGCGGGCGGCGCACGCGACACGGACGTCCGTCAGAACAGGACGGTGAGGAGCCAGGCGACGAAGGCGAAGAGCAGGGCGAGGACCAGGACCAGCGCCACGATGACGCCCACGATCGTCCGGCGCAGCGCGCTGCGGCTCCGCTCGCTGGTGCCGAGCGGATCCGTGACGTGCTCCTCGAGCAGGCGCAGGTTCCGGGTGTTGGCCTTGTAGGCGAAGTCGAAGATCGAGCCGATGACCGGGATCGACCCGACCACCGCGTCGAGGGCGACGTTGGTGACCATGCGGGCCGCCGTGGCGCCCCGCGCCCCGAGGCGCACCGCCTGGAGCAGCACCACCGACGACAGCGCGAGACCGGCGGCGTCGCCGATGCCGGGGACGAGCCCGAGGATCCCATCGACGCCGAAGCGCCAGCCGAGGCCCGGCACCTGGAACTGGGTGTCGAGCAGGCGGGCGAGCTGGCGAGCCTGCTCGCGGTCGCGCTCGGTCGTGCGCGTGGGTGCGGTCATGGGCCGCTCCCTACCCCGCCTCGACCTCCTGGTCGCAGACCTGCTCCTGGTAGGCGGCCAGGCGCGCGGCGACCGCCTCGAAGGCGGGGTCGTCGAAGGCCGAGACGTCGGCGCCCTGCTCGGCCAGCTGCGTGAAGTCGAAGTCGGCGCTCTCGAGCAGCTCGGACAGCTCGCCGAAGCGCTCGTCGAGGAGGGCGAGATCGTCGGCGAGCGGCTCGGGTGCGACGTCGGCGAACTCGCCGAAGCGCTGAGCCAGGGCACGGAAGCGCAGCTCGACCTCCCGGGCGTCGAGGCCGGGGGCGAACGGGTCGAGCACGGGCCGTTCGGCGGACTCGCGGCTGCGCCGACAGAACTCGGAGTCGGGGTCGCCGTCGAACACCGGGGGTTCGCCGGTGTCGAGGGGCACGTCCTCGGCGACGGCGGTGTCGTCGGGCACGGCGGCATCCTCCCCGTCGTCGCTCCCGCACGCGGCGACGAGCACCAGGGCCGCCCCTGCTGCGACAGCGAGCGAGCGCCGCATCACGACGACCGTCGCTGCTGGAGGATCTCGTTCAGCGCCTTGCCGTCGGCCTGGCCGCGGGTGGCCTTCATGACGTGGCCGATGATGGCGCCTTGGGCCTTCTGCTCGCCGGCGCAGTACTTCGCCCACGCGTCGGGGTTCGCGGCGATGGCCGCGTCGACCTGGGCCTCGAGCTCGCTGGTGTCCATGGCCTCGAAGCCCCGCTCGGCGGCGATCGTGCCGGGCGCCTTGCCGGTCTCCCCCATCTCGGCGAGCACCTGCTTGGCCTGGCTGGCCGTGAGCTCGCCGGCGGTCTCCATGCGGACGAGCTCGGCCAGCTGCTCGACGCCCACGTTGGCCGCCTGCTCGGGGTCGAGGTCGTGCTGCAGGTGGGTGAGGGTGCGGTCGGCGTCGGCGCCGGCGGCGACTGCGCCGAGCGCGAGCTCGTCGAGCCCACGGTCGACGACGATGGTGACCGTCTCGTCGGGGAGGCTGCGCCCGGCCGCCTGGGCCAGCTGCGCCCGGCGCTCGGCGGGGAGCGTGGGGAGGGCGGCGTCGACGGCCTCGATGGCCGCGGGGTCGGGCACCATCGGCACCAGGTCGGGCTCGGGGAAGTAGCGGTAGTCCTCCGCCTCCTCCTTGGAGCGAAGCGTGTGGGTCCGGCCGTCGTCCTCGTTCCAGTGGCGGGTCTGCTGGATGACCCGCTCGCCCGACTCGAGCAGGTCGATCTGGCGACGGGCCTCGTACTCGATGGCCCGGCCGAGCGAGCGCACCGAGTTGATGTTCTTGATCTCGCAGCGGGTGCCGAACGGCGTGCCCGGCTGGTGCACCGACACGTTGGCGTCGACGCGCAGGGAGCCCTCCTCCATCTTGGCGTCGGACACGCCGGTGGCCACCAGGATCGCCCGCAGCTCGTTCACGTAGGCCTTGGCCTGCTCGCTGGTCCGGAAGTCGGGCCGGGACACGATCTCGACCAGCGGGACGCCGCAGCGGTTGTAGTCGACGAGCGAGTACGCCGCATCGTGGATGCGCCCGCCGCCACCGACGTGGGTGGACTTGCCGGTGTCCTCCTCGATGTGGGCCCGCTCGATGCCGATGCGCGTGCCGTCAGGCAGGTCGAGGTGGCCGTCGACGTTGGTGGGCCGGTCGTACTGGGAGATCTGGTAGTCCTTCGGCATGTCCGGGTAGAAGTAGTTCTTCCGGGCGAATATCGAGGGACGCACCTCGCAGTGCAGCGCCCGGCCGAGGCGGGTGGCCAGCTCCATCGCCCGGGCGTTCAGCACCGGCATCGAGCCGGGCAGCCCCAGGCACACCGGGCACACGTTGGTGTTGGGCTCGTCGCCGAACTGGTTGGGGCACCCGCAGAACAGCTTCGTGGCGGTGTGCAGCTCGACGTGGACCTCGAGACCGACGACCAGCCGGTAGCCGTGGGGCAGGTCGGTGGTGGCGCTCGCCTCGGTGGCGGTCATCGGGCCTCCCCTTCGACGGTGGCGGGCGCCGCGGCCTCGAGGGCAGCGGCCACGCGGAACATGACCTCCTCGCCGAGGGCGGGGGCCATCACCTGGACGCCGACCGGCAGGTCGTCGGCGCCGGTGCCGAACGGCACCGACATGGCGGGGTGGCCGGCGAGGCTGGACGGGATCGTGCACACGTCGTTCAGGTACATCGACAGCGGGTCGGCGGTCTTGTCGCCGAGCGGGAACGCCACGCAGGGCGAGGCCGGGCTGAGCAGCACGTCGAAGCGCTCGTACGCGGCGTCGAAGTCGCGGATGATCATCGTGCGCACCCGCTGGGCCTTGCCGTAGTACGCGTCGTAGTAGCCCGACGAGAGGGCGTAGGTGCCGAGCATGATGCGGCGCTTCACCTCGGGCCCGAAGCCGGCGGTGCGGGTGGCGTCGTAGGTCTCCCCCATCGTCGCCCGCTCCTCCCGGAGCCCGAAGCGCACCCCGTCGAAGCGGGCGAGGTTGGACGACGCCTCGGCGGGGGCGATGAGGTAGTACGCCGACAGGCCGTAGACGGCGGCGGGGACCGACACGGTGTCGACCGTCGCGCCGGCCTTCTCCAGCGCGAGCGCCGCCTCACGGGTGCGAGCCTCGACCTCGGGCTGGATGCCGCCCTCGCCGCCCATCAGCTCCTCGACGATGCCGATGCGGAGGCCCTCGACGCCGCGACCGAGCGCCGACCGCAGGTCGGGGAACGCCTCGGGGATGCTCGTGCTGTCGAGCGGGTCGCGGCCGCTGATCGCCTCCATGAGCAGCGCGGCGTCCTCGACGGTGTGGGCGAACGGCCCGATCTGGTCGAGGCTCGACGCGAACGCGATCAGCCCGTAGCGGGAGGTGCGCCCGAACGTCGGCTTGGCGCCGACCACGCCGCACAGGGCGGCGGGCTGGCGGATGGACCCGCCGGTGTCGGAGCCGAGGGAGAGCGGCACGAAGTCGGCGGCCACCGCAGCGGCCGAGCCGCCGGACGACCCGCCGGGCACCCGTGAGGTGTCGAGGGGGTTGCGGCTGGCACCGAAGGCCGAGTTCTCCGTGGAGGAGCCCATGGCGAACTCGTCGAGGTTGGTCTTGCCGACCACGACCGCGCCGGCCTGCTGGAGGCGGGTGACCACCGTGGCGTCGTAGGGCGGGCGCCACCCGTCGAGGATCCTCGACGAGCAGGTGGTGGGGACGCCCCGGGTGCAGAGGTTGTCCTTGAGGGCCACGGGCACGCCGGCCAGCGGCCCGACGTCCTCGCCGGCAGCCACGCGGGCGTCGATCTCGTCGGCGCGGGCCCGGGCGTCGTCGACCATGAGGTGGTTGAAGGCGTGGATCTCGCCCTCACGGGCGTCGATGCGGGCCAGGTGCTCGTCGAGGACCTGGCGGGCGCTCCGCTCGCCGGCGGCGACGGCGCGCGCGATCTCGGCGGCGGTCTGCTCGGGGGCTCGGCTCACGGGGCCTCCCCCAGCACCGGGGGCACACGGAACATGCCCGCTTCGGCGGCCGGCGCCTCGGCGAGCACCTCGTCACGGTCGAGGCAGGGCCGCACCTCGTCGGCGCGGACCACGTTCTCGAGCGGGTAGGGGTGCGACGTCGGCGGCACGTCGTGCAGGTCGAGGGCCTCGACGTCGGCGGCGTGGTCGAGGATCGACGCCAGCTGGCCGGTGAACAGGTCGAGCTCGTCGTCGGTGAGCGTCAGCCGGGCGAGCCGGGCCACGTGGGCGACCTCGTCACGGCTGATCGGGGCGTCGGTGGAGGTGTCGGCCACGGATCGAGCCTACGGCCAGCCCCCACGAGGGGGAATTTCGTGGCTGGGTGACGACAGGTGTCACCCAGCCACGCGATTCGCGTTCAGGCGACCCGGTCGATGAAGTCGAGGATCCGCTCGACGATGAGGTCGCGGTCGTGGTCGATGGTGGCGACGTGGTAGCTGCGCTCGAGGCTGACCCGCTCGATCGGCCCCTGCAGCGTGGCGGCGAGGTGGTCCGAGTTCGAGGGCGCGACGACGTGGTCCTGGGGGCTGGTCATGATGAGCGCGGGCGCCGTGACGGAGGACAGGTCGGCCTGCATGGCCTCGATGCCGTCGAACATCGTCAGCAGCGGGGGCAGCGGGGTGTCGCTGTAGGCGGACTCGGTGACGTCGGGGTCGGCGACGTCGCTGCCGATGCCCGGCATGAGGGTCTCGCCCTGGTCGACCATGCCCTGGACCATGGCGTGCATGTCGGGGGCGGGCTCGGCGGCGGCGTTGATGAGCACGAGACCGGCGACGTCGGGGCGCTGGGTGCCGAGCCAGGCGGTGAGCGCGCCACCCATCGAGAGGCCGACCACGACGACGCGCTCGGTGCGAGCGGCCAGGTCGTCGTAGGCGGCGGCCACCTCGGCCGTCCAGTCCGACCACGTGCGGGTGAGCATGTCCTCGACCGTCGTGCCGTGCCCCGAGAGGCGGGGCATCTCGACCGTGTGGCCAGCGGCCGCGCACGCCTCGGCGATGCCGCGCATGGAGCTGGGGTTGCCGGTGAAGCCGTGGAGTACGAGGACGCCGGTGGGACCGCCGGCCGCGGACAGGGGCTCGGCGCCGGCGAGGATCGTGGGCTCGGTCATGCCGGCACCTTACGCACGCTGCTCGACCGGTCGACCCGCCAGGGATCTGGCAGCGGCCACGGAACAAGGCCCCGGCGGGCCAGGTTCCGCCGCCGATGCCAGGTTCAGAGGCCGCCGGAGATGTTGACGGCGGCGGGGCCGAGGATCACGACGAACAGCGCCGGCAGGATGCAGAACACCAGCGGGAACGTGATCTTCACCGGCACCTGCATGGCCCGCTCCTCGGCCCGGGCCCGGCGGCGGTCACGGAGCTCGAGGGCCTGGAGGCGCAGGATGTTCGCGAGCGGGAAGCCGTGCTTCTCGGCCTGGCGGACGGCGGTGACGAACTGGCGCAGGTCGGGGACGTCGGTGCGGTCGGCCATGGCCTGCAGCGCCTCGCCGCGGGACAGGCCGAGCTGCATGTCGTTGACGGCCTTGAGCAGCTCGGTGGCGAGGATGCCGCGGCCCTCCTGCCCGGCCCGGAGCACGGCGCCGTCGAAGGACATGCCGGCCTCCACGGTGACCGTGAGCTGGTCGAGGACGTCGGGCAGCTCGTTGGTGATCGCCTTGCGGCGGTCGTCGGCCGTGCGCTTGATCTTGGCGTTCGGCCCCATCGTGAGCAGCAGCACCATGAGCCCGGCGACGAGCAGGTTCGTGCGGCTGGCACCGGCCCGGGACAGGTACGCCGAGGCGCCGGCGAGGCCGACGACGAAGCCGACGGCCTGCAGGCCGACGATGACCTCGGGCCGCCACTTCCGGTCGAGGTCGGCGACCCGCAGCGTCTTGGCGGTGGCGTCGAGGACGCCGCTCGGCAGGAACCGGCCCACCTTGCGGGAGGCGGCGCTGGCCAGCGGGTTGACGACCCGCTCGAGGAAGCTGCCCTGCAGCTCGAGCTCGCGGGAGGTGGGGGCGACGTCCTCGGGGTCGACGCCGATGGGCACGAGCTTGGGCTCGGGCTTGATGGCGTAGAGCGCGAGGGCCACACCGACGACGACGAACAGGGCGGCGAGGTACACGATCAGCATGGTCAGAACTCCGGGTTCACGAGCTTCTTCAGCCAGAGGCCGCCGGCGGTCATCATCAGGGCTGCGGCGCCGAGCATCACCTGGCCCAGGCCCGAGGAGAACATCGGCTTGATGTAGTCGGGGTTCGAGCTGAAGATGAACCCGAACAGGCCGAAGGGCAGGACGAAGAGCACCAGGGCGGAGATCTTGCCCTCGGCGGTGAGGGCGTCGACCTGGCGCTTGATGCGGGTGCGGGCCCGGATCGTCTCGCCGACCTGGTCGATGATCTCGGAGAGGTTGCCGCCGACGCTGGACTGGATCTTGATGGCGTCGACCACCCAGTCGAAGTCCTTGGCGCCGATGCGGTGCGACATGGCGTCGAGGGCGTCCTCGAGGCTGCGGCCGAGGCGGGTCTCCATGACCACCCGCTGGAACTCCTCGCTCGTGGGCGAGTCGGTCTCCCGGGCCACCGAGTCGAGGGTCTGGCCGAGGCCGTAGCCGGCGGTGAGCGAGCCGGCCATGAGCTGCAGCGTGTCGCCGAGCTGGTTCACGAACTTCTTGCGGCGGCGGCCGATCTTGACCTTGAGGAACATCGGGATGCCGACGGCCACGGGGATCGCCATGAGCAGGAAGTAGGGGATGCCGAACAGCAGCACGCCGAGGAACAGGGCGCCCACGGCGATGGCGGCGCACACCACCACGAACTCGTTCGAGCGCATGGCGAGCCCGGCCCGGTCGAGCTGGTCGTCGAGTGACCGGCCCCGGTTGTTCTTCTGGAGCATCTGGGCCGACAGGTCGTTGAGGCGCTCCTGCACCCCGTTGACCCGCCGCTTGCGGTCGGCCTTGGCGGCCTCCTTGTTCTGGAGCCGCTCGGCCCGCCGCTCGACGGCGCCCTCGGAGGTGCGCATGGCGTTGATGAGCAGGAACGCCCCGAGGCTCACGCCGAGGGCGGCGGCGACGGGCACCCATCCGGCGCTGAGGAGGCCGCTGTCGCCGACGGTGCGGGGGTCGTCGGCGAAGTCGGGCACGAACTGGCGCACGGCGTCGTGCTCGAACGTGCGAGTGGCCGACACGTCGGGGGCGTCTGCCAGGGAGATGGTGACCTCGCCGCTCTCGCCGGTGGAGACCGACCGCCACCGCAGCTCGAAGAGGCCGCCGAATCCGGCGCCGATCTCGGAGAACGCCTCGGCGAGCTGGCTGGCCTGGTCGACCGTGGTGACCTGGCCGCCGCTGACCTCGGCCATCGCCTCGACGGCGCCCAGGTCCTGGTCGGGCGTCTGGAGGGCGACGAAGGAGGCGCTGACGCCACCGCCGTCGAGCCGGTCGACCACCTCGGCGACCGGCGTCTGGCTGGCCGAGTCGGCGCCGTCGGCCAGGACGACCATGGCGCCGGTGCCGCCGCGGGCGGAGAGCTGGGCCAGGCCGAGCTTCACGCCGTCGAAGAGGGCGGTGCCGCCGGCGGCGATGAGGCCGTCGACCGCGGCCTGGATGGAGGCCCGGTCGGTGGAGAACGTGTGCTGGACGGTGGCCGACTCGCCGAAGCTGACGACGGCGACCGGCACGTCCGGGGGCAGCGTGGCGAGCAGGCTGCCGACCGCGGACTTCGCCTGGGCGAGCGGCTCGCCGGCCATGGAGCCGGACACGTCGACGGCGACGACGACGTTGAGCTCGTTGGTGCGCAGCCGCACCACGTCGGCCTCGAGCTCCTCGCCGTCCTCGACGATGGTGAAGGCCTGCTCGGGGTCACCGGTGATGGCCGGGCCGGACACCACCGCACGCACGAGCGGGAAGGTGCCTGCGTCGATGGTGCGGATCTCCAGGCCCTCGGCCTGGGCCATGGCCGGGCCGGCGAGGACGCCGAGCAGCAGCGCGGCGAGGCCGGCGACCGAGGCGATCAGTGCGCGCGTCCGGGTGCTCATGCGTGGGTGCCTCCGAAGATGCGTTCCTCGAAATCGATGCCCAGCTCCTTGATGTGGTCCACGAAGGTCGGGCGGTAGCCGGTGGGCTTCAGCGAGCCGAGGACCCGGCCGCTGGCGTCGAGGCCGGGCGAGTAGTCGAAGTCGAAGATCGGGATGACCTCGACCTCGTCGTCCTTGACCCGGCCGATCTCGCAGATCTGCACGATGCGGCGGCTGCCGTCGCGGAGGCGGCCGATCTGGACGATGACGTCGACGGCGCCGGCGATCTGCTGGCGGATGGCGGCGATCGGGAACTCGATGCCAGCCATGAGCACCATCGTCTCGAGGCGGGTCATGGCGTCGCGGGGGCTGTTGGCGTGGAGCGTCGACAGCGAGCCGGCGTGGCCGGTGTTCATGGCCTGGAGCATGTCCAGGGCCTCGCCGCCTCGGCACTCGCCGACCACGATGCGGTCGGGGCGCATGCGCAGCGAGGTGCGCACCAGGTCGCGGATCGTGATCTCGCCCCGGCCCTCGGCGTTGCCCGGCCGGGTCTCCATGCGCACCACGTGCTGCTGGCGCAGCTGGAGCTCGACGACGTCCTCGATGGTGACGATGCGGTCGCCGTCGGGGATGAAGCTCGACAGCACGTTCAGCAGGGTCGTCTTGCCCGAGCCGGTGCCGCCGCTGACGAGGATGTTCATCTTGGCGTGGACGCACGCGGCGATCATGTAGAGCGACTCGACCGTGGCCGAGCCCTTCTGGATCAGGTCCTCGGCCGTGAACTTCTTGGCGGCGAACTTGCGGATGGTCAGCGACGAGCCGTCGACGGCGAGCGGTGGGATCACCGCGCAGACGCGGGAGCCGTCGGGCAGGCGGGCGTCCACCGTGGGCGACGACTCGTCGATGCGCCGGCCGAGCGGGGCCACGATGCGGTTGATGACCTTGCGCAGGCTCGGCTCGTCGGAGAAGTTGATGTTGGCGAGCTGCAGCTTGCCGTCCTTCTCGATGTAGATCGAGCGGGTGCCGTTCACCATGATCTCCGAGACGGAGTCGTCGGCGAGCAGCGGCTGCAGGGGCCCGTAGCCGAGCAGGTCGGCGGCGATGACGTCGACGAGGCGCTCGCGCTCCCGCTCGGAGAGCGGGATGTCCTCGCCGGCGAGCACCTTCGCCATCTCGGCGACGGCCATCTTCTTGAGGTCGTCGTCGTCGACGTCGGGTTCGCCCACGCGGTTGCCCAGCGTGAGCAGCAGGGCGTCCTGCACCTTCTGGCGGAGCGTCGAGAAGCTCTCGGACTCCATGAGCGCCGCCGTCATGGCGACGTTCGCGCTGTGCGAGTCGGCCTCGTTCAGCTCCTCCGGTCGCTCCGGGAGCCGCAGGTCGAGGTCACCCTCGGTCGCGGCCCGGACGCGCTCTCCCAGCTTCATCTGCTCAGGCCCTCCGCTTGAACAGGCGCAGGCCGGCCTTGCCGCCGTCGCCGCCGTGGACGTCGTCGGGCAGGAAGCAGTCGACCAGCGTCTGGTACGCCTTCACCAAGGCCGGGTTGCGCTCGGACTCCATCACCGGGACGCCGTCGTTGGTGGCGAGCACCATGTCGATCGAGCTCGGGACGTTGACGTCGACCGGCTGGCCGACGGTGCGCTCCAGCTGGTCGAGGTCGAGGCCCACCTTGGCGTCGCAGCGGTTCAGCAGGAAGATGCGACGGGCGTCGGTGAGGCCGACCACGTCGAGTGCGTCGAGCGCCTTGCGCAGGCCTCGGATCGAGGGCACCTCGGTGGAGCAGACCATCACCATGTCGGTCGACAGGTCGAGCGCCGACAGCACCCGCTCGCTCAGGCCGGGGTCGGTGTCGACCACGACGTAGCGGAAGGACCGGTGCAGCTCGCGCAGCACGCCGGTGACGTGATCGGCGCTGATCTCGTCGGCCTCCGCCGGGTTGATGGGTGCGCACAGGGTGTAGAGCCCGGTGTGGTGGCTCGTGAGGGTGAGCTTCAGCTGGGCGCTGTCCACCGGCCAGCGGCGGGCGACGTCGACGATGGTCGACTTCGGCATGAGGCGGAGGTTCGAGGCCACGTCGCCGAACTGGAGGTCGAGGTCGACCAGCACCACCTGGCGGGGGTGGACCTTGGCGAGGCCCACGGCCAGGTTGGTGGCGGCCGACGTCTTCCCCGCGCCGCCCTTGGGCGACAGGATCGTGATGATCCGGCTCGGGTCCGCGGCCACCTCGTCGGTGGGCGCAGGCAACGTCGTGGCTCCCATGTCAGCCGAAGATGCGGTCGGTGGTGCGGATCTCGGTGCCCGACTCGTCAGCGTCGGCCGGCTCCACGGCCAGCCAGACGTCGCCGTAGCTGGAGGCGAACACGATGCGCTCGGCGGAAGCGGCGTCGACGGCCAGCGTCACCAGCATCTGCCCGGTGGGCGTGGGCGTCCGGTTCTCGGTGCTCGCCGCGGTGTCGGCGGCAGCCTCGAGCACCGGCGTGCCCTGGACGTTGGTCACGAGGATCTTGTGCATCAGGAACCCGGACACGTTGCCGTCGGGGCCCTGGCCCTCCGGGGCGGCCTCGGCCTGGTAGCCGGTGAACGAGGCGATCAGGCCGACGAGGTCGCCGGGGCGGACCGTGCCGCCGACCGTGCGGATCGGGTCGAGCGGGATCGTGATCTCGAGCAGGCCCTCGGGCACCGCAACCGTGCCGCCGCCGCGGCCCACCCGGGCCTGCAGGGCGTTGAACTCGGTGGCCTCGACGAGCCGGCTGGCGGTGAGCTGCTCGCCCTCCACCATGTCGACGGCCGTGACCAGGCCCTCGGCCTCGGACAGGCTGGCGAGCGCGCCGGAGGCCTGCACCTTCACCGGCACGGCCTCGACCCGCAGGAACTGCTGGAGCTCGGCGGCCGACGTGCCGGCCGGCACCGCGGCGTCCAGCACCAGGACGTCGACCAGCTCCTCCCCGGCGAGGGCTCGATCCTCAGCCGTGCTGACGTACTTCACCAGGGCGACCGTGCCCAGGGCGACCAGCACGATGGCTGCGATCAGACTGACGCGCTTCTTCTTCACCGTTCTCTCCCGAGGTTCGCGGGGTCCGCTCTCGAGGAGTCATCGGGCCGCAGAACGAGAACCTGAAGCAGAAACCGTCGGGGAATGTTCGAGCGGCACCGGAAGGGCCAGAACCGGCAGAAGCGACGCGTAGGCCGAACGACCTACGTCGAGGGTGCCCGAGGGGCTACGTGTAGGGGTCGTCCTCGACGGGTGCGTCCCACCAGTCGGCCGGGGTCTCCACCGGGGCCTCCAGCGGGTGGATGCAGTCGACCGGGCAGGGCTCGACGCACTTCAGGCAGCCCGAGCACAGCTCGGGGATGATGATGACGTCGATGCCGTGGTTGAAGATGGCGCCGAAGTTCGGCGGGCAGTGCCGGATGCAGGTGTCGCAGTTGATGCAGATCGACATGTCGATGTACAGCGCCGGGTTCAGCCACTTCGGGTTGCGCACCCGGTGGGCGAGCCGGTCGGCGCGCGTCGCGCCCGTGCTGCTGACGGTCCCCTCCATCGAGGGTCGACGGTAGCACCACCGGTCGCCTGCGGCTTGACCTGGGGGTCAAGGGGCGGAACACTTCGGGCGATGTCCGAGTCGTCCACCGTCGCGGGTGCGGCCGCCCCGACGGCGGCCGCCGATCCCACCGAGCGCCAGCTCACCACGCAGGGCCGCGAGCGCAAGCAGCAGCTCGTCGAGTGCGCCGCGCAGCTGTTCGCCGAGCGGGGGTTCGCCGAGACCCGGATCAAGGACATCGTCGACGCCGCCGGCGTGGCCAAGGGCCTCTTCTACTGGTACTTCGAGAACAAGGAGGCGCTGTTCGCCGAGGTGGCCGCCGACATCCGGCTGCGCCTCCGCAAGCACCAGGCCGCCGCCATCGACCCCGACGCCGACCCGCTGCGCCAGCTCCGCCAGGGCGCCCAGGCGAGCGTGCACTTCATGGCCGAGAACGCCCACTTCTTCTCGCTGCTCGAGGTCGAGACCGGGGCGGTCACCGAAGAGTCGCGCCGCGAGGGCACCGCCCAGCACGTCCGGGACAGCCGCCGGATCATCGTGCAGGGCCAGCAGCAGGGGCTCATCGTCGACGAGGACCCCGACCTGCTCGCGTTCGGGGTGGTGGGCACGGTGGGCTACTTCAGCCACTACCACCGCACCGGCCGCACCAGCCTCGGCATCGACGAGCTGTCGGCGTTCGTCGCCCGCGCCGTGGTCCGCAGCCTGGCGATCGACGACGAAGCCGAGGCCGCCGCCCTGCGCGACTGAGCGACCCGCCACCGGCCGTCCCGGCCCGCCGGCCAGCGGTTACCCTCCGCGCCATGTCGAAGCACGAGTTCCTGTCCGACGAGTGGATCGCCGCCGCCCGCGAGATCCGGGAGCAGTACGCGGGGAAGATGACCACCTCGCCGCCGCCCATGAAGATGAACGTCGTGATCACGGACGTGCCCTTCGGCGAGGGCAGCGTCGACGCCCACATCGACACCACCCAGGGCGAGATGACCCTCGACGTCGGCCACGTCGAGGCTCCCGACCTCACCGTCACCGTCGACTACGGCACGGCCAAGGCGCTGTTCATCGACCAGGACCAGCAGGCGAGCATGCAGGCGTTCATGGCCGGCAAGATCCGGGTCCAGGGCGACATGACCAAGATGATGGCCATGCAGGCCACGCCGCCCGACCAGACCCAGGTGGAGATGGCGAGCAAGATCGCCGACATCACGGCTTGAGCAGGCCCTGGCGGGCCTTGGCTCAAGCTTGACGGATGCTCCGCATCCGTCCCTGCGACACCGGGATCGCGTCCGGCTTCGGCGCCCTGACGACGCTGGAGCGGACGAAGAAGGCGAGGAGCAGGCCGAGCAGGGCGGCGGCCGCGCCTGCGAGGTAGGCGTCGGAGAAGCCCTGCTCGGCGCCCACCACCGCCTCGCGTGCAGCCTGGGTCGACTGCATGACCTGGATGCCGACCACGACCCCGAACTGGGTCATCATCTGCTGGGTGGCGCCCACCACACCGAGGTCGTCCTCGTCGACGGCGTTGGCGATGGCGGCCACGAGCGCCGGGGCCGACATGCCGAGCCCCACGCCGGAGAGGGCGAGGAAGCCGACGACGGCGATGTCGGCGGAGCCCGAGCCGAGGGTGGCCATGCCGAGCATCGACGCGAAGACGGCGGCGGCACCGCCCACCGCGGCGAACCGCTCCCCCGTCCGGGCCGCCAGGTAGCCCATCACCGGCCCGGCGATCGCGAACGCGAGCGGTCGGGCGATGAGCAGGGAGCCGGTCTTGGCCTCGCCGTAGCCGAACACGTCCTGGAGCAGCAGGGGCGTGATGATGAACCCGCCCATGTAGGCGAAGTTCGTGAACACCTGGGTGAGGATCGGGATGGAGAAGTTGCGCCGTCGGAGGTAGTCGAGCGGCAGCAGCGGGGCGGTGGCTCTGCCCTCGACCCGCACGAACCACCAGGCGAGCAGCGGGGTGGCGAGGAGCGCCGCGACCACCACCGGCGACGTCCACCCGAGCACGGGGCCGCGGTTCACCCCGAGCAGGAAGGCCGTGGCGGCGCCGGCCAGGCTGAGGGCGCCGGCGACGTCGAAGCGGGTGGTGGCGATGCGGTCGGTCTCGGGCAGCACGAGCAGGGCCAGCACCAGCGCCGCCGCGGTGATGGGCACCTGGCCGGCGAAGATCCACCGCCACCCGAAGGCCTCGACGATGGGCCCGCCGGCCACGACGCCGATGACCGGGCCGCCGGCGCCGACCATCGTCCAGTAGCCCATGGCCTGGGCCCGCTGCTCCGGGGCGAACATGCGGTTGATGACGGCCAGCGAGGTGGGGCCGACGGCTGCGCCGGTGGCGGCGCCGAGGATGCGGAACGCGAGCAGCGACGGCGCGCTCCACGCGACGGCGGTGAGGGCTGCGAACACGATGACCGCCACCATCGAGCAGGCGTACACCGTGCGGTGGCCCCGCAGGTCGCCGAGCTTGCCCGCCGTCGGGCCGAACACGGCGAAGGCGAGCGTCGGCCCGGTGACCAGCCACGTCAGCGTCGACTCGTTCGAGCCGAGGTCGTCGGCGATCCGCGGGATCGACACCGACAGGATCGTGATGGTGAAGCCGACGCTGAACAGGCCGAGCAGCACGGTGGCCAGGACGACCCACGGGTAGCGGGACGAGCGCTGGGCCCGGTCGACCACCCGCTGGCGCAGGAGCAGCGACCAGGGCATGACCGTGACCTCGTCGGCGCCCGGAGCGTCGATGACCAGTTCGTCCAGATGCTCCCCGGGGCCGCCGTTCACGGAGCAACGCTATCGGCCTGACCGGCGGGTCAAGAAAATCGCGGGCGGGCGCGCCACGGGCCGGCCCGGGTGGGACGGCCCGCCTCGTCGCGGTGGCTGGGGATCACCGCGTCCGGCTGGCCGTCCCACCAGGACCGGCCCGTCGATCCGGATGGTAGCCACCCGGCGAGCAGGCGGCGCAGCGGAGCGGGGACGGATGTGCCGCGGCCGGCGACACATCTTCGGCCGCGGTCAGGCCAGCCGGTCGAAGGTCTCGCGCAGCTCCTCGACGCTCCAGCGGGCGTCCTGCTCGAAGGTCGCGCCGAACTGCCAGCCCTGCATCATGCGGATGGTGCCGCCCTGGACGAACATCGTGCGGCCGTTGAGCGAGCAGTCGGCCGAGGCGAGGTAGGCGACGACGGGCGAGACGTGGGCGGGATCCCACAGGTCGAACTGGGTGCTGTCGCCGGGGGCGGCGACGATGTCGGACAGGCCGGGCGCGCCCTCGGTGAGCCGGGTGCGAGCCGCCGGGACGATGCAGTTGGATCGCACCCCGTAGCGGCTCAGCTCCTGGGCGCAGATCGTGGAGAAGGCGGCGATGCCGGCCTTGGCGGCGCCGTAGTTGGTCTGACCGGGGTTGCCGAGCAGCCCCGAGGTCGACGAGGTGTGGATCACCGAGGCGGCCCGAGGCGTGCCGGCCTTGGACTGCTCGCGCCAGTACTCGGCCGCGAAGCGGGTGGGGACGAAGTGGCCCTTCAGGTGGACGTCGACCACCGAATCCCACTCCTCCTCCGACATGTGCACGAGGGCCCGGTCGCGCAGGATGCCGGCGTTGTTCACGAGGACGTCGAGGCCGCCGAAGGCGTCGACGGCCGTGCGGACCAGCGCCTGGCCGCCCTCCCAGTCGGAGACGTCGTGGTGGCTGGCCACCGCCTCGCCGCCGGCCGCCGCGATCTCTGCGGCCACCGCCTCGGCCGGGGTGGGGTCGTCGCCGCTGCCGGTGGGGTCGCTGCCCAGGTCGTTCACGACGACCTTGGCGCCCTCCGCGGCGAAGAGCAGCGCGTGAGCCCGTCCGAGGCCCCGACCTGCGCCGGTGATGATGGCGATCCTGCCCTCGAGCGATCCCACGATGTGTCCCTTCTCCTGCCACCGTCCCGCCGCGGCTGCAGACCCTGGTGGCCCGGGGCGATCCGGGTCAAGTCACCGGAGCCGGCGTCAGCGCACCAGGAACAGGTTGACCTTGGTCCCGCGCTTGACCTGCGTGCCGAACTCGGGGTCGGAGCCGACGACGCGGCCCTTGCTGGCGCAGCAGTCCTGCCCGAGCTCGAGGCCGACCGATTCGAGGGCGGCGACCGCCTGGTCGAGGGTCATGCCGGACATGTCCGGGACCGCCACCCGGTCGGGCCCCTTGCTGACCTGGACCACGATCTCGGCGCCGCGGGGCACCTCGGCGCCCGGGCCGGGGTCGAGGGCGATGACCTTGCCCTTCTCGACCTGCTCGGAGAACACGTCCTTGCGCACGGGCACCAGGCCGATCTCCGTGAGGGCCTTCTCGGCGGCGCCGTAGCCGGCCCCGTCGGGGATGTCGGGGACGGTGCGCGGGGCGGGGCCGATGGACACGACGAGCGGGACCACCGTGCCCTTCGGGAGCTCGGGCTCGAGCTCGCGGGCGGTGCCGATGACGTGTCCGGCCGGCACCTCCTCGTGGTGCTCGTCGGTGGTCTCGTGCTCCAGGCCGGCGCGCTCGAGCTCGAGCACGACCTCCTCGAGGGGTCGGCCGGCCAGGTCGGCGGGCACGTCGGTGAGCGTGTTGCCCTCCGACACGAGGACCACCAGCGTGCCGCCCTCCTCGAGCCGCTCGCCGGGCGCCGGGTCGGTGGACACGACCTCGCCGGGCTCGGTGCCGTCTCGGCGGGTCCTCTTCTCGTCGACCACCCAGTCGTTCCGGGCGGCGACCAGCTCGACGTCGTCGACCTGGCGGCCGGCCAGCGCCGGCACCTCGTGGGTGGGCGTGCGCAGCTGCTGGGCGAGCAGGAGCCCGCCGGCGGTGATGGCCACGGCGAGCAGCACGGCGAGGACCACCGGCCAGCGCCGGCGTCGGCCCTCGGGGCGGGCGGTGCCGGCGGTGCCGCCGTCGCCGCGGTCGTCGTCGGGGTGGGGCGCCACCTGGGTGCGCTCGTCGAGGGCCTCGCCGTCGCCGACCGCGCCTGCCTCGGTGAGGGCGCCGACCAGCGGCAGCGCCTTGGGGGCCGACAGCTGCTCGGACGCGGCGAGCAGGGCGATCCCGAGCTCCTGGGCGTCGGCGCGCTCGTCGGGGTCGAGCCGTCCGGCCCGCTCGAGGGCGGCGCGGAGCGGACCGAGGGCGTCGGGCACCTCGAGGTCGCCGTGGGTGCGGGCCTGGAGGGCGGCGATGGGGTCGCCGCCGGCGAAGGGCACCCGGCCGGTGACCGCCTCGATGAGGACCAGGGCGAGGGCGTACACGTCGGCCGCCGGCCCGGTGCGCTCGCCGCGTGCCTGCTCGGGCGCCGCGTACCGCATGGTGCCGACCAGGTGGCCCTCGTGGTCGGTGACGCCGGTCTCGGCGAGGGCGCGCGCGAGGCCGAAGTCGGCGATGCGGAGGCGGCCGTCGTCCCCGAAGAGGATGTTGGCCGGCTTCAGGTCGCGGTGCACGAGGCCCCGCCCGTGGGCGTGGGCCAGGCCGCGGCAGGCGTCGAGCCCGACCACCAGGGCCTGCGCCGGCGTGAGCCGGTGGCCGGCGGCGAGCATGCCGCGGAGGCTGCCGCCCGCGAGGTACTCGGTGACCAGGTACGGGACCTCGTCGACGCCGCTGTCGTGGACGACGACCACGTTGGGGTGGTTGATGGACGCCACCGCCTGGGCTTCGGCGCGGAACCGCTCGAGGAAGCGCTCGTCGCTGGCCAGGGCCGGTTGCAGCATCTTCACCGCGACCTGGCGCTGCAGGGTCACGTCGTCGGCCAGGAACACCTGCGCCGACGCGCCCGTGCCGAGGGGCGCGAGGAGTCGGTACCGGCCGCCCACCACGCGACCGACCTGGTCGGAGAGCTGTGACATGGCCACCGCACCACGTTACGCGGCCACCTGCGCGCGCCGGTGGAGGGCGGGACGGACGAGACGGGCGTCACGGCGCTGCAGGACCAGCCCGTCGGGCTGCGAGACTGGCCGGCGATGCCCACCCCCGCCGGCCGCGCCGCGGTGCCCTGGATGCTGCACGCGGCGTTCTGGCTCGTGCTGGCCGAGTCGGTGGCCGAGAGCGCGTTCGTGATCGCCCGGGACGACTACGGCCCGGGCGGCAAGGCGCTCGTCGTCCTCGCGTTCGTGGCGAAGGTCGGCTTCGCCCACCTGGCCCGCCGGCTCAGCGCCGGCGGCGTCCTCGGCTTGCTGGTGTTCGAGCTGGTGGGCATCCTCGTCGCCATCGGCGCCGACTGGGCCCTCGGCCTGCGGCTGCTGCTGGTGGCCAACGTCGTCGCCGTGTACGCGCTGGTGCTCTCGTCCCTGCGCGCCTTCCCCACCCCGGAGCTCCCCCGACCATGACCTCGCCTCCCCCCTCCGCCGACGACCCCACGGCGCCCACGCCCGCCGGCCTCGCCTACCCGACCCGCACGAAGGTGATCGTCGTGGGGGTGCTGGCCGTGGCCATCGGGTTGATCGTGCTCGCCGGGCTCAGCACCTCCGACGGGGGCGACGACGTGGCGGTGAGCGGCGGCGGCGACGCCCAGGGCCAGGACGCGTCCGGCACGCCGCCCGCCGACGGGGTCGAGCGGGTGTTCCCGCGCGACGGCGCCGAGATCCTGGGCCAGGAGCGCATCGGCATCGACCTGGCGCCCGGCTGGACCGGCGAGCTCATGCTGGTGAAGGAGGGCGGCGAGGCGGTGACCCTGCCGGAGGACGAGCTGCTGCGCGACGAGCTGAACCAGATCTTCTACCAGCCCGGCCCGGACATGACCGTCGAGCGGCTGAGCGGCGAGTACTGCGTGGCCGCCACGATCTGGGACCAGGCCCGGGGCCGGGAGGCCAGCCAGCGCGTCGAGACCTGGTGCTTCCACGCCACCTGAGCGGTCTCAGGAGGGCAGCTCGCCGGTGGCGAGCAGCCGCTCGAACCCGGCCTCGTCGAGGATGGGGACGCCCAGCTCCTCGGCCTTGGTGAGCTTGGACGCGCCGGGCGAGTCGCCGACCACGACGGCCGTGGTCTTCTTCGACACCGATCCCGGCGACTTGCCGCCCCGGACCTTGATGGCGTCCTCGACCTCTTCGCGGCTGTAGCCCTCGAGCGTGCCGGTGACCACCACCGACATGCCGGCCAGGGTCTGCTCGACGTCGGCCGCGGGCTCGCCCTCGAAGCTGAGGCCGGCGGCGCGCAGGCGCTCGAGGAGCGCGAGGTGCCGCTCGTCCTGGAACCAGCGCCGCACGGACGCGGCGATGGTGGGGCCGACGCCGTCGATGCCGGCCAGGACGTCCTGGCCGTCGTCGGCGAGCGCGGCGGCCACGAGCTCGTCGAGATCGGCGAAGCGGCGGGCCAGCGCCTCGGCGCCGGCCGGGCCGAGGTGGCGGATGTTGAGGCCGACGAGCAGGTGGCGCAGCGGGCGCTCCTTGCTCGCCTCGATGGCGGCCCGCAGGTTGTCGACCGAGGTCTGCCCGTAGCCCTCGAGCTCGAGGACGCGGTCGAAGTCGAGCTCGTAGATGCTGGCCACGTCGCTGAGCAGGCCGAGCTCGAGGAACAGGGCGATGGTCCGCTCGCCCAGGCCCTCGATGTCCATGGCGCCCCGGCTGGCGAAGTGCTCGATGGAGCCCTGCACCTGGAACGGGCACTCGGGATCGACGCAGCGGGTGTCGGACTCGCCCTCGGGCCGCACGAGGGTGGACTGCCGGGGGCACGGGCAGGTGGTGGGGAACGTCCAGGGCTCGAGGCCGTCGGGGCGGGCGGCGAGCACCGGGCCCACCACCTCGGGGATGACGTCGCCGGCCCGGCGGACGATGACCGTGTCGCCGGGTCGGACATCCTTCAGGGCCACCTGGTCCTGGTTGTGGAGGGTGGCCCGCTCGACGTTGGCGCCGCCGACGAACACCGGCTCGAGCACGGCGTAGGGCGTGGCCCGGCCGGTGCGGCCCACGGAGACGAGGATGTCGAGCAGCGTGGTGGTGCGCTCCTCGGGCGGGAACTTGTAGGCGATGGCCCAGCGAGGCGCCCGGGTGGTGGTGCCGAGGTCGCGCCGGCGGGCCAGGTCGTCGACCTTCACCACGGCACCGTCGATCTCGTACGGCAGGTCGTGGCGGTGCTCCTGCCAGCCCAGGCAGAACTCGACCACCGCGTCGATGTCGTCGAGGGTGCGGATCTCGGGGTTCACCGGGAACCCGAGCGAGCGGAGGTAGTCGAAGGTCTCCTCGTGGCGGGCGAAGGTGGGGCCGCCGTCCGCCTCGGCCAGCTGGTAGGTCCACATCGACAGCTCGCGCTGGGCGGTGATGGCGGGGTCCTTCTGCCGCAGCGCGCCGGCCGCCGAGTTGCGCGGGTTGATGAACGGCGCGTGCCCGTTGCCGGTGGCCCACTCGTTGAGCCGCTCGAACGCGGCGGAGGTCATGAACACCTCCCCCCGCACCTCGAGCACGCCGGGCGCGTCGCCCGGGAGCTCGGTGGGGATGTCGGCGATGGTGCGGACGTTGGCCGTGACGTCCTCGCCCACCCGCCCGTCGCCGCGGGTGGCGCCCTGGACGAGCACGCCGTCCTCGTAGCGGAGGGAGATGGCGACGCCGTCGATCTTGAGCTCGCAGACGTAGCCGTAGCGGACGGGCTCGTCGCCCGGGGCGACGCCGAGGCGCCGCTGGAGCCGCTCGTCCCAGGCGACGACCTCGGCGGGGTCGAACGCGTTGTCGAGCGACAGCAGCGGCGTGGTGTGGACGACCGGCGAGAACGCGCCGACGGCGCGGCCGCCGACCTGCCGGGTGGGCGAGGCCTCGGTCTGGAGGCTGGGGTACCGCTCCTCGAGCTCGCGCAGCTCGCGGACGAGGTCGTCGTAGTCGGCGTCGCTGATGATGGGCGCGTCCTGGACGTAGTAGCGCTCGTTGTGCTCGAGGACCTCGGCCCGGAGCTGCTCGACGTGGCGGACGGTCTCGGGCGTGGGTTCCTGCGCGGTGTCGACGTCGCTCACCCCGACGAACCTACGCCGAGGGTCTGACGGCAACGGCGCCTATGCGCCGACCGAGAGCCGGACGCCGAAGGACTGCCGGCGGACCCGCTCGGCGAGGTCGACCGTGAGGGCGAGGATGTGCTCGGCCTGGACCGGGTCGTGGGTGGCGAGGCCGCACTCGGGCGTGACGAGCGCCTGCTCGCGCAGGCGGAGGGCGTCGCAGCCCCGCTGGACCAGCTCGCACCAGGTGTCGGACAGCGCCCGCCACAGCCGGTCGGACGAGTCGCCGACGGGGCGGTTGGTGGGCACGGCACCCCACGCCACCCAGCCGCCGTTGTCGAGGTGGACGCCGAGCGCCCCGGCGTGGTCGGCGATGTTGCTGACCATCGGCAGCGACAGGATCTGGGGGCCCGTGGCGAGTGCGAGGCGCCAGTCGGTGTCGGCGCAGCAGTGCAGGCCGGTGACCGCGAACGGCTCGACCGCGGCGAGGGCGCCCGACACCAGGTCGAGGGCGTCGTCGGTGGCGATCGGGAACCCCGGCTGCGACAGGGCGTACAGGCTGGGCTCGTCGACGAAGACGACCTGCGGGGCCATCGGGGCGATGCACAGGGCCGACTCGAGGATGCAGCGGGCCCGGGCCGACACGGCGGCACGGGCCGTGGCGAAGGCGCGGTCGGCGGGGGCACCGGCCTCGACCAGTGCCAGGCCGAGCGTCACCGGCCCGGTGAGCTGCAGCTTGAGCGGGGCGGTGCGGTGGCGGTTGGCGTGCAGGAACGCCCGCAGGCCGGCGTAGGCGGGCCCGTCGATGGCGGGGCCGTGCTCGAAGGGGTCGCCCGGGTCGAGCTCGCCGACCAACCGGATGGTGCCGTCGGGCGCGATGTCGACGCCGCGGAGGTCCGCCGCGCCCTGGGCCACCATCCCCTCGCGGCCGTCGAGCGCCGGCAGCGACGGGGCCGCCGGCAGGTCGGGGCAGGCGGCCATCGCCACCGACACGGCCGCGTCGACGTGCCGGTGCGGCAGGCTGCCGATGGCCGTGGCCGTGCCCGGTCGCAGGTTGATCGCCTTCATCGTGGTCCGCTCCGCCGTTCAGAACGGACGTGGAGGGCGTCACGCCGCCCACGTTCCCCCTCGTTCCGCATGACACCGGAATAGCCATCACGGTGCGCTCCGGGCAAATCTGTCGGGGCCATGCCCCGCCCCGATCTCCTCCGCGCCCCCTGGCCGCTCCGCGCCCTGTGGCTGGTGCTGCCCGTGCTGGCCGGGCCCGCGGTGGCCGACGCGTTCGCCGATCGCTCCCGCGCGGTGCAGGTCGTCGCCGCGGCGCTGGCCTGGGCGGCGTGGGCAGCGGTGCTCGCGGCATCGCTCGTCCCCCGCACGGTGACGCTCACGGTTGTCCGCCTGCTGGCGCCGGGATCGGTGCCGCTGGCCGCCTGGGCCGCCGTCGCCGGCGATCGCACCGGGTGGGGGGTCGTCGGCGTGGTGGCGGCCGTGCTCGCGACTGCGGCAGCGCTTGCGCCTGCCACGGCCGACGCCTTCGTCGACGGCTCCAGCTACGGCGACGAGCGGCGCGTCGCGCTGCGCGTGCCGGTGGCGATGGCGCTGGGACCGGTACCCGTCGCGTGGGCGCTCGCCGCCGCCTCGTACGTCACGGGCCCGCTGCTGCTGGCCGCGGAGCAGTGGGTGGCCGGCGCAGTGGCCACCGTGGTCGGGGCCGCGCTGCTGGCCGGCGTCGCCACGCGGCTGCACGTGCTGAGCCGGCGCTGGCTGGTCTTCGTGCCCGCCGGCGTGGTGGTGCACGACCCGGTGGCCATGGCCGAGCCGGTGCTGCTCCAGCGCCACCTGCTGCGGCGCATCGGCCCGGCGGTCGCGGAGCCGGCCGAGGGCGCGGGCGCACCGCTCGACCTCACCGGCGGCGCGCTCGGGCTCGCGCTCGAGCTGCGCACGGCCGAGCCGTTCAGCCTCGGGCGCCGGCAGGGGCGCGACACCATCGAGACCGCCGACGTGCCCGCGGTGCTGGTGACGCCCGGGCAGCCGGCGCACACGCTCGAGATCGCCGCCGAGCGCAAGCTCCCCGTCGCCTAGTTCTGGCAGCGGGGGCGGAACGTGGCCCACCAGGGCCTCGTTCCGCAGCCGCTGCCAGAACGCTGGGGCGTCAGCCTCCCGACGAGCGGGTGGCGATGCCGCCGCCGACGACGAGGTCGTCGCGGTAGAGCACCACCGACTGGCCGGGGGCGAGCCGGCGCTGGGGCTCGGCGAACGTGACGGTGGCGCCCGTGGGCGTGGGCTCGACGTGCGCCCGGTGCGGCGTGCCGTGGGCGCTGCACTGGGCGAGCACCGGGCCGCTGACCGGGTCGTGCGCCCAGACGACGTCGGCGAGCCGGACCTCGTCGGCGCGCAGGGCGGTGGCGTCGCCGATGGTGACCGTGGCGGCGGCCACGTCGACGTCGACCGCGTACCGAGGCGTGGGGTTGCCGCCCAGGTCGAGGCCCCGCCGCTGGCCGATCGTGACGAGCTCCACCGCGTCGACGCGGCCGACCTCGGCGCCCTCGCCGTCGACGACCCGCCCGGGCGTGTACCGGATGCGGTCGGCGAGGAACCCGCGCCGGCCCTCCACCGACGTGATGAAGCACACGTCCTGGCTGTCGGGCTTCGACGCCGTGCGCAGGCCGAGGCGGGCGGCGTGCCCCCGCACCTCGTCCTTGGTCATGTCGCCCACCGGGAAGGCCACCCGATCGAGCACGGCGCCGGCGACGACGTAGAGGACGTAGCTCTGGTCCTTGGCGGGGTCGGCGGCCCGGGCCAGGTGGCGCCGGCCGGCCGCGTCGGTGGCGAGGCGGACGTGGTGGCCGGTGGCGACGACGTCGAAGCCGAGCGCGTCGGCCCGGCGCAGGAGGCGGTCGAACTTGAGGTGCCGGTTGCACTCGATGCACGGGTTCGGCGTGCGGCCGGCGGCGTGGTCGGCCACGTAGGGCTCGATGACGTCGCGGGTGAAGTCGTCGCCGAAGTTGAAGACGTGGTGGTCGATGCCGAGCTGGTCGGCGACCCGGCGGGCGTCGTCGACGTCGGACACCGAGCAGCAGCCCGAGTCGCTCTCGCCGCCCCACAGCTTCATGGTGACGCCGACCACCTCGTGGCCCTGCTCCTGCAGGAGCGCGGCGGCGACCGAGGAGTCGACGCCGCCGGACATGGCGACGAGGACCCTCATGCCGGCGCGCCCGAGCGGTCGAAGCTGCGGAGGCGCTCGACCGCAGCGGGGACGACCTCGGCGGCGAGGTCGACGTCGGCCTCGGCGGTGGGCCAGCCGAGCGACAACCGCAGGCTGCCCGCGGCGAGCTGGCGGGGGACGCCCATGGCGGCGAGCACGTGGCTGGGGTCCTGGGCGCCGGACGAGCACGACGACGCCGCGGATGCGAAGACGTCGCGGTCCTCGAGCAGGACGAGCAGCGCCTCGGCCTCGACGCCGGGGATGCAGACGTGGCAGCTGCCGGCGACCTTGTGCCGGCGGTCGAGGGCGGCCGGGGCGACGGCGGTCTCGACCAGATCGGGGATCGCGGCGTGGAGGGCGTCGGCCAGGCGGTCGCGCAGCGCGCCGAGCCGGGTCACGGTGGCGTCGCGGGTGCGGGTGGCGATCTCGGAGGCGGCCGCCGCACCGACGATGCCGGCCACGTTCTGGGTGCCCGATCGGCGGCCCCGCTCCTGCCCGCCGCCGACGACCTGGGCCCGCAGCGGCGTGCCCGGCCGGACGGCGAGGACGCCCACGCCCTGCGGACCGCCGAACTTGTGGGCGGACAGCGACAGCAGGTCGACCCGCCGACCCGACGACGACGTGGTGGCGGCGGGGAGGTCGAGCCAGGTGAGCGCCTGCACGGCGTCGGTGTGGACCAGGGTGCCGGGCGAGTGCTCGTCGACGAGGTCGAGCACGGCGCCGAGGTCGGCGATCACGCCGGTCTCGTTGTTCACGGCCATCACCGAGACGAGCGCGACGTCGTCGGTGCGGAGCACATCGGCGAGGTGGTCGAGGTCGACGCGGCCGTCGGGACCGACCTGCACGACGCGGCCGTGGCGCCGCTCGACCGCTTCGAGCACGGCGTGGTGCTCGGTGGCCGGGCACGCCACGGTGGCGCCGGGGCGGTCGGCGGCGACGGCGTCGAGCACGCCGAAGACCGCCAGGTTGTCGGCTTCGCTGCCGCCGGCGGTGAAGACGACGTCGCCCGGCTCGAAGCCGGTGACGGCGGCGAACACGTCGCGCGCGTCGTCGATGGCGCGCCGGGCGTCCCGGGCGAGGCGGTGGGCGCCCGACGGGTTGCCGGTGCGGTCGCCGAGCCAGGGCAGCATCGCCTCGCGCGCCTCGGGGCGCACGGGCGTGGTGGCGGCGTGGTCGAGGTAGGCCACCGGCCCAGGCTATTGCGCAGCATCCGCGTCCAGTTCCGGCAGGGGGTGCGCAGCATCCGCGTCCAGTTCCGGAGGGGGGTCAGCCGGTGCGGCCCCAGGTGTCGGCGGGCTGGTCGTCGTCGATGACCGGCGGGGGGACGGGGCGCACGGGCGGCGGCATCGCCGTGCGCGCGACGGCGGGTGGCGTCGCGGCCCGGTCGGCGTGGCGGGCCTGGTGGGCGGCGGCCACCGCGACGAGGAACGCTTCAGGGTCGGTGCCCGCCGGGAAGGGGGCGTCGATGGCGGCGGCGACCAGCGTGGCGAGGTCGACCGCCCGCTGCCGGCGGGCGGCGGGGTCGAGCTCGTGGACCCGGAGCAGGAAGGCCCGCACGAGCACGGAGGCGTCGGGCCGCAGGCGGGACACGTCGAGCGCGGCGGCGTAGCCCTCCCAGCCCGGGGGCGGCCGGAACACGACCGGCCGGGAGTCGGTGCGGGACTGGCGCTCGCGGATGACGATGGTGCCGGCGGCCAGGTCGCCGAGGCGCTGGCTCTGGCGGGTGGCGAGCGCGCTGACGATGGCGAGCGTCCCGGCCCCCAGCAGGAAGTCGACGATGCCGAGCGCGGACCGGATGGCGGCGTGGCGGAAGCGGATGGGCGCGCCCTCCACGGTCACCACCCGCAGCCCGAGGACCATCTTCCCGGGCGTGCGGCCGTTCCACGCGGTCTCGCACGCCGCCGGGTAGACGAGCAGGGCGCCGAACACCGCGGCGATCGACGCCACGACGGCGACGGTCTCGTCGAGCACCACGCCGCCGGCCGCGCCGCCGAGGAACACGAGCCAGACCAGCACGCCGCGGATGGCGAGGTCGACGAGGAACGCCAGCGACCGGCTCCCCAGCCCGGCGACCGGGAACTCCAGCAGCACCGCCTCCGGCGTGACGATGCCCTCGCGGCCGGCGTCGGCTGCGGTCGGGGGCGGGGGCACGCCTCGGTACGGTACCGGCCACCTGTGGACCTCGATCGCTACATCGCGCAGCACCAGCCGGCGTGGGACCGCCTCGCCCACCTGTCGCGCCGGGGCCGCCGGGGGGCGCACCGGCTGGAGCCGGCGGAGCTCGACGAGCTGGTCCAGCTCTACCAGCGGGTGTCCGGGCACCTGTCGCACGCCCGGGTGGCGTACGCCGACCCCGCGCTGACCTCCCTGCTGACCCGCACCGTCGCCGACGCCAACGCGGTCATCTACGGCGCCCGCTCCTCGGCCCGCACCGCCGTGCGCGACTTCGTGCTCGTCTCGTTCCCGGGAGCGGTCTGGCGCATCCGGCACTTCGTGCTGGTCGCCGCGCTGCTGACCGTGGTTCCGGGTTTCGCCGTCGGCACGTGGATCGCGAACAGCGATGCCGCGCTCGAGGCGTCGGGGCCCGAGGCGGTGCGGGCGGCCTACGTCGAGGAGGACTTCGAGGCGTACTACTCCTCCGAGCCGGCCAGCCAGTTCGCCGCCGAGGTCACGTTCAACAACATCCAGGTGTCGATCACGGCCTTCGCCGTCGGCATCCTCGCCTGCGTCGGCACGGCCGGCATCCTCGTCTTCAACGGCGCCAACGTGGGCGTCGCCGGCGGCCTCTTCCACGCCGTCGGCGAGTGGGAGCGGTTCTGGGGCCTGATCCTCCCCCACGGGCTGCTCGAGATCACCGCCGTCGTCGTCGCCGGCGCCGCCGGTCTGCGGCTGGGCTGGACGCTCATCGACCCCGGCGACCGTCCGCGCGTGGAGGCGCTCACCGAGGAGGGCCGACGGTCGGTCGTCGTCGTCCTCGGCCTGGTGGGCGCGTTCGTCACCGCCGGGCTCATCGAGGGCTTCGTGACCGGCTCGCCGCTGCCCACGGCGGTGCGGGTCGGCATCGGCGTCCTCGTCGAGGCCGCGTTCGTCACCTACGTCGTGCGCCTCGGGCGTGCCGCGGAGGCGGCCGAGATCGACGAGGTCGCCGTGGCGGCGCCGGCACCCGCACCCGCCTGAGCAACGCGCTCAGGTCGAACCGATCCAGCCGTTCACGACCAGGTCGGCTTCGCGGGCGGCGTCGCCGTGGCCGGTCACGGCGGGTACGAAGTCGTCCTTCGACAGCGTGCGGCAGACCACGTCGGTCAGCGCCCGCACGGTGGCGGTGCGCGGGCAGTCGCGCAGGAGGGCGATCTCGCCGAAGGCCGCGCCCGCGGGCATCCGGCCGATCTCCTCGCCGCCGACCGACACGACGACCTCGCCCTCCTCGATGACGAAGAACCGCTCGCCGTCGTCGCCCTCGGCGCAGATGGTGCTGCCGGCCGGGTATCGGTGGACCTCGGAGCTGCGGGCCAGGCGCTCCAGCACCCGCTGGCTGAGCGGGGCCAGCATGGACAGCGACCGCAGCAGCTCGAGGCCCTCGGGCGCGAGCGCGACGCGGTCGACCTGGCGCAGGCGCGGGAGCGCGAGCAGCGCGACGGTCGTCACGCCCGCACCGATGACCACCAGTCCCGCCCGCAGCCCGACCGTGCTGATGAGCAGGGGCATGGCCAGGGAGCCGAGGGCCATGCTGGCGATGAGGGTGCTCTCCATGGCGCCGAAGACCCGGCCCATCACCTCGTCGGGCGCCAGGCGCTGCACGACCGTGAAGGCGCTGACGTCGACGACGGCGTTGGCCAGGCCGATGGTGATCATCGCCACCACGGACGCCCACAGCTCGGGGACGGCGGCCATGAGCAGCAGCGGGGCGGCCCACGCGACGACGCCCAGCCCGAAGTTGCGGGCGAGCCCACCGCCCTGGGCGAGCATGAGCACGGCGAACCCGCCGGCCAGGCCGCCGATGCCGATGGTGGCGTCGAGCATGCCGACCGCCGACTCGCTCAGGCCGAGCAGGTCGAGGGCGACGGCCACGGTGAAGACCAGCGAGGCGCCGGCCACCACCGTCTGGGCGGCGTAGACGCCGACCATGATCCGCAGCTCCGGGCTCCCGAGGATCGTGCGGAACCCCTGGCTGGTGTCCGACAGGAACGACGCCCGCTCGGGTTCGGACTCCGGCTCGACCTCGACCAGGAGGCCTGGCCCGTCCGGCTCCGGACCGGGACCTGGCGGCCCGTCTGCCGGACCGGCGGCGGCCGGCACCGGCGGGCCGGGCACGGGTTCGGCGACGTCGGCCGGTGCGCCCACGAGCGCGCCCACGGCGGCCGGCGAGACCGCCGGCGCCGCCTCGGCGACCAGGTCGAGGACCACGTCCACCTCCTCCTCGCCCGCACCGGCACCCGTCCCCTCGCGGAGGTCGGGGACCACGAGGCGGCCGAGCACGGCTGCCGACCACAGGAACGTCAGCGCGTTGAACCCGAACACCACCTCGAGCCCGGTGACCGCCAGGAGCACGCCGGCCAGCGCGGGCCCCGCGAAGAAGCCCAGGCTCTCGATGGTGCTCGACGCCACGTTGGCCGCGGTGAGCTCGTCGGGGTGCCGGGCGAGCTTGGGGATGAGCGAGGCCTGGGCCGGGCGGAAGGCCGTCGCCACCACGGTGGTGAGCACAGCGAGGGCGTACACGACGAGCGCCGGACCGTCGACGAGGGCCAACGCCGTCACCCCCGACACCAGGGCGAACCGGACGAGGTCGGCGCGCACCATGATGCGCTTGCGGTCGTAGCGGTCGGCGAGGGTCGACGCGAAGGGCGCCACGATCGCCGACGACACGTAGCGGACCACGCCGAGCACGCCCACGGCCGTCGCGCCGCCCTCCAGGTAGGCGTAGACGCTGACCGCGACGCCGTACGCCCAGTCACCGATGACCGAGCCGGCGAGGGCGACGTTCACCCGGGCCAGGCCCGGGTTGCGGAACACGTCCGCGATCGCCGACGTCGACTCCCGAACCTGCGCCCGCACGCCAGTCACGGCTTCCCCCCGAAAGCTCGCCCGTCCCTCGGCGAGACGGTACTCCTCCCCCGCCGTGCGTGCTCGTGCGAGCGCTAGAGGCGACCGGCCGCCTTCACCTCGAGGTAGGCGTCGCCGAGCTCGGTGGCCAGGCGGTCGGGCGGCACGTCGACCACCGTGGCGCCGGCGGCGCGCAGGCGCGCCGCCGCCCGCTCGCGCGCCCGGAGCGTGCGCGCTGCGGCGGCCTGGCGGTAGGCGCCCTCGGCGTCGGTGACCGGCTCGTCCGCCCACGCCCGCACCTGCGGGTCCTGGACGGCGCCCACGAGCAGCAGGTGCGAGCGGGTGAGCACCGGCAGGGCGGGCAGGAGCGCCTCCCCGACGGCCTGCTCGACGAGGTCGGTGAGCAGCACGATGAGCGACCGCCGGCGGAAGCGGGCGAGGGTCTCCTGGAACGCGCCGCGGTAGTCGCTCTCGGCGAGCACGGGCTCGAGCTCGTACAGCGCGTCGGTGACCCGGCCGAGCTGGTCCCGGCCCTGCGCCGGCGGCACGACGCCGCGGACGGTGCGGTCGAACGTGAGCAGCCCGCAGCGATCGCCCAGCCGGGTGGCCACCGTGGTGACGAGCAGCGCGGCGTCCATCGCCAGCTCGGCGCGGGGCACCCCGGCCACCCGGCCGGCCATCACCCGGCCGTTGTCGAAGAGGACCACGACGTGCTGGTTCCGCTCGGCCCGGAACGTGCGCACGATGGGCCGCCCGGTGCGCGCCGTGGCCGACCAGTCGATGCGGCGGAACTCGTCGTCGACGGTGTACTCGCGGAGCTGGTCGAAGTCGGTGCCGCCGCCCCGGCCCGCCGCCGAGCGCAATCCCACCTCGAGGATGCGCGCCTGGTCGATCTTCAGCTCGGCCTCCTCGCGCGACCGGAACCGCGGGTGGACGCGCAGCGTGCCGGGCAGGGCGCGCCGGCCCTGCCGGGCGGTCAGGCCGAGCGGCCCCTCGGCGCGCCACACCACCTCGGTGGGGCGGAACCGGCCCCGGCGGGCGGGCGCGAGCGTGGCCGTGGCGGTGAGGGCTCCGCCGCCGGGCACGGTGCCCCGGAAGCGGCGCGTCGTGGCGCGCAGGCTGGGCGCCAGCTCGTCGGCGACCGCCACCCGCAGCGGGCGGCGGGCGCTGCTGCGCACCTGCCAGGTCACGTCGGCCGTCGAGCCGAGGCTGACCACGGCGGGCAGCCGGCGCTCGAACGACAGCGACGATCCACGGGGGGCGAGGAGCCAGTCGACCGCGGCGAGGGCCAGCAGCACCCCGTCGACGACCAGCAGGCGCTGCACCACCGACCCCGGCACGGCGGCCGCGGCGAGGGACGCGACGGCGGCGACGAGCGCGAGGCGGGCGGTGGGGACGGGCACGGTCAGCGGGGGGCTGGCACGGTGGCCAGGATCCCGTCGAGCACGGCGTCGGCGGTGGTTCCCTCGAGCTGGAGCTCGGGGCGCACCTGCACCCGGTGGCGGAAGGTGGGCTTCACGACGGTCTTCACCTCGTCCGGGGTGAGGAAGGTCCGCCCGGCGAGCCACGCCCAGGCCTTGGCGGCGTGCAGCAGCATGGCCGCGCCACGGGGCGACACGCCGAGCTGGAGCGAGGGGCTCTCGCGCGTGGCGCGCGCCAGCGCCACGACGTACGCCAGCACGGCGGGCTCGACGTCGATGGCGTCGACCGCCACCCGGCCGGCAGCCAGGTCGGCGGCGCCGGCCACGGCTCGGACGCCGGCCGCCACCGGGTCGTGCGGGTCGAGGCCGGCGTGGTGGCGGGCGAGGATCTCCTGCTCCTGGGTGGCGTCCGGGTAGGCGACCTGGAGCTTGAAGAGGAAGCGGTCGAGCTGCGCCTCGGGCAGCGGGTACGTGCCCTCGTACTCGATGGGGTTCTGCGTGGCGATGACGGCGAACGGCTCGGGCAGGCGGTGGGGCCGGCCCTCCACGGAGACCTGCCGCTCCTCCATGGCCTCGAGCAGCGCGGCCTGGGTCTTCGGCGGGGTGCGGTTGATCTCGTCGGCGAGCAGCACGTTGGTGAACGCCGGTCCCTCCCGGAAGCGGAAGCCGTCGTGGCCGTCGTAGATGACCTGGCCCAGCACGTCGGAGGGCATCAGGTCGGGGGTGAACTGCACGCGCTTGAAGTCGAGGTCGAACGCGGCCGCCATCGTCTTGACGAGCAGGGTCTTGGCCACGCCGGGCACGCCCTCGAGCAGCACGTGCCCGCCGACGAGCAGGGCGGCCACCACCCCGGACAGCACGCCGTCCTGGCCGACCACCACCTTCGCGACCTCGTCGCGCACGGCGATGACCGCGTCGCGGGGCGAGCGCTCGGGGTCAGACACGGGCTGGGGATCGGCCATGGGAGAGCTCCTGTCGGATGCGGGCGAGGAGGGCGGCCACCTCGACGAGGTCGTCGTCGGTGGTGACCGGGGCGATGGCGGCGCGGTGCGCCTCGGCAGGCGTCAACCCGCCTCGTTCGGCGAGGACCGCGACCACCAGGTCGGCGGGGGCGTCGAGGGGCAGCCCGAGCGGACCGGAGAGGTCGCGCCGGGCCCGGTCGCGGAGGACGGCCGCAGCGCGCTCGGGTCGGCGCGCCCGGGTGAGCATGCGACCGACGGCGAGCGTGAGCTCGGATGCCTCGACCTGCACGGCCTGGGGCTCGCGCACCGGCCGGCCGAGGCGGCGGGCCCGCCATGCGGCCGCGACGAGGAAGGCCACGACGAGCTGGGCGAGCGCGGCGCGCACCGGCGTGCCGATGAGGTCGACGAGACCCTCGTCGCCGGCGCCCACGGCCACCCGGGGGCGCACGAACGCGCTCGTCGCACCGGCGTCAGGCACAAGCAGCCCGACGGCCAGCACCGCGTTGTCCACCTCGTCGAGGTGCCGGTTGGTGAACAGGTCGGGGCCGCCCACGCTGACGACGCGCCCCGCGCCGAGCGGCTCTTCGACGACCAGCGCGCCATCGGCGGAGGAGCAGGCTCCGGCCCCCGCCGGCGGCGCGAGCAGCAGGCCGGCGCCGGGGTCGAGGCGGGAGACGCCCGCCGTGCCGGCCACGTCGCAGCGCACGTCGACCGGGCCGTCGACCGTCCCGGCGACGGGCGGGGTGAACGTCGAGTCGGGGTCGGCGACGACGAGGGTGCCGCCCGCTGCCACCCACCGGCGGAGGGCTCCGGCGTCGTCGCGGTCGAAGCGATCGTCGAGCACGAGGGCGGTGTCGACGCCGGCGCCGGGCGCGCCGTCGACCACCTGCATGTCGCCGAAGGTGTCGACGAGCTCGACGAGTGCGCGGGCGCCGTCGGCCGCGGTCGAGGACGGGTCGAGCGGCGGCCCCTCGGCGCGCCGGGTGCCGGTGAGCCAGGCCGCGACGAGCACGGCGAGCACGAGCAGGGCGCCGAGGGCGAGGCGGCGGCTCATGCCGGAACCGCCCGGCGCGCCAGGTCGGCCTCGAGCGCGGCGACGTCGTCGGCGAAGGCGCGCGCCGCTGGCCCGTCGACGGGTTCGCCGCCGTACCAGGCTCGCTCGAACCGGTCGGTGACCGAGCCGAGGAGCGGGTCGAGGTCGGGCCGGTGCGTCGCCAGCTCCTGGCGCAGCTCGGCCGGTGTGCGACCGGGCACGTGGTCG
Organism: Acidimicrobiales bacterium; assembly: GCA_035764875.1. Lineage (GTDB taxonomy): Bacteria > Actinomycetota > Acidimicrobiia > Acidimicrobiales > Salinilacustritrichaceae > Salinilacustrithrix. The sequence continues at coordinate 8,772 of DASTYO010000097.1, read as the reverse complement.
ACGACGCCGAGGCGGACGACGGCGGCGACGAGGGCCTGGTAGCGGCAGCGCAGGGCGCCGCGGTGGTCGCCGGCACCGGCGAGCCGCTCGGCCTCCGCGTGCCAGCGGGCGGGGTCGTCGGCGGGCGTGGTCCCCTGCACGACCGCCACGGCCTCGGGGGGACGGGCGGCCCGCCAGGGGGTGCCGACGGCGCGCACGAGGAGCCACACGGCGACGGCGACGAGCAGCGCGACGATCGCCGTGCCGATGACGCTGCCCGCTCCCCCGCCGGTGAGGGCGTCGAACGCACGCCCGAGGAGGTCGCCGATCGCGTCGAGCACCCGGTCGACCAGGGACGGCTGCGGCTCCTGGTACTCGCGGCGGGAGAGGATGTCGTCGGCCGCCCGACGAGCGTCGTCGGGGTCGACCTGCTCAGCCCAGGAGCGCACGGGAGCGGAGCTCGATGTCGTGGGCCTCGGTGCGGATGCGGAGGTCGAGGTGGAACAGCACGGCCACGCCGGCGGTGAACGGCACCACCACCAGCTGGGCGCCGATCTGGCCGGCCGAGCGGACCAGCCAGTCCCACTCGTCGGGGACGACGGAGGTGACGAGCTCGGGGATGGCCTGGAAGCCGAAGCCCACCAGCAGGCCGACCAGGCCGACGAGGCCGGGCACGGTGAGCGCCGGACCGACCCGCCGGCGGGTGAGCTGCACCGAGCGCCGGATGGACGCGAGCGGGCCCAGCCCCTCCACGGTGACGGCCGGGCTGACCACGTGGCAGAGGGCCATCGCGAGGTAGGCGCCGATGCCGAGGCCGAGCAGCCCGATGCCCTCGAGGACGTGCACGAGCGCGGCGGCCAGGACCAGGGCCCAGCTCCGTCGCAGTGCCACGAGGATGGCCTCGCGGGCGCTGACCCACCGGCCCCGGTACCAGCCGTCCACGAGCACGCCGAGGGCGCCGGCGAGCAGCGCGAGCGAGATCGTGCCGATGGCGAGGGACGCCAGCGCGGCGTCCGTGCCCCGCAGCTCGCCGTCCTCGGTGGTGAAGAGCGTGGTGGGGTCGCCGGCGAGCGCATCGGTGTCGAGCACGTCGCGCAGCAGGAGCGAGCTCAGCACCTCGACGGGGATCACGAACGCCGCGGCGGCCGTGAGGACGTCGCGGGGGCGGCGCTTGATGATGGCGAACGCGCCGTCCAGCAGGTCGGGGATCGTCATCGGTCGCAGCGGCACCGGCACCGGGGGCAGCGCGGCGACGTCGGGCGCGCCGGCCCCGGCATCCGACCGGTGGTCGTCAGCGGCAGGTGGCTGCCGGACCGGTTGCGTGGCCGCGCTGCCGGGCGCGGCCCACGCGTCGGTCACGCCCGCACCCCGCGGCGGGAGGCGGCCGTGCGGGAGGTGCCGCGCACGCGCGGCGTGGTGCGGCCGCAGCGGCACGGCGTGCGGTCGACGGCGCCGGTGGGGCCGAGGGCGACGCGCAGCCACACCGAGCCGCGCCAGCCGACCGCGGACCACACCAGGCGTCCCTCGGGGGCGGGGCGACCGTTGTCGTCCACCGCCTCGACGTGCTCGTGCTCGGGCCACGTGTGCAGCTCGTCGGCCTCGCAGGTGGCCCACGCCGCCCGCACGCCCGCGGGGGCCCACCACAGCCGGACCGGGCGCCCGCTGCGCCGGCGAAGGGCACGGAGGCCGCTGGCATCGGTGGCGGGCCCGACCAGTGCGATGAGGAGCCGCACGCCCTCGGGCAGCCCGGCCTCGACCGCGCGGCGCAGCGCGCCGGGCGCGGCGGCGACGACCGTCGGGCCCGCCGAGCGCAGGAGCTCGGGGTCGAGGTCGGGGCCGGTGGACAGGTGGGAGACGCCCGCGTCGCGCGCGCCGAGCTCGAGCTGCAGCGGCCCGACGCCGCTGTCCGTGCCGGCGCAGAGGATGCGGTCGTGCGCGGCCACGCCGCTGACGGCCAGGGCGCGCCGGCCGAGCTCGGCGAGGCGATCGAGGTCGGTGGTGGTGGCGCCCACGAACAGCGGGGGCTGACCGGGCACGGGATCGACGGTCCAGCACACCGGCTTGTACGGCAGGTCGACGTCGCGCCGGACGAAGCCCTCGCGACGGCCGAGCACGTCGGCGAGCAGCAGCCGCGCCCGCAGCTCGAGGCCGCCCGTCGCGCGGATGCCGTCGGCGGTGGGCTGGAGCACCCAGTCGCGGCCGTCGCCGAGCTCGGCGAGCTCGGTGACCGGCAGCCGTCCGAGGTCCTCGACCCCGCGCACGCCCCGGCGGCCGAGGCCGCTGCGGTCGAGCTGCGCTCGCACGGGCGCGCAGAAGGGGTGCACCTCGTCGGCGATCCACCGTCGCAGCACCTCGTCACGACGTGCCGCCACCTGCCCGGCCCGCCGGCGATCCTCGCTCATCGGCGGTCCTCGCTCATCGCCGTCACGCTACCGACCCGGCAAGATGCCCGGAATGGCTGGTCCCGTCCCCGGAACGTCCTCGTCGGCCGACGACGGCAGCGCCATGCGCGGCTACGGGCCGGCCACCTACGGCGACGGCTTCGCCGACGTCTACGACGACTGGTACGCCGACGTCTCGCCGCCGGAGGCGACCGCCCGGTTCCTCGCCGCCCGCACCGCAGGGCCCGTGCTGGAGCTGGGGAGCGGCACCGGCCGGCTGGCGGCGCCCCTCGTCGCGGCGGGCGTGCCCGTCGTGGGCCTCGACGCGTCGATGGCGATGCTGGCCCGCTCCCGGGCGAGCCACCCCCACGTGCCGGTCGTCGCCGCCGACATGGCCGAGCTGCCGGTCCGGCCGGCGTCCGTGGGCGGCGTGCTCGTGGCATTCAACACCCTGTTCAACCTGCCCACCGCGTCGGCGCAGCGCCGCTGCCTGGCCCAGGCGAGGACGGCCGTCGACCCCGGCGGCGTCGTGGTCGTCGAGGCGTTCGTCCCCGGCGAGGGCGCGGCCGAGCCGAGCGACCAGGTCGACGTGGTGCGCCTCGACGCCGACCTCGTGGTCCTGCGCGTCAGCCGCACCGACCCGGCCCGCGGCACGGTCCACGGACACCACGTCGAGCTGCGCGACGGCCAGCCCGTCCGCCTGCGCCCGTGGCAGGTGCGCTTCGCATCGCCCGACGAGCTCGACCAGCACGCCGCGACGGCCGGGCTCCGGTTGGCCGAGCGGTACGCGGGCTGGGACGAGGCACCGTTCGGCGCCGGCAGCGACGCCCACGTGTCCGTGTACCGGCCCCTCTGAGGGCCGTGGCTAGTCTCCCGCCGGTGAGCGAGCTGCGCCTCAACCCCCTCACCGGTCGCTGGGTGACCGTCGCGAGCACGCGCAGCGACCGGCCGGGCGAGCTCGCGTCGCGACAGCTCCCCATCGAGTCCGAGCCCGATCGCCCGTGCCCCTTCTGCCCCGGCAACGAGGAGGCCACGCCGCCGTCGCTCGAGGAGTACGCCACCGACGGCCACTGGTCGGTGCGCGTCGTGCCCAACAAGTACCCGGCGTTCTCGGGCAGCGACCCGATGCGGGTCACCAACCTCGGGCCGGTGTTCACCCAGGCCAACGCCTCGGGCATCCACGAGGTCCTGGTGCTGTCCCCGGCCCACGACCAGTCGTGGGCCGACCTCGACGACAAGCAGGCCGGGCTCGTGATGGCAGCCATCCGCGACCGCGTGGAGGACCACGGCCGCCGGGCCGGCACCCGCTACACGCAGGTGATCGTCAACGCCGGCCGCGAAGCCGGCGCCTCGCTCGAGCACCCGCACGGCCAGCTGCTCGGCATCCCCTTCGTCCCCGGCGAGATCGCCGAGGAGCAGCGGGGCTTCGAGCGCTTCGGCGGCTCGTGCCTGCTGTGCACCACGGTGAAGGCCGAGCTCGAGGCCGGCCACCGGGTGGTGCACGCCGACGACCGCGTCCTCGTCCTGTGCCCGTTCTGGAGCGCCTCGCCGTACGAGATGCTCGTGCTGCCCCGCACGCACACCGAGCACCTCACCGACGCCTCGCCCAAGGACCTGGTGGCGGTGGGACGGGCCCTGCGCGACGGGCTGGCGACCCTGCGCGACGTGGTGGGCGACGTCTCCTACAACCTCGTGTTCCACACGGCGCCGCACCACCACCCCGGCACGTTCCACTGGCACGTGCACGTCAACCCGCGCGTCACCTCGGTGGCCGGCTTCGAGCAGGGCACCGGCGTCATGATCAACATCGTGCCGCCCGAGATCGCCAGCGAGCAGCTGCGCGCCAACCTGCCCGCCTCCGTCGTCGGCTGAGGTGCCCGCCGACGGCGCCGCCACGGCGCGCACCTGGCCCTTCTGGGCGCCCAGCCAGGCCGAGGCGGTCGAGGAGGCCCTCGCCCTCGCCGACGTGGGGCCCGGCGTGCGGGTGCTCGACCTCGGGTGCGGCGACGGGCAGGTGCTGCTCGCCGCCGCCCGCCGGGGCGCGGAGGTCGCCGGCGTCGAGGCCGACCCCGAGCTGGTCGAGGAGGCCCGCGCCCACCTGGCCGACGCCGGCGTCGACGCCGACGTGCGGGCCGGCGACCTGTTCGACCCCGACGTCGACATCGCCGCCGACGTGTGGTTCTCCTACCTCGCGCCGGCCACGTTGCAGCGGCTCCTCCCCCGGCTGCTCGCCGGACCCGCACGCGTGCTCGTCACGGTCGACTTCGACGTGCCCGGCCTCGTTCCCACCCGCCGTCAGGGCGCGGCCCGCCTGTACCGGCTGCCGGGCCGGCGCCGGCGCCTCGGCTCTCCGGGGTGGCCGCACCCCGGGACGCTCGTGGCGACGGTGCCCGACCTCCAGTCGCTGAGCTGCCTGGAGGCCGTCCACCCCGGCGGCGACAGCCGGGTGCGGGCCACGACGTCGCTGGCGCGCGAGGCCACCGTGCTCGCCGGCGCCGACCACCTCGACGGCCCCGGCGCCCTGGCCGTCGACCTGCGCTGGGAGGGCCGCCCGTCCGGCACGTTCGCCGGCGGGGCGCTCCGCGTCCCGGGCCTCGACGACCACCACGTGTTCGTGCTCTTCACCGACGAGGAGGAGGCGGTGTGGGAGCTCAGCGACGACGGCGTCGCCGGCCTGCAGCGCGCCCTGCGCCGGCGGCAGCGTCCGTCGACCATCGCCGAGGTCCTCGAGGCCGCCGAGGGCTGACCCCCCGAACGGAACTGGCAGCGACTGCGGAACAAGGCCCTGGCGGGCCACGTTCCGCCCCCGCTGCCAGTTCTCAGTGGGCGAGGTCGTAGACCCGGCGCTTGGGCACGCCGTAGCGCGCCACGACCGCGGTCACGGCGTCGCGGGTGCTGGCGCCGCCGGCCAGCTCGGCGTCGAGGGCGGCCCGGAGCTCGGCGTCGGTGGCCTCGGCCGGCGGCTCGGCGCCACCGAGCACGATGACGAACTCGCCCTTGGGCTCGCTCGCCAGCCACTCGCAGGCGCCAGCGAGGTCGCCCCGGAACCACTCCTCGTGCAGCTTGGTGAGCTCGCGCCCGATCGTCACCGGCCGCTCGGGGCCGCACGCCTCCCGCAGGTCGGCGAGCGTGCGCTCGGCGCGGTGCGGCGCCTCGTACAGCACCACCGTGCGGGCCTCGGCGGCGACCACCGCCAGGCGCTCGGCACGGGCGCTGCCCTTGCGCGGCAGGAAGCCCTCGAACACGAACCGGCCGGTGGGCAGCCCGCTCGCCGCCAGGGCGGTGGTGGCCGCGGTCGGGCCCGGCACCACCTCGACGGGCAGGTCGGCGGCCACGAACGCGGCGACGACGTCCTCGCCGGGGTCGGACACGCCCGGCATGCCGGCATCGGTGACGAGCGCGACGGTGTCACCGGCCCGAGCCCGGTCGACGAGCTGCTGGGCGGCGCGGGCCTCGGTGTGGTCGTTGACGACGGCGAGGTCGCGCCGGGGGATGCCGGCGGCGGCGAGCAGGCGACCGGTGCGGCGGGTGTCCTCGCACGCCACGACGTCGGCGCGGGTCAGCGCCTCGACGGCTCGGGGCGACAGGTCGCCCAGGTTGCCGATGGGGGTGCCGACGAGGACGAGCCGCCCGGCGCGGGTCACTGGTCGGTGGGGTGCTGGGCGCGGACCTCGAGCACCTGGCCCGGGCACAGGCCCCAGCGGGCGAAGCTGCCGGCCTCGGCCTCGAGGACGCGCCGGGCCCGGGGCACGGGCAGGCCGATGCGGTTGCGCGGCATCGTGCAGGTGCGCAGCACGACGCCCTCGGCGTCGAGGTGGGCGACGTCGATCGGGAACCGCATGCCCACCGTGTGCACCGATCGCGAGCCCTCGATCAGCAGCGCACCGTCGACGCCGTCGCGGCCGAGCAGGCCGCGCCGCCGGTCGGCGCGCGTCGACGCGATCTCGAGGCTGGCCAACACCCGGTCGTCACGCAGCAGCCACGGCATCGATGAGCATTGTGCCCGGTGCAGGCCGTCGCGTTGCACGCCTGGCCGGGAGTTCTGAGGCGCAGCCGAAGAACTCCAGAAGTGAGCGGAGCGAACGGCGGTCGCTCACACATTGAAGCGGAACTCGAGCACGTCGCCGTCCTGGACGACGTAGTCCTTCCCCTCGACGCGGAGCTTGCCCGCCTCCTTGGCCGCGTGCCACGACCCGCAGGCGAGCAGCTCGTCCCACTGGATGCACTCGGCCCGGATGAAGCCGCGCTGGAAGTCGGTGTGGATCACGCCGGCCGCCTCGGGCGCCTTGGCCCCGGCCCGGAAGGTCCACGCCCGGGTCTCCTTCTCGCCCGTCGTGAAGTACGTGCGCAGGCCCATCAGCTGGTAGGCGGTGTGCAGGAAGCGGGGCAGGGCACCCTCGCCGAGCCCCAGCCCCTCGAGCATCTCGGCCCGCTCCTCCTCGGTGTCGAGGGTGGCGGCCTCGGCCTCGAGCTGGACGCACATGCCGATGACCTCGCCGAAGCCGGCCAGCTCCTTCTCGACGGGCGCCACGATCTCGTCGATGCGGTCCAGCTGGTCGTCGCCGACGTTCACGATGGCGATCACCGGACGGTTGGTCAGCAGGAAGTGCTGCTGGAGCACCTCGCGGTCGGCCGGCTTCATGTCGGAGCGGTAGATGGGCGTGCCCTCGCCGAGCACGGCCACCGCCTGCTCGAGGACGGCGATCTCGTCGGCCAGCGACTTGTCGCCCTTCAGCATGCGGCGCTGCTTGTCGAGGCGCTTCTCGACGGTCTCGAGGTCGGCGAGCGTGAGCTCGAGCTCGACGATGCGGAGGTGCTCGAGCGGGTCGGAGGGACCGGGCACGTCGTCGTCCTCGAAGGCCCGCAGCACGTACACGACGGCGTCGACCTCGCGGATGTGGGCCAGGAACTGGTTGCCGAGGCCCTCGCCCTTCGACGCGCCCTCCACGAGGCCGCCGATGTCGACGAACTGCACCGAAGCCGGGATGACGTTGCGCGACTGGCTCATCTCGGCGAGCTGGTGCAGGCGCGGGTCGGGCACCTTCGCGACCCCGACGTTGGGGTCGGTGGTGGCGAAGGCGTACGGCGCGGCGAGGGCACCGCCGCCGGACAGGGCGTTGTAGAGCGACGACTTCCCGGCGTTCGGGAGGCCCACGAATCCGAAGCGTTCCATGCGGAGGGCGAGGCTACCGGGGTGGCTACCGTGCCCCGTCATGGTGTTCCGGCGCAGAGGAGGCGACCAGCGCGCCGACCCGTTCGCCGACCTCGACCTGGGGTCGCTCAGCGCCGGCCGGCGCGCCGAGGTGCAGGCCGCGCTCGACGCCTCGCACCGCTTCGACGCCATCGTCGGGCGGACGCCCGCCGGCGCCATCCGCGACCGGCTCGACGCGATGCGCCCCGACGTCCACGCTGCGGTGCGGGCCGCCTTCGACGCCGCCCGGCGCAGTGACCAGAAGCAGGCCACCCTCGCCGACCTCGACCCGGCCGAGGTGACCCAGCGGCTCAAGGACGTGCGGCGACGGCTCGACCAGGCTCGGGACGACGGGCGCCCCACCGACGACCTCGAGCAGATGGCCGAGTCGCTCGACCGCCAGCTCGGGTCGGTGCACCGGGTGTGGGACGCCGTCGAGCGCGAGTCGCAGGAGCTGCACCGGCTCCAGCTCCGCCTGCACGAGGTCGTGGCCCTCGCCGGCGCCGTGGCCGTCGACGTGCCCGACACCGCGGTCACCGGCCTGGCCGGCGTCGCCGACGAGCTCCAGTCGCTGCGCGCCGCCCTCGACGACCTCTCCGCCTGACCCCTCCGACGCTGGACGCGGTTCCTGCGCAGCGTCGTGCGCAGCATCCGCGTCCAGCGTCGTCGGGGGGTTCAGTCGAAGCCCTCGAAGATGTCCTCGAGGAAGTCGGCGAAGGCGCCCTTGCGCTTCTTGCGGTGCGGACCTCGCCGCTCGTCGCGGTCGTCGTACCGGTCGCGGTCGTCGTACCGGTCGTGCGCCCGTCGATCGGAGGCGAGGGGCTCCGGGGCGCGGGGCGGCTGGGGTGTGGCGATGCGGGGCTCGGGCGAGCGGGCGTCGGCGAGATCGAGCAGCTTCTCGAGCTCGCCCCGGTCGAGCCACATCCCCCGGCAGCGGGGGCAGTGGTCGATCTCGATGCCGTCACGGACGTGCGGGACGAGCTCGGCCTCGAGGCAGACGGGGCAGCGCATGGGCCGGAGGCTACCCAGATCGCTCAGATCGTCCGGCCAGCACCCTCCCAGTACCGGTCGCGCAGGAGCCGCTTGTAGAGCTTGCCGGTGGGGTGGCGGGGGAACTCGTCCTCGAAGTCGATCGAGCGGGGCGCCTTGTACCCGGCCAGGTGCTCGCGCACGTGGCGGATGAGCTCGGCGGCCAGCTCGTCGGACGGCTCGTGCCCGTCG
>DASTYO010000096.1:0-8469 GCA_035764875.1 Acidimicrobiales bacterium | reverse complement strand
ACCGTCCGCCAGCCGTCCCGACGCAGCTCGTCGCGCAGCTCGGCCGTCGGGAGCCAGTCGGACGGGTCGCCGAGCACCAGCTCCCAGCGCTCGTCGCCGACGGGCGCCATCTCGGGGACGGGGCCCCCGAGGGCCTCGACGTGGCGCGGCCCGAGCACCTGGTACGGGAAGACGTCCGGCACGTAGCGGTCGACCAGCCGGCCCGCGACCCGGTTGGGGGAGGCGCCGTCGTCGAACGCCCACGGCGCACCGGACAGGCCGGTCCCGAGGTCGCCGAAGGTCTCCTCGAAGTCGAGGCAGGCGTAGGTGACCCGGTCGTGGCCCCGGCGTGGGGCGCCGGCGTGCTCGCGAGCCACGTCGGCGAGCAGCTCGAAGCGGGCGAGGAGGCCGGCGTCGTCGCAGCGGGGGCCACCGGCGGCCACGGCGACGTGGGGTGCGATGCCGAAGCTGATGGAGGCGGTGCGCACCCGGGTGTGCACGTCCCCGGTGACCACGTCGCACCAGGCCCGGGCCCGGGCGCAGCCGTGGAGGATGCCGGACGCCTCCTTGGCCATCACCGACACCTCGACCCCGAGCACCCGCAGGCGCACGAGCGTCTCGGGGTCCTGGTCGCCGAAGACCCACTCGGCCGCGAGGTCGATCCACGTCGCCGGGAGGTGGCCGGCGCTGCCCGCCGGCTCGGGGAACAGGCGCAGCACGACGGCCCGGGGGCAGTCGTCGAGGTCGGCCAGGCCGTCCACCTCGCACAGCACCGCGCTGTCGGGGTGGAAGCCGGCATCGACCACCAGGTCGTCGACGGCGTCGGCGATGCGCCGGCGGGTGAGCGGGTCGCCGGGCAGGTCGTCGAGGCGCACCAGCGGCCCGTCGGGGAGGGCGACGACCGGCGAGACCCGCGGCGGCAGCACGCCGTCGCGCACGGCGCGGCGCACGACCTCGGAGACCCCACGGAGCGCGTCGACGCCGCGGCCGACGTCACGGGTGCGCAGGTGCAGGGCGAACGACCCGACGACGGCGTCCAGCTCGTCCAGCAAGGTGTCGGCCGTGGTCACCGGGCCGGATCCTACGCCCGGGGTCTCGGCGGCCATCTGTCGAAGGCCTTGCCAGCACCGGCCTCCGGCGGCCCCGATGCTGTCGGCTCTGTTCCCCCAGCGGTAACGTGCCCCACACCAGCAACAGCGGCAACAAGAGATCGAGCGATGAGCAGCATCGAACACGTCGAGGGCCGGGAGGTCCTCGACTCCCGTGGCAACCCGACCGTCGAGGTGGAGGTCGAGCTGGCGTCCGGCGCCACGGGCGCGGCCATCGTGCCCTCCGGCGCCTCCACCGGCCAGTTCGAGGCCGTCGAGCTCCGTGACGGCGGCGACCGGTTCCTCGGCAAGGGCGTGCTCGACGCGGTCGCCCACGTGGACGGCGAGATCGCCGACGCCCTCCTCGGCCTCGAGGCCGCCGACCAGCGCCTCGTCGACCAGACGCTGCTCGACCTCGACGGCACCGAGAACAAGGCCCGGCTCGGCGCCAACGCCATCCTCGGCGTGTCCCTCGCCGTCGCCCACGCCGCGGCCCAGGAGTGCGAGCTGCCCCTGTTCCGCTACGTCGGCGGCGCCGGCGCCCACGTGCTGCCGGCGCCGATGATGAACGTGCTCAACGGCGGCGCCCACGCCGACAACAACGTCGACCTCCAGGAGTTCATGGTCATGCCCCTCGGGGCGGCCTCGTTCTCCGAGGCGCTGCGCTGGGGCGCGGAGACCTACCACCACCTGAAGAAGGTGCTGTCCGGGCGCGGCCTGTCCACCGGAGTCGGCGACGAGGGCGGGTTCGCGCCGAACCTGTCGTCGAACGAGGAGGCCGTGCAGGTGCTCGTCGAGGCCATCGAGGCCGCCGGCCTCACCCCCGGCTCCGACATGGCCATCGCCCTCGACGCCGCGAACTCCGAGATCTACCGCGACGGCGCCTACCACCTCGAGGGGGAGGGGCGCAGCCTGTCCAGCTCCGAGATGGTGGAGTACCTCGCCGGGCTCTGCGACCGGTACCCCATCGTCTCCATCGAGGACGGCCTCGACGAGGAGGACTGGGACGGCTGGCGCGAGCTCACCGAGGCCCTCGGCGACCGGGTGCAGCTGGTGGGCGACGACCTGTTCGTCACCAACGCCGTTCGGCTCGCCCGCGGCATCGAGAGCGGAACCGCCAACTCCATCCTGGTGAAGGTGAACCAGATCGGCACGCTCACCGAGACGCTCGAGACGGTGGAGCTCGCCACCCGCAGCGCCTACACGTCGGTGATGTCGCACCGCTCCGGCGAGACCGAGGACACCACCATCGCCGACCTCGCGGTGGCCACCAACTGCGGGCAGATCAAGACCGGCGCGCCCGCCCGCTCCGACCGCGTGGCCAAGTACAACCGCCTGCTGCGCATCGAGGCGCTGCTCGGCGAGACCGCCGCCTACCGGGGCTGGGACGCGCTGCCCCCGGGTGTCCAGCCGCGGTGACCGCCTCGGCCCCGACCCACCGCGCCGGCGGCCGCCGGCCGCAGGCACCACCCGGCTTCGCCCGGTGGGTCCGGCCGCTCCTGCTCGCCAGCTTCGCGGTCGCCACCATCGCCGCGCTCGCGGTGTACGTGTTCCCCACCCGCACCTGGCTCGACCAGCGGGCCGCGCTCGCCGAGACCGGCGCCGAGCTGGACGAGCTGCGGGCCGAGCGCGACGCGCTCGAGCAGCGGGTCGAGGAGCTCGACTCCGACGCCCAGATCGAGCAGATCGCCCGCTCGCAGTACGGGCTGGTGATGCCGGGGGAGGAGGCCTACGCCGTCCTGCCCGCGCCGGCCAAGCCGGTCGAGCTCCCCGAGATCTGGCCGTTCGGCGAGCCGCTGGCGCCGCCGCCGGAGGAGGGCGGCGCACCCCCCGACGGCACCGTCGGCCGCGACTAGGTTCCCCGCGTCATCGACGACCGCCCCCGAGGGGCGAGGAGGGGAACCAATGAGCATCCTTGGCAACCGGGTCCTGCGGACCGAGGACCCCAAGTTCCTCACCGTCGGGGGCAGCTACGTCGCCGACGTCCGGGACCCCCTGCTGGAGGGTGCCCTCCACGTCGCCTACGTCCGCTCGATGGTGGCCCACGGCACCATCGCCTCGGTCGACGTCGAGGAGGCCCGGCAGGCACCGGGCGTGGTGGCGGTCTTCACGGGCGACGACATCGCCGACCTGCCGCTCATGCCCCTCGCCGTGCCGCTGCTCAACGAGCAGCAGTCCCAGCCCATCCTCGCCCGCGGCAAGGTGCGCTTCGTCGGCGAGCCGATCGCCGCGGTGGTCGCCGAGAGTCCGCAGGCGGCGGCCGACGCAGCCGAGCTGGTCTGGGCCGACATCGACTTCCTCCCGGCCGTCCTCACGCCGGAGCAGTCGCTGGACGGCGACACGCTGCTGTTCGACGAGGCGGGCACCAACGCCGCCCTCGAGCTCCTGTTCGGCGAGGACGACGCCGCCTTCGAGGGCTGCGAGGTGGTCATCGAGCACGACTTCGTGAACCAGCGCGTGGCCGGCTGCCCGCTCGAGGTGCGCTCCGGCGCGGCCACGTGGGACGGCGACCGGCTCGTGCAGTTCGCGTCCACGCAGGCGCCCCACGGGGTCAAGGCCACGCTCCAGGGCGTGTACGGGCTCGACGAGACCGCCGTGCGCGTCGTCGCCCCGGACGTCGGCGGCGGCTTCGGCCCGAAGATCGGCGCGTACCCCGAAGAGGTGCTGCTCGGCTGGCTGGCCAAGCAGGTCGGCCGCCCCGTGCGCTGGACCGAGACCCGCTCGGAGAACATGGTGGCGATGGGCCAGGGCCGGGCGCAGTGGCACTCGGTCAAGCTCGGCGGCACCCGCGACGGCAAGGTCACCGCGTACCGGCTCAACGTGGTCCAGGACGCCGGCGCCTACCCCTCGCTCGGCGCCTTCCTGCCGTTCCTCACCCGCATGATGGCCAGCGGCGTCTACGCCATCCCCCAGGTGCAGTTCAACGCCCGCTCGGTGCTCACCAACACCACGCCCATCGTCGCCTACCGCGGCGCCGGCCGGCCCGAGGCCACCGCCGCCATCGAGCGGGCGATGGACCTGTTCGCCCACGAGATCGGCATGGATCCCGCCGAGGTGCGCCGGCGCAACCTCATCGCCGCCGACGACTTCCCGCACACCACCGCCACCGACGCCGTCTACGACGTCGGGGACTACGAACGCTGCCTCGAGCAGGCGCTGGACGCCGCCGGCTACGACGAGCTGCGCGCCGAGCAGGCCCGCCGTCGGGAGTCCGGCGACCCCGTCCAGCTCGGCGTGGGCGTGTCGGTGTACGTCGAGGTCACCGCCGGGCCCCAGGCCGGATCCGAGTACGGGCGCGTCGTGGTCCACGACGACGGTTCGGCCACCGCCTACACCGGCGCCAGCGCGCACGGGCAGGGCCACGACACCGCCTTCGCCATGCTCGTCACCGACACCCTCGGCATCCCGCTCGACCAGGTCACGGTGCGCCACGGCGACACCGACGAGGTCGCGCGCGGCGTCGGCACGTTCGGGTCGCGCTCGCTCCAGCTCGGCGGCTCGGCCATCCACCAGGCGTCGGGCCAGGTGCTCGACAAGGCCCGTGAGCTGGCCGCCCAGCTCCTCGAGGCCGACCCCGCCGACGTCGAGCTCGACCGGGCCAACGGCGCCTTCCACGTGGCGGGCACGCCGGCCGTGTCGAAGTCGTGGGCCGAGGTCGCCGCCGCCGCCGGCTCCGGCGGCATCGAGGCCGAGACCGACTTCGAGGCGTCCAGCCCCACGTTCCCCTTCGGCGCCCACGTCGCCGTGGTCGCGGTCGACACCGAGACCGGCATGGTGCGCCTGCAGCGGATGGTCACCTGTGACGACGCCGGCACCGTGCTCAACCCGCTGCTCGTCGAGGGCCAGCGCCACGGAGGCATCGCCCAGGGTGTCGCCCAGGCGCTGTACGAGTGGGTGCGCTACGACGACGACGGCAACCCCCAGACCGCCAACCTGGCCGACTACACCATGATCTCGGCGGCCGAGCTGCCCAGCTTCGAGCTGGTCACCATGGAGACGCCGACCCCGGTCAACCCCATCGGAGCCAAGGGCATCGGCGAGTCGGGAACCATCGGCTCCACCCCGGCGGTGCAGTCGGCCGTGTGCGACGCGCTGGCGCCGCTCGGGGTCGCCCACGTCGACATGCCGTGCACGCCCGAGCGGGTCTGGGAGGCCATCGCCGCCGCCCGCGGCTGACCGGTCAGCGTCAGCGGCGCAGCGAGTGGCGCAGCCACTCGGCCGGGCTCATCTGCTCCGGCACGGCTTCGGCCGCCGGCGCGGTGGCCGCCACGGGCTCCGGGTCACGCAGGTCGATCACGTCGTCCAGCCGGGGGGCGGGGGCGTCGGCGTCCGTGGGCTCCTCGACGAGCTCGACGACCTGCTCGTCATCGACCTCGTCGACCTCGTCGACCGGGGCGCCAGCGGGCTCGCCGGTCGCGTCCGGCCCGGCGGCGGCCGCCCGCAACGGCCGGATCCGGGTGCGCGACCTGGGCTGGCCGTGCTCGTCGAGCTCGGTGAGGCCCACCACCGCGCCGTCCTCGTCGAAGAGGTACTCCCAGCGGTGCCCGCAGTCCTTGCAGTGCTGGATCTGGTACCGGTGGCCGAGGTCGATGTTGTCGATGTACCCGAGGCCGTCGCATGCCGGGCAGTGCCCCGGCACGCCGGGGGTGATGGCGCCGAGGCGGTCGGCCGGATCGCCCGGCGCCGCCTCGGGTCGGTTGCTCCGGAGCCAGCCCATCGCCGAACCTCGCCTCCTTGCGGGGCCCGCCCGCGCGGCGCCCACTGCTGGCATGGTAGTGCCACTTCGTGGTCCGCGACGTGACCCGGCGATGCGCTAGGAAGAGCGCCGAACGGTGCGACCGGCGCACCCGTGCTCCAAGACGAAAGGGGGGTGACCGAGTGGAGATCTCGATCACCGTGAACGGCAGCGAGACCCGGCACGACGTCGAGCCCCGCACGCTGCTCGTCCACCACATCCGCGACACGCTCGGGCTCACCGGCACCAACATCGGGTGCGACACGTCGTCCTGCGGGGCCTGCACCGTCCACCTCGACGGCGAGGCCGTGAAGTCCTGCACCATCCTCGCCGTGCAGGCCGACGGCTGCCGCATCACCACCATCGAGGGCCTGGCCCCTTCCGCCGAGGAGCTGCACCCCATGCAGCAGGCGTTCCGCGAGCACCACGGCCTGCAGTGCGGCTACTGCACGCCCGGCATGGTCATGGCCGCCACGTCGCTGCTCGACGAGCACCCCGACCCCACCGAGGCCGAGGTGCGCGAGGGCCTCGAGGGCAACCTGTGCCGCTGCACCGGCTACCACAACATCGTCCAGGCGGTGCTCGCTGCGGCGAAGACCGGCCGGGGCGGCACGAAGGTGGAGGTGGCGCAGTGATCCCCGCCGCGTTCGACTACGTGCGGGCCGGCTCCGCCGAGGAGGCGCTGGCTGCGCTCGCCGAGCACGGCGACGAGGCCAAGGTGCTGGCCGGCGGCCACTCGCTCGTGCCCCTGATGAAGCTCCGCCTCGCCACGCCTTCGGTGCTCGTCGACGTCGGTCGCGTCGACGACCTGAAGTACGTCCGCGACGAGGGCGACCACGTGGCCATCGGCGCCCTCACCCGCCACCGCGACGTCGAGGTCAGCGACGTGCTGCGCCAGCACGTCCCGATCCTCGCCCACGCCACCTCCCACGTCGGCGACCCCCAGGTCCGCCATCGCGGCACCATCGGCGGCTCCATCGCCCACGGCGACCCCGCCTCCGACCTGCCGGCCGTGCTGCTCGCCCTCGGCGCCACGTTCGTGGCCCAGGGCCCCGACGGCACCCGCGAGATCGCGGCCGACGACTTCTTCCAGGGCTTCCTCGAGACGGCGCTCGGCGAGACCGAGCTGCTCACCGAGATCCGGGTCCCGAAGGTCACCGGTGCCGGGTGGTCGTTCCAGAAGTTCAACCGCCGGGCCCAGGACTGGGCCATCGTCGGCGTGGCGTGCGTGCGCACCTCGCCCGACGCCGTCGGCATCGGGCTGGTCAACATGGACAGCCGGCCGGTCCACGCCGCGGCGGCCGAGGCCGCCATCGCGTCCGGCAGCCCCATCGACGCCGCCGCCGCCGTGGCCGACGAGGGCACCGAGCCGGCCGCCGACCTCAACGCCTCGGTCGAGTTCCGCCGCCACCTGGCGCGCGTCCTCACCAAGCGGGCCCTCACCGAGGCCTCGTCCTGAGCGCCCTCCCCGGCGGCCGGCGATGACGTTCCTGCGGACCGAGGGCGAGGGCATCCCCGCCGCGACGGTGATCCCCCTGCGCGACGCCCGCCAGCCCGACGGCAGCACCGCGCTCGAGGTGCTCATGCTGCGCAAGAACTCCAAGATCGCCTTCGGCGGGATGTGGGTGTTCCCGGGCGGGCGCATCGACCCCGAGGACTGGCCCGACGCCGACGACCCCGACGGGCCCGAGGGCCCGGCACCGCCGGGCCTCGAGCTGGAGGCGGCCACGCGCGCCGCGGCCCGGGAGGCGCTCGAGGAGGCCGACCTGCTCGTCGAGCCGGCGGGCATGGTGCCGTTCTCGCACTGGACCCCGCCCGAGGACATGGCGATGAACAGCACCAAGCGGTTCCTCACGTGGTTCTTCGTGTGCCGGGCGCCGGTGGGGGAGGGCGGCGTGGTCACCATCGACCACGGCGAGATCCACGACCACGAGTGGGTGCGGCCCGCCGACATGCTGCGCCGCCGCGACGCCGGCGAGATCCAGCTCGTGCCGCCCACGTTCGTGACCTTGCACGAGCTGGCCGCCCACGCCGACGTCGACGAGGCCCTGGCCGCCGCCCGCGACCGAACCCCGCCCCGCTACGCCACCCGGATCCTGCCCTCCGAGGACGGCGCCGCGCTGGTGGCGCTGTGGGAGGAGGACGAGGCCTACGAGCACGGCGACCTCAGCCGCGCCGGCCCCCGCCACCGCCTGGTGATGGCCGAGCCGGCGTGGCGCTTCGAGGTCCGTCCGGTCTGAGCGCAGCGGCGAGCGGCGCGCAGGTGGAACCGCCTGCGGGACCGCGGCGCTCCACGCAGGCGCGTGGCAGAACCACGTGTGTGGCGGAGGACGGGCGGATCTACTCGTGATCGCCTCCGTTCGGGACGATGCCGACAACAGGCATCGTCTCCCGACGAGGTGGCGGTCATGAGCGTGACATCGGATGCAACGCACGTGGGGTCGGACCCCGGGAGCCCGCAGGTCCACGGACCGGGCGGCGGTGGTCTGCGGGGGCCGCTGAACTGGTTCGGCCTCGCCTTCGGGTTGGTCGTGCTCGTCGGCGTGGCCCTGCTGTTCGCCCTCACCGACGGGCCGGGGCGGGCGACCGAGGACGCCGATGCCGTCGACGTGGCGACCGAGCCGCGTGCCACCGAGGAGCGCCGAGCCGCGGACGAGCCGGCGGCCG
>DASTYO010000095.1:0-2069 GCA_035764875.1 Acidimicrobiales bacterium | reverse complement strand
TCGGCGTCGCCGCCGATCTCGCCGATCATCACGATCGCCTTGGTCTCGGGGTCCGCCTCGAACGCCTCGAGGGCGTCGATGTGGGTGGTGCCGATGACCGGGTCACCGCCGATGCCGATCGCGGTGGTGAAGCCGAAGTCCCGCAGCTCGTACATCATCTGGTAGGTCAGGGTGCCGGACTTCGACACCAGCCCGATCGGGCCCTTGCCGGCGATCGTGTGCGGCGTGATGCCGGCCAGCGACTCCTCGGGCGTGATGATGCCCGGGCAGTTGGGTCCGATCATCCGGGTGGACTTGCCGTCGAGGTAGGCGAACACCTCCGCGGAGTCCTGCACGGGCACGCCCTCGGTGATCACGACGAGCAGGCCGATGCCTGCGTCGATCGCCTCGATGCACGCGTCCTTGGTGAACGCCGGCGGCACGAACACGACCGAGACGTCGGCGCCGGTCTCGGCCATCGCCTCCTTGACGGTGCCGAAGACCGGGAGGTCCTTGCCGCCGAGCTCGACCGACGTACCGGCCTTGCGGGCGTTGACACCGCCGACGATGGTGGAGCCCGCCTCGACCATGAGGGTGGTGTGCTTGGAGCCCATGCCACCCGTCATGCCCTGGACGATGATCTTCGAGTCCTTGTTCAGGTAGATCGACATTGTTCGTGCGTCCTCTTCCTCGTCCGGGTCAGGCGTTCGCCAGCTCGGCGGCCTTGTCGGCCGCGCCGTCCATGGTCTCGACCATCGTCACCAGGCGGTGGTCCGCCTCGCTGAGGATGCGCCGACCCTCCTCGACGTTGTTGCCGTCGAGGCGTACGACGATCGGCTTGGTCGCCTCGTCACCGAGGATGTCGAGCGCGCCGACGATCCCGTTGGCGACCTCGTCGCAGGCGGTGATCCCGCCGAAGACGTTCACGAACACGCTCTTGACCTGGTCGTCGTGCAGGATCACGTCGAGGCCGTCGGCCATCACCTGGGCGTTCGCGCCACCACCGATGTCGAGGAAGTTCGCCGGCTTCACGCCGCCGTGCCTCTCGCCGGCGTACGCGACGACGTCGAGGGTGGACATGACCAGGCCCGCGCCGTTGCCGATGATGCCGACCTGGCCGTCGAGCTTGACGTAGTTGAGGCCCTTGTCCTTGGCCTTCGCCTCGAGTGGGTCCTCCTCCTCGCGGATCTCGAACTGCTGGTGGTCCTCGTGGCGGAAGTCCGCGTTGTCGTCGAGGGAGACCTTGCCGTCGAGCGCCTCGAGCTTGTCACCGGCCAGCCGGGCCAGCGGGTTCACCTCGACCAGGGTCGCGTCCTCCTCGGTGAAGACCCGCCACAGCGCCTGCACCAGGTCGACGGCCTGCTCGCGCAGGGCCTCCGGGAAGCCGGCCTCCTCGACGATCGCGGCGGCCTTCTCCGCGTCCACGCCGGTGGCGGCGCTCACCGGGATCTTCTTGACGGCGTCGGGGTTGGTCTTGGCGACCTCCTCGATCTCGACGCCGCCCTCCACGCTGGCGATGCAGAGGTACGAGCGGTTCGCGCGGTCGAGCAGGAAGGAGAAGTAGTACTCCTCCTCGATGGAGGCGGCGGGGGCGATGAGGACCCGGTTGACCGTCAGGCCCTTGATCTCCATGCCGAGGATGTTCCCGGCGTGCTCGACGGCCTCCTCGGGCGTCTTGGCCAGCTTGACGCCGCCGGCCTTGCCGCGACCCCCTGCCTTGACCTGCGCCTTGACGACGACGGCGCCGCCTCCGAGCTGCTCGACGGCGCCGGCGGCGTCCTCGGCCCTCTCGATGACGACGCCCATGGTCACCGGCACGTCATGCTTGGCGAAGAGCTCCTTCGCCTGGTACTCCATCAGGTCCACGGCTCACCCGTTCCTCTGTACGTATGAAATCCCTGCGAACATCGTGTTGCGCTGGCCCGACGATAGACCTGCCGGGTGCCGGGTCTCCACGCCGGTTCGCCCGACGGGACCGTGACCGGGCGTGATCCCCGGCACAGCACGCCGCACACAGCGCCCGGAGCCCCCGTGTGGAGGGGGTCGTGGCGGGTGTGCCCTGCGCGTCAGGACTGCGCGTCAGGACTGCG